>CAIXIX010000362.1 GCA_903919615.1 uncultured Chthonomonas sp.
CGATGGCGAACTCTTTTGCGAGATCTGGAAGCGAATGAAGATTGGTCCACTCATCGGTCACGTGACGGGCGGCGGTCTCGTGGGCAGTGGAGGCGGCTACAAACTGGTGGACAATGGCTCGATCAACGTTCCCAACTATGGTGGATTCGCCGATGGACAGTGGCTCGTCGAGGGTAAGGGCGCAACGCCGGACATCGCGGTGGACCAGGACCCTGCGAAGGTGCTGGCAGGCGCAGATCCACAGTTGGACAAGACAATCGAGGTGCTTGAGAAGCTGATACGTGCCAACCCACCACGTAAACCAGAGCATCCGCCGTTCCCTGTGATAGGAAAGTAGCTTTAGGACGCATCAATTTGTCGAGGCTCATCGTTTCCCGCGGAATTTCTAGTGAAGCGCGAGCTTATATACAATCGCATCATGTGAAGGACTGACAATGGGGGGCTCGATAACGATCCCTTCGTTGTTCTTGCTCCATCGTACCGGATCACGGCTTCCAATCAGCGTAATGCGCGCCACTTTATTCGCTGTTGCGACGGGTGCATGAAGACGGATTGCGACATCTGGCGCGCCCATCACGATGGCGTAGAGTGTCTCCTTCTTCGTAGTGTAGCGCACATCTTGTGCTGTAAGATCCTTAATCTTCTCCTCACCAAATGCTCCACCAATGGTGGAAGTTGGCCCTTCGCCATACACCGAATAGGGGCGCGTGCCATAAATTGCCTCGCCATTGCGCTTTAGCCACGAGCCAATTGTCAGGAGCCTCTCCCTTACCGGATCCGGAATCGTGCCATCGGCCCTCGGGGTTATATCGAGCAGGAAGCAGCCGTTCTTGCTGACGATATCCACAAGCTCATCGATTAGCCGCTTTGCAGATTTATAGTTCGGGTTCACGACGTCGCACCAGGAGTTCCAGTCAATCGCATCATCCGTCATCCACGGAATGGGAGAGATTTCTGCCATGCGTCCACGCTCCAGATCCTCAACGGCTACGCTGTCAGGCATATCTGGCTTCTTGTAGGTGAGAACGACTTCGTGGCCCCATGTTTGTGCATGGTTGTAGTAGTCCGCCACCATCTCCTGCCGATATCGCTCGGGTATGATCGACATTCGGCTGT
This sequence comes from uncultured Chthonomonas sp., assembly GCA_903919615.1. Lineage (GTDB taxonomy): Bacteria > Armatimonadota > Chthonomonadetes > Chthonomonadales > Chthonomonadaceae > CAIXIX01. The sequence continues at coordinate 1,117 of CAIXIX010000362.1, forward strand.
CGAAATAGATCAGATCCGGCCTGTACCGTTCAACAACTTCGTGGACATTGGCTGCCCATCGGGTGCAAAATGCATCGTCCGGTGCAGGTTTTGGGTTGCCATAGTCGAATGAGGCTGGAGGGTTGGCTGGTCCATACAGACCAGAATTGTCGGGGTTGTATACATCTGAGTTTGGATCTGTGTTGGCGTACCAACCCCAGAGCCACTGATGGTGGAAGCTTGTCGCAAACTTGAGCCCACGCTTGCGCACGGCTCTCGCCATCTCGCCAACGACGTCTCGGTGCGGACCCATCTGAGCTGCATTCCATTTAGTGAGCTTGCTATCCCACATTGCAAAGCCGTCTGCGTGCTCCGAAACGGGGCCCGCGAAACGCGCTCCGGCATCCTGGAATAGCTTCGCCCAGTTATCCGGATCGAAATGCTCTGCACGAAAGCTCGGCAGAAAGTCCTTATAACCAAACGCGGAAGTCGGGCCATATGTGGTCACATGATGCTTGTTCTCGGCGCTGCCTGCCTGGTACATGTTTCTGGAGTACCACTCGTTCCCGAAAGCAGGAACCGAATAGATGCCCCAGTGGAAGTAGATCCCGAATTTGGCGTCTCGAAACCAATCTGGAATCTTATGCCGGGCCAGCGAACCCCAGTCTGTAGTGAACTGCGCCTGCGGTGCGTCCCCAGTGCTGCCTGTGAGGCTGCTCATCATTCCAAAGGTGGCACCTAGCGCGAGAACGGGCAGGTTCATGCTGATAGATCCTTAGTCGAAGAGGCATCCGTGCCGATTCATCCTAGCAACGATATTAAACCCATCTGCACTCAGTCGAATATCCGCAGGTTGGCGTATTTGTTACTCGATACTAATGTGCGCCTGAGCCAGTAAGAACAGCGGGTATGGTCAGCAGTATGATTTTCAAGTCCTGCCAGAACGACATGGTTTCAATATATTCCATGTCAAGCTCCATCCATTGCTCAAACCGAATGTTGTTTCGACCTCTTATCTGCCAGAAGCAGGTTAGCCCTGGCCTAATTGCAAGCCTCTGGAGGTGCGTTTCTGAGTAAAGGCCAACTTCACATGGCAAAGGTGGACGAGGTCCTACGATCGACATATCCCCTTTAACAATATTGATAAATTGTGGAAGTTCATCGAGGCTGTATTTTCTGATGTACGCGCCAAAACGGGTAATGCGTGGATCGTGCGCTATCTTGAACACGGGACCATCCGCTTCATTGAGGTGCTCAAGTTGCTGTCTCATCTGTTCCGCATCAACACACATCGATCTGAACTTGTAGAAGACGAAATGTTTGCCGCCGCGCCCAACGCGCACCTGTTTGAAAAGCACCGGCCCGCGCGAAGTGAGCTTAATCCCCAGGGCAACCAGTGCAAACACTGGCGCCGCAAGTAAGAGAAGCACGATTGAAAATGAGATATCGAACAGTCGCTTTGAGTAAGCGTACCGAATTCGCTTCAGTTGGATGCGATGGTCCGTATAACCTGGATCGAAGAGATCGACCTTGCCCGTTGAATGAGAAATGACGGGTAGGCCGTTTTCATTTACATTCACAGTAGTTTAGAACTCCTCCGGTTGTGTGGTCGATCTCTTACCGCTTAGCAGGCTGCCGAAAACACAACTGAGTAAACTGACTGGTATCTCCGTTTGAGTTTGCTTCTGCGCGGCCGGTTCATCTAAACAAGTGACACCGGTATCCCACCATCAGGTTCCATGGTGCGTAAGAGATTCGCGTGAGTCGCGACAGAGGAGCATGGGATGGGTTCACCGATGCATCGCGTGCCGGGCTTACGACTGTCGGAGGGACTGTCGACTACCATAAGATATGCTTGCTGGGCCGATTGGCCGAACAGATACGATGAACTGAAAAGCTGAGCGCCCGGTTCCCGAACCGGTCACTCGTAATTCCCAAGCCTTCGCCAGGTATCGAGCATGAGTTCGTATCTCGCAAGGCGCATGCCTGTGTAGATGCAGTTGCTGGTTGAGAAGATGTAACCACCTCCTGGCATGCCGTGCTTAAGCGCATACTCCACACTGGCGACGACCTCGTCGTCAGCGCCCGAATCGAGCAGTCCGCAATTCACGTTCCCGATGAGGCATACTTTGTCCCCGACGCGCCTCTTAACCTCGGCGATATCGACTCCGCCCTGAGGGTCGAGCGAGTGTAGTGCGTGGGGATTTGTCTGAACAAGCTGGTCCAGAATCGGCATGATGTTACCATCAGTATGCTTGATTACATAGAATCCCATGTCGCGATAGGCCTGTGTTAGACGAGCCAGATATGGCGTAACGTATTCGGAAAAGAGGCGTGGGCTAAGGAAGGGGCCAGTATTAAAGCAGTAGTCCGAGCAGAGCGCAAATCCATCCAGCGAAGTTTTAGCTTTCAATGCTTCAGCATGTCGAATTGCATTATCGACCATTCTGGCAGCGTCGGCCTTAACCTTTTCGGGTTCGTCCGCGATGCGGTACGAGAACTGCTCCATCTGCTCACCGTTGGGGATGCTGTAGGTGGCATCTCCGTGCAGCATGAGGTAGTACCGATCTCCGGACTTCTCGCGTATTAGATCGATTAGTCTACGGATCTCATCCAGTGACCCTGGGTTGGGGTGAAGGAAGATGGCGTTATGCTCGTAACGCTCGGCCGTGGCAATATACAGGTCTGCCATGTCGGCACGATGTAACTGGCGCTCCTTCTCCTCCATCTGATCCCACTGGCCGTAGTGGCGCTGTGCAGGATGGAGCCTCCCAAATGCCTCCATTGTCAGGAAGAAGACCAGTTCGAAATGCGGGACGCGCCCCGATGGCTCTTTGCGCTCGAGGGCGCGGATGAACTGCTCTCTGGGGGTGTAGCCCATTCTCACATCCTCCAACTCTGGGTTCTTCGAGCTGAAGGCTGAAGAACACACTTCCATATTAGGTGCCGAACTGCAGACATTCCATCCGCAATTTGGCGTATATGGCATTAAACAGCCTGGCCGCAACAGGACACGGAAGTGCGCGCAAGCGCGCGTGAAGTAGCTGCGCAGGGAAGTACGCTTCGCGAGGCAAGAGTCTCACACACAGGCGCAGACGGAACAAAAATTCGGCATTGGTGCCAGTCGGATGCGAACAATGTGCGTAGTTAAAGCGTGAGGAAAAGTATCATACAAACAGCGGAAAGAGATGGGGTAGGACTAAACCACCCCCCCCTCTCAAAATGAGAAGTAGTCCGTGGACAATGTGCGTCGAGAGAGTCGTGAGGGCTCTGGGTCACCTGCGATCTAGCTAAACAGCGCCTTCTGAACCGTCGATTCGGCCGTTGGGCCAATGAGCCGGTTGTTCAGGCCCTGATATTTGTAGCTGAGGCGATATGGATCGATTCCCATTGCGTGGAGTATCGTGCCCTGCAGGTCGCGGACCGAGACCTTGTCACGAACAACCTTGTAACCGAACTCATCGGTTTCACCGTGAACGTATCCGTGCTTAATGCCTCCGCCTGCCATCCACATGCAGTAGCAGTGGGGATGGTGGTCTCTGCCAAGGTAGGTTGAACCACCGCGCGCTTCGTTCATTGGCGTTCGGCCAAACTCTCCGCCCCAAACGACCAGGGTCTGATCTAGCAGTCCACGCTGCTTAAGGTCCTTTATCAAGCCTGCCGCGGCCTTGTCCATCTGTTTGCACTTTTCAGGGAAGGCGTGCATCAGGTCATCTCCCGTGCCAGTGCCGTGAATGTCCCATCCCCAGTCGTAAAGCTGTACGTAGCGCACGCCCTTTTCAACCAGGCGGCGCGCAAGCAAACAGTTGTTGGCAAACGATCCCTGCCCGGGTTTGGCGCCATACATCTCCTGAATGCTGGCTGGCTCCTTGGAGATATCCATCACATCCGGAACAGAGATCTGCATTCGATAGGCGAGTTCGTATTGCGATATACGCGTCTGCGTTTCGGGGTCGCCATACTGTTTGGCTTCAATTTCGTTCAGCTTATCGAGCGCATTCAAGCTATCTCGCCGCACCTGGCGGCTCATACCGTTAGGATCGGTCAGGTAGAGGATAGGGTCTCCCGTCGATCTGCACTGAACGCCCTGGTAAACCGACGGCAGGAATCCGCTGCTCCAGAGGCTCTTGCCTCCCGTCGGGTCGGTTCCGCCTGATACGAGGACGACGAAACCCGGCAGGTCCTGATTGACTGAGCCGAGCCCGTACGTTAGCCACGAGCCCATCGATGCCGCTCCCGCGATTGCGCTTCCCGTGTAGAGAAACAGTTCCGCAGGGGCATGGTTGAACTGATCGGTACTCATCGATCGGATCAGCGAGATATCGTCGATGACTCCCGCAGTATACGGCAGCATTTCGGAAACCCAGGTGCCGTTCTTTCCGTGCTGATTGAACTTGAACGGCGTTCCCAGCATTTTGGGAACGCCTTTGATGAAGGCGAAGCGCTCGCCCTTCATCAGCGAATCCGGGCAAGGCTGCATGTTGAGTTTTACCAGCTCAGGTTTGTAATCGAACATGTCCAGAGTCGGTGGCGCTCCAGACATGTCTAGATAGATTATCGATTTTGCCGTCGCCGGTATCATCGAAGTTCTTGGCGCCATGGGGCCGCCGGCATGCTGTGCATACGAACCGCCTGTTAGCAGGCTTTCCAGTGCGACGGCGCCGACTCCGAGCCCGGTGTTCTTGAAGAACGTACGTCTCGTCATTGAACGGGCAACTTCGGTCTTGAAACTCATTACTGTCTCCTGGGCTCAGACGGTCAGTTAACCGTTAATACAGCATCCATGTTCATTAGTACGTTGCACACTACGGTCCAGGCCGCTGCCTCCGCAGGCTGGCAACCAGAAGGAAGCGGGCCGAGTGGATCGGCAGCTAGCTTCTTTGCCGCATCGAGATCGGACGTGTAGCGTGCAAGTTCCGTCGAATAGAGTTGGGTGATCGCCGTAATTTGAGCTTGCGCTGCAGGTCGGCTCGTAGCAATTCTTATCGCATAAGCGGCCGATTTTTCCGGTGAGCCCTGCTGTGCGCCTATTACACGGCGCGCCATCGCCTGAGCGAGTTCAACATACACGGGATCGTTCAGCGTTACGAGGGCCTGCAGAGGCGTGTTTGTTGGCATCCTTCGGATAGTGCAGACTTCGCGGCTTGGCGCATCGAATGCTGCCATGGAGGGTGGGGGAACCGTGCGTCGCCAAAACGTATAAAGGCCGCGTCGATATCGATCTTCGCCCGTGCTTGTCGGATAGTTGCGGTCACCGTTAAAGGCAGCCTGCCATAATCCTGCTGGCTGTGGTGGGAAGACCGACGGCCCACCGATCTTCTCAGAAAGGAGGCCACTCATCGCAAGCGCTTGATCTCGGATATTCTCCGCCGTGAGGCGGCGCCTGGGGTAGCGTGAAAGCATCCGATCCCTCGGATCTTTTTCAAGCGCTGCTGCCGATATCTTGGAAGACTGTTGATACGCAGCAGACGTAACAATCGTGCGGATAATGCCCTTCACATCCCAGTCGCCAGCGCCCTGCTTTGCGCGAGCAGTATTGGGATGCATAAACTCGAGCGCCAGCCAGTCCAGCAGCGGCTGATTGGTTGGTAGAGACCCTTGCAGGCCAAAATCTTCTTCGGTCTCTACGATGCCAGC
>CAIXIX010000363.1 GCA_903919615.1 uncultured Chthonomonas sp.
AGAAATGAACAGCCTCAACATCGAGCGCAATACATGGCACCCAGATTGGAACTACACTATAAGACCGCAACAATCCGATGGCCTAAAGGTGATGCTGTAATTAATGCGCGTTGCCTTAGTCGATCTTCCTCTTCGAGAGCATGTGGAAGGCTGGCGCGGAAAGAACGGCTTTATCGATTACCTGGTCGAACATCCGCAAACATTCGGCGATCCCTGGCGAACTGTGGTCATGAACGAACTCCTCGAGAGTATTGATAATGACAAAATTGATGAGTTCACCAGATGGCTGAAGCAAGAACGTAACATCCTTATCGAGTCCAGTGTTGACCTTCAAATACAGCTTGTCGAGCATGCAGTACTGCTGGATCGTGGGCCTTTCATCTCACGGATGCTTGATCTCACTCCTGGGCTCAGGCGAGAGATGTCGCGTCATAAATCTTCCGCATTGATTATTGCGCTGGATTACGGCAATTCACACCTCATCCCGCTATTAACCCCAATCTGGCCTTTACCGGATGACCTTCCGCACGCGGCGGGCGTCGGAGATTTCGCGAAAGTGCAGAGCTACTTCGATGAGGCTGGCCGGCCAGTATTTGGAAGCCTCTCTCACCAGTATCCCACCAACAATCCCGCGTTCTTGCGCAACCTTCACTGGGGCCAGCCGACCCTTCAACACGTACTCGATATGGCGTTGGCATGGGCTTGCGTGAACCGCAATCTTGAGATAGCGACTTTTTTAGTGGACCATGGAGCAAATGTAAACACTAACTGGAGCACGCACGAGCCGGCCAGCATTTTGCACGAATGCGCAGTACATGAAAACTATGAAGCGGCGAAATTTCTGATCGACCATGGCATCGACATGACGATCCTTGATTATCGCTGGAATGCGACCGCTCAAGGTTGGGCCCGTTATGCGGCCGGCAATGAAGCTATGGCTGATTTCCTCGCTAACGCAGAACACGCGCGGAAAGCGTGATGGATGCGGCTGAGATTCATCTATGAAGTTCCATAATAGTCAAGACTCAAATAAGGAAAGGCACACGATGACAACCACATTCGCACAACCTAGCCAGCAGGACCTTGTGGCGCACTATACCCACCAACCCCTTACGGGGCAGGCTGCCCTTGTAACGGGCGCAAATTCAGGTATCGGCGAGAGCGTCGCACGACACCTTGCTGCTGCTGGCGCAGCAACCGTAATTAACTACGTTACCAACCCGGATGTTGCCGAGAAGATCGCAGATGAGATCAACCAGACAGGCGGAAGGGCAATAGCTATTGCGGCTGACGTGAGTAAAGAAGATCAGGTTCAGGCGATGTTCTCAAAAATGTTTGAAGCGTTTGGCACGATAGATATCCTGGTCAATAACGCAGGCCTGCAGAAGGATTCTGCATTTCAAAACATGACGATCGATCAGTGGAACTTTGTGTTGGGAATCAATGTGACGGGCCAATTCCTCTGTGCGCGGGAAGCGGTGCGGGAGTTTCTGCGGCGTGGTCCGAAACCGGAGATTTCCTCGGCTACCGGTAAGATCATCTGCATGAGCTCCGTGCATGAGGTTATTCCGTGGGGCGGACATGCTAACTACGCTTCGTCGAAGGGTGGCGTCATGCTGCTGATGAAGAGCATGGCTCAGGAGTTGGCGCCGCACAAGATTCGCGTTAACAGCATTGGCCCTGGCGCAATCAAGACGCCAATCAACACGTCGGCGTGGGACACACCAGAAGCCGAAGCGAAATTGCGGACGCTCATACCTTACGATCGGGTTGGCGAACCCAAAGACATCGGCAGAGCTGCGGTCTTCCTTGCCTCCGACGACTCCGACTACATTACCGGTACAACGTTATTCGTTGACGGTGGCATGACCCTCTATCCTGGCTTCGCGACAGGAGGTTAGCCGAACAGCCCGTTGCGGGCAACGACGAAATGTATCGCCGTAGGTGTCAGACTGCGCACATCCTCCTTAATCAACAAGGTGTGCGCAGAGCCTGGCGCCGTCGCTGGTTGGGTCGTCTAGGACCCATTCTGCAAATGAATGCCATTGAATTTCCGGTTATTTGTGTTGCCGATGACGAACTATCGGTATCGTAATTGCGCACGTTACGGCAGCAGCGATAAGTAAACCCACCCCCGTCCAGGACATCCCTGGATGGTCGTGAAAAACAGATTTGACGGTCATAATATGCTCCTTCAACGAGCTTGCGATATAGATTGTTGCAGAATTGACGTGCTCAAGGCTCTCTCCCGTAGCACGTGTTGTTCCTAAACTCGTCTGCCTCTCCAGTAGAAGCCGCCCCCGCCGAGCAGCAGCACAAGAACAACGATAATTAAAATAGTATCCATGTCATTCACCTCCTCACTTCTGCTGGGGAGACGGCTGATCTTGAATTCGTGTTCACTAAACTTCAGCTGTTAAGCTCATACAAGCAACTACACCGCAATACGAGGTTCAATGCACCACCCGGTAAACCCGATAACGTGCACAGGCCGAATATACAATGAGCAGTATCACCAATAGTTGCGTGGGCAATTAAATATATGTACCGAATTACAACAACACTATCTGCAGTGCTATCTGTCGCAGTTATCGCGGCCATCGGCTCTCCTCAACCGCCAAAGATCGCGGAGCCTCAACTTCCGGTTGGTTTCGTGTGGCACTATCCACTGATCGCTCATGAAGATGAATGCATCGCCGAGACCGGGGCCAACGTCCTCCTATCCCGTGCGCCCTGGTCGCAAATACAGCCAGCTGAAGATCGCTACGATTTCTCCATTCTTAATCAGCAGCTCGAGTTTGCCGATAAACATGGACTGCATCTGGTTGTCGTGCTGGAGGCCGGCCCAACGCATGCAGCCGATGTTCCCTGGCTAATGCGGATAGTGCGCGACGCCGGCGAACTTCAAGCGGGTCCCGACGGTAAAGCATGCGCTCCACCGTCATTTTACTCGCCAGTTTACTTACACTACCTGTCCAAATATCTGAGTAAAGTAACCGGTTACCTGGCCTCTCACCGCCTCTCGCGCGTAGTCTACGGCTACAACAATGGTTGCGAGTGGTGGTATCCGCTTTCGCAGTCTTATGCGCTGCCAGATGCTGCAGCTTTCCGGAAGTACCTCCGAAGCAAGTACCGCGCTTTGGCGTCGCTTAACTCGCGCTGGGGCGCTCATTTTGGAACATGGTCTGAGGTTAATCCGCCGTCACTGTTCTGGCAGGGAAATGCTGAAACGACGCAAGGAGCCCTGCTTCCGGCGTCAGCGGAGATAGATGCGTGCTTTTGCACAGGCGCTGGCTCGCATGTCCCAGTCAGTCCGGGACAGGTAATCACATTTGAAGCGCGTTTTCAAGCATCTGGCGCGGTGCGTAGCGTACAGGCGGAAATCGCCTGGCTCGATGGATCCAATCCGCGTGCAATCAAGATCGACCGAAGTCGGCTCTCGGATGCCGGCTCTGCAAATGTCACTGCAACTGTACCGGCAAACGCAAAGTACGCATGGCTGTTAATGAAGACCCACGGCATTGGAAAATCAGCTTTTACCAGCGTAACCTGCCACGATGCTACCGGAAAGGAACTGGCCCCGAACCCGACGTTAGACCCGAAGTTGCCTGGCTGGAATTTTGTTCTCTGGTCGGTTGGAGAGAAGGACAAAGTCTCGCACGAATGGACAAAGCCTGGCCGTGCGATTATATCGTACGCCCCTTCCGCAGAGGCCATACCAGGCTGCGAGAGAACGCTGGCGGCCGTTTATGATTGGACTGCCTTTAGGTCCAACACCGTATCCCAATTGATGGATTGGATGGCCGCTGAGATACGGTCTATCGATACGACCCGCCCCGTCATCAGTTACCTGACATTCGGCTTTTCGAACGCATTCGAGTGGGATTACTCACAGCAGATGGGCATTTACATCGATCAGCACTCTGCGATGTCGCCGCACGAACAGATTACAGGAATGCAGCTTTCTGGCGCAGAAGGTGATACAGATTCCGTTACATGTGCGCTCGATATCGTACGAAAGTACGGCAAGCCAATGTGGGCGATCGACCTGTTGGACTTTACGCGCGGAACGGATTTAGGAGAGAAAGACCTTACACGCCTTTCAACATCCGTTGTTCAGCATGGAGGAACTGGTATACAGTACTATTGTTGGTGGGGTACGCCGCACTACGACTACAGCGATCTTGGTGTGCCTGCGCTGCGGCGAATGATCAATGCAGTTAGGAGTGAGGCAACGGCTGACGCAGTTCCGCGACCACGAGTTGCGCTGGTGATGCCGAGAATGCCGCTGTATGCGCTGCTGTCGGAACCCGCAAACGATTGGTCCGACTTTATGGGATGGTACAAACTGCTCATTCACGAAGGGATCAGGCCAGACGTGTATGCTCTGGAGGAATTGGAGCGGAAAGACTTAACTGATCACAAGCTAATCATCGTACCGGACTGTGCTTACATAGATCCGTCGATGTTGCGCCACCTCCACGACGCTCTGCGGCGTGGTGTTGCGCTTGTCACGTCTGGCCGACAGGCAAAGCGAGATCTCGCAGGAAACGTGCTGCCACACGCAAACTCAGGCGATAGAGCAAAACCAGGTAAAGAGACGCAGTTTGAATTCCCAGTAGGGTCCGTCCTGTTGGGAGAAGTGTATCGGCAGAAAACACCGACCGACACACCCGCAAGGCTCGTATGCCGCCCCGGCTCTCCTTTGTGGCAAAGCACTGCTGCCAGCAAGAT
>CAIXIX010000364.1 GCA_903919615.1 uncultured Chthonomonas sp.
ACCGAAGTCGTTTGCAGCAAATGCGGTGGACACCTGGGCCACCTGTTTGAAGACGGTCCGGCGCCGACCGGACAACGCTACTGCATCAACTCGGTCAGCATTCAGTTTAGCCCGAAGACCGACTAGCGCCACAAACGCAAAACGGCGCAACCAGTCCTGGTTGCGCCGTTTAAGTAATCGTCTGAAATTGCGAATACGGGCTTAGAAGCCGCGACCACCGCCGCCGCCGCCGAAGCTGCCGCCGCCACCGCCGAAGCTGCCGCCGCCGCCGAAGCTGCCACCGCCGCCAAAGCCGCCGCCGCCCATACCGCCGCCCATGCCGCCGCCCATGCCGCCGCCGAAGCCGCCCATGCCGCCGCCCATACCGCCCATGCCGCCGCCCATACCACCCATGCCGCCGCCCATACCACCCATGCCGCCACCCATGCCGCCCATGCCCATCTGCTGAACACGGTAACCGACATTAACGATGTTACCGCCAAATGCAGTTACGATGTCTGTGGCGCTAAGGTTCGTGACGTTGATGCGGCCGAGCTTGTAGCCACCGCTGGTAGTGTTCTTGTCCGTCTTGTCACCGTCTTCTTTTACGGGATCCGTCGATGTATCTTCGACTTTAGGTACAACGCTGTAGATTCCGTTCTCTACCTTGTACGTGAGTGGGGTGTTGGTTGATTTGAGAAGAGTCTCGAGGGCAACCCGGAAAGGTACCTGCGTAAGGTGCGCTGTGACTGTGAGCGCCTTCAGCGAATCGTCGATGGTAAAGTTGGCCTTTACCTGCGAGAAGAGCAGTTTTAGGCCGTAGTAGAGGTTTGTGGACTCGAGGTCCAAGTCAATCTTCTTGTTAGCCGGATCATTGGCTTGTGATGAGGTGTCGGAACCCTGGTCCTTGGTCTGAGCCAGAACACTTCCAGGCGCCGCAATACACCCTAGTACCGCAAGCGACAATGCAGCCACGTGAAGTTTGCTGTAATTTGCTGCCATCATGGTCCTCCAAAGCACGAAAAGGATCACCACACCATTACGGTGTGAACGTCGTTAGCGCCGACAATGCGGCGCATCCTAATTGACAGATGCACGTATTACTACCTGCCTTTCGCCAGGATCGGTTCCTAACGACTTCAGCTCGGTATTTGCAAATTAGACGAGGCGGCGTCGCGCGAGGTTACACCTCACGCCACGTCATCAAAAAAGATTTTACTCAATAACGTCCAGCAATTCCTGCATTGATTTCAGATTATTTTGGGATATCCGAGAAATATGTTGCTCATGCTACAGATTAAACTGGTGACTGAAGTTAATGAAAAGCCCATCCACACGATGTGTTGTGTTTGAAAAAAGCAGAGCAGGAGTTACAACGGTCCGCTGGTCCGCGAGAATGTTCGCGACTCCAAAGCTTATCGCATTGCCGGCTCCGTTAATCCAATCAGCCTGAAACACCGCGGTATCGCTAAGCTGAAGATCGGTACCCAGGAAAGGCTCGGCTGTACCATGCGTATCCACAATCAATCCGGCATGCACTCTGCGGCCCAGAAGTTTTCTATTTCGGCGATGATGCGCCCGATAACGTTCGCGCTGCTCTTGATCCCAATTTAAGGTCTTAGACAGAGTTAGGTATGCAGATGGAATAAGGTGGTTTCCAATACCTTCAACGCCAGCCGCCACATTGGGCCGAATACTGTCCTCACTCTGCAGCGTAGTCTTAATATTGAAAACCAACTCATTGGCATTTCTTGCCTGTAGAAACACCTGATCGGCGCCAGCCTCTACCTTTGTTGAAAGAGCAAATTCGGTTTGCGCTAACAACAAGGGAGACGAATAGAATGCGTTATCGGTGAGGCGGGTGTTGGAGTTCTGCAGGCTTCCAATCCAGCTATTCAGCGGGACGATGTCCGTAGTTGGTATATTGTTCAATCCTGTTGGCCCGGCTAAAGCGGAGCCGGCAGTAACATAGAAAAAGAGCGTCAATGCGACAGTTTTGAGGTTCATCTTCTGCCCTTTCAAGCAAGCGGCGAGTTATCAACAACAGGTACGCCAGAATCAGCTGGAAGCTTGAAGAACTCCAGATCGGCGCTAAGTTTAGCTAATGTTTCACGGACGGAACTGGTTTCAACCGCGCTGTTCGGCATTGCGTCAACCTGTTCCTGGAGGTTGGAAACCTGAAGCTTAATCGCACGTATCGTCTCTTCGAATCGATCTACGACTCGGTCAGCAGCGGCGGCTACGTCTTGAAATTCGTCGTTTTTTCTAAATCTTATCTCATGGGTCAGATCGCCGGCTGCGACCTCGTCCAGCAATCTCCGAAGTCGGTGCATTGGCCCGGCTATTCTGTGGGCATCGAGCAGGGACCAGACGCCAAATGCCAGCACAGCTAGAAACGTCACAATGCCAGCCACCCGTACGCCATTGTGTAACAGCTCACGCGTCTCCTTTATCGAAACGTGTGCTGAATAGAGGCTTTCGCCAATCTCACGATTGCTCAAAAAGTACAGAATTCCAATTGCAGTCAGCGATGCGATCAGGGCAAAGGCAAGATCATCCAGCACCAGTCTTAGCCGGACGTCCCGATTCACCAAATGGCTGCTGAATCGTCTTCTATTGGAACCAGTAGGCGCGGGCATTGCTCTTCATGTCTCCTCTCACTGTTGAATACGGGATGCCTGGCAACTTACAGCTTAAAGATCATCATGGCAACTGTTACACAGGCCACCCCGGCGGTTGTCTTTTCGCAGCATATTTCCAAATTTGTCCTGTTGACTATGTCCTACATGACAGGTTACGCAGGTGATTTCGCCATTGGCGGACAGCGGTAAATCCGGCGCTTTCTTCTTATTGTTTGGGACATTGATCGGGTGTGTGATTGGGCCATCGTAGTGGCATTTGATGCAATCCGCATTTATGTCCGACCGCATCATTTTGGTCTCAACGGGCGTAAGATGCGCCAATTGAACCTGGGGTTTGATATGACAAGATTCGCAGGCTGTCGTGGACGAATGCATATTTGAAATCGAATGTGCTCCATTGTGACAGCCATTACACAGACCCTTCTGATCACGGGCGAGGAAGGCATCCGAGCGATGTTTAAAGCCTCGTGCGTGGCAGGTACCGCACGTAACTTCACCCGATGTCCCCAACACGGTACGGCCTGCAGCCTGCCAGGTCAGCTTTACGAGTTCAGGATGAGCAACCGGACAACCGTTTCGGTGACAGCCAGTGCAGTACGTCACTTCACTTGCACCTACAGGAACCACGATCTTACCTGTTGCATGTGGATCTGGCGATTTATCCTGTTGAGCCCCTGAAACGGCAAGGAGTACAGCCAACGCGCTGCACATGACTACAGTCAAAACACGGCATCGAATCGTTAACTGCATCTGGACTCCTGTCTGAGCCGAACGTGGCCAAGCTGTGGCGTTCGTCGTGCGCATTGTGTGGCCTCCTCAGGCTGTCGGGGCCACCAGAAACACTCAACCTACCGATGCATCCATTCCGAGACGCCTTTGCAACTCAGCATATCGGGATCTGCCGACTGGAATCTGATGTGAGTTAGAAAGCCTCACCATGTAGCTGTGGTTGCCGAGGAGAATTATCTCCTCAACCCGGTCGAGGCTCACAATTGCAGAATCGTGAACGCGAACAAACTGTTGCCGGGGCAGCATCTCTTCGAGCTGCGTCAATGAATAGTAGGTTCTGAACTCCCTGGCTTCCGTCCAGATGTAGACTCTGCGGTTACGAGCTGTTGCGCAGTAGACATCCTCGACGCGCACCAGATGGACCGAATATCCCTCGCGAACTGCAATTCGCGTCATTGGAGTTTCTTTGCTCTTTTCAAGTATCAAATTAGCTGACACTTTGCGCATGTTGATGTCAGCAAGTCTCTGTCGAGCCTTTTCCACCGTGCGGGCGACGCGTTCCGTGGCAGCGGGCTTCACAATGTAGTCAAGCGCGTCCGTTTCAAATGCAGTGAGCGCATGCTCGGAATAACCCGTTACAAACACGATTATCGGCGGATCGTCCAGGTGCAGGAGAGCGGTTGCCAGTTGCATCCCGGAAATGCCCGGCATCTGAATATCGAGAAACAGAACGTCCGGCTTAAGATCCTCTGTTAGCTGCAAAGCCTCCAACCCATTCTGCGCTTCACCAACAATCTTTACTCCGAGGGGCTCCAACACATGACGCAAATGCGACCGTGCCAACGGCTCATCATCGGCGATACAGGCTCGAATTGGCTCGACATTGGTTGTCATAGGATCGATTTTACCCCGCCGATTTCAAGTGGCAATCGAAAACAGGCGATTGTTCCCACATCAAGTTTGCTCAGTAATCTAACCCGACACTTTGCTCCATGAAGCAGTGTGAGTTGCTCGCTCAGCACTTCAATCCCATGCTTCCGATCAATCTCGTCTTTGCGTTCCTGGCGAGACCGTGCATCTCGATCAAAACCAGAACCATCATCACTTACGGCCACTAGAAGGTAATCCGGTGTTTGTCGCAGCCGAATTCTTACTGTTCCCGGCCGCATTAGTGTGGATATTCCATGATTGACTGCATTTTCAACGAGAATCTGCAGTGAGAATGGCGGTGTCAGGATCATTTCCACACCATAATCAATCTCCCAGATAACATTAAGTCGATCTGCAAATCGATGCTGTTCAATCTCTATATAGGCTCTCACGTATTCGATTTCATCCGCAAACGGCTGCTGCAGCGCGTTCCCACTTTCGAGCACGCGCCTCATTAGCTGGCTAAGCCTCACAATCGCCGTCTCTGCTCCTGCAGGTTCGATACTGCAGAGCGCTGCGATCGAAGTTAGGGCATTAAAGAGGAAGTGCGGATGAATTCTTGCGCGCAACGATACGAGCTGAGCCTCCATGACCATCGATTGCAGCCGTTCTGCATCCAACCTGTGTCGCTCAGCATCGGCCCGGCGATGCGCGTCGTTAACGATTAACTGGAGCAGCAACACACCAAACGCGTTCGCTGGCGCAGATGCCATGGCAACGCCGAACAGCGATGTACCATCATGCACCTGCCTATGCAATACAATGACAAGGAGTTGTGCCACCAACCCCGCGACCGCAGCCCGCAACAGCGTGGATTTGCCATCGAACAGCAGCCGTATTACTCCTGCCAGAACAGCCGTTACAATGAGGGTTGCCCCAATGTCGGATGCCTCGTAAATCGATCCGAGCAATGGAATCGACGCAACAGCAACCAGTACGGCGGAGGTGACGCCGCTAGTGACCCCACCGATAAGCGATGCGAAGGTTACTAGCAGAGTATGCACCATATACGGATATCGATCGCCGGGGAACACGATCTCCGAGACGCCAATGAGCCCAAGCACTGCGCCGAGCGTTATTGCCCGCGCGCGCCGACTGGATGCGCTCGCTAGAAGATCCAGCATACTTCCGCGAGCGAGCAGGTATGCAATCACAGCAATTACACAGGTATCCTCAATAAATGAGTTTATAATCGGAAAGTGGTTGTTCAAGATCGTCTACAACACCTGGAATTATGATGACCTGTACTCGTTATTCTCAATCTGAGTCGCCCCGTAGCGCCGCCTTGAGGCTATTTATGTCCGCCGTATTCGCGGCGTTGCTCTTGGTAGGCTCTCAGTGCGCCCGAGCCCAGGAGGCGCCGGACAAGGACGCGTCCAGCAATCGTGGGCCTATTCCTATTCGCGATGCTCGACCGTTGAATCTTCTGTTCTTGCAGTTTACACCAGAGACGCCGGATGTGGTTGCAAGGAACAAAAACCGATACGACCTTCAACTCGATTTCATCAACAACATGCAGATCCCCGGGACGGCAGGAGGATCGACAATTGTTGAAGACAACGAATACCAGAGGCTCAGGTTCGGTTGGCGACATGGTCTTCCTGGAAATTCTGAATTTGCTGTTTATGCACCGCTAGAGTGGCGAAATTCAGGGATTATGGACGGCATTATCTCTGCGTACCACCACATGGCTAATCTGGCTGATAACTCCCTAGATGTCCCACTAGGAATGGGAAGCTACCCACTCTACCAAAGCCAGCTTAAGGTAATTGATGCATCCGGGGACGTCCTGATCAACCGAGGCAATGCCTTTGGAATTGGCGAAACCGTTATGACGCTGAAGAAGCAGCTTTCCAAGCAATCAAGGCGAGCGGCCCTCTCAGCTCGAGTTGGCTTGAAGGTTCCGACAGGCAGTGTGAGTGAAGTACTTGGCAGCGGCAAGTTCAATGAGGGAGTATCGATCGATGCCAGATACAGCCTGGGGAGAGACTTCACGCTCTACGGTAATCTTGGCTATGTATTGATTCAGAAGTCCAACATTGCCCTCGGTACGAGGCCGAATTCGGTGCAAAGTCTGGCTTGCATCGAATACCATCCGAACAGTCGCGACAGCTTCGTGCTGCAGGTGGACGGTAATGGTCAATTTGTATCTACAGGAAACGATTTTGCGGGTAGGTCGAACGTTACAGCAACATTTGGGTATCGTCGGCGCTTTGACCGGTTGCGCTCAGGATTTGTATCGTTCTCCGAAGGCGGGCACATCGAAAACTACACGATGCCCGCAATCGGCAATGCCAGCCCCAACTTCACCGTTTCTATTGGGATGTCGTGGTTCCAGAAGTAAGAATAAAGTTCCCGCTTTAAGGAAGGAGACACGTGTGCGAATCAACCTAAGAAATCTGCTCTCTACCGGCATCGCCGCAGCGATTTGCTTTTGCTTTCATCCGCGCCAGGCTTTTGCGCAGGATAACTACGAGATCCAGGTGTACGGTTCCGATACGGTAAAACCGGGTCATACCATGTTCGAGCTTCACAGCAATTATACGATCACAGGCAGTACGACACGACAGGAAGGCGTTCTTCCGACTCAACACCAGTTGCACGAAACTCTCGAGATAACTCATGGCTTCAACGACTGGTTCGAGACGGGGTTTTATGTATTTACCAGCGCCCGGTACGACCAGGGCTGGGACTATGTAGGCAGCCATATCCGACCAAGGTGGAAGGTTCCAGAAAAATACAAGTGGCCCGTCGGTTTCAGCATCTCCTCAGAGGTTGGTTTCCAGCGACGTGATTTTTCCACGGACACGTGGACTTTCGAACTTCGCCCGATCGTTGATAAGCAGCTTGGCCCCTGGTACTTTGCGTTTAATCCTGCGCTTGAGCAGTCGTGGGCTGGCGTAAATGCCGGACGCGGTATCAGCTTCTCCCCGGCAGCCAAAGTGAGCTTCGATGTAACAAAAAAGGTTACGCTTGGTTTCGAATACTATGGCTCTACCGGCCCATTCTTTAACTGGGATACGCTGCCCAATCAGCAGCACCAGTTTGTCCCAGCGCTGGATCTAAATCTCGGCGCCGAGTGGGAGTTTAACTTTGGAGTCGCCATGGGACTTTCTCACAGCACCGACAATTTGCTCATAAAGATGATCATCGGGAGAAGGATGAATTTCTAGGCAGGGATTGGGTTTTGGGTGATTGGTGTTAGGTGTCCAGGCGGACTTAACGCCGATTGGTAAGCGGGTAATGGGGTAAGTCGGTAATAGCAACTCAATGCAGACCGCGCACCGTCATACGACGGTGCGCGGAGTTTTGCTGAGCGACAGAAGGCCTGCCGCTTGTGTAAGCAATCTGTTGACTTCTTCTCTTCTTGTGAAGAAGTTACATCTCGCATACCTGCGTCTCTTTGCGTCTTTGCGCTCTTTGCGTGAGACTTTTCCGCACGTTCCCAGTTCGCATATCGCTCGCGTCCGGCAGGCACCACTGCCAGATTTTGTGCATTCTGCGCCCTTTTGTGGCTTAAATCTGCATCGTCTCGCGCCTTTGCCTGCTACTCTCCTGTTACCGCAGGAATGCCTCAGTCAGTCCTGCATCCACGGCCAGAGTCTGGCCGGTTGTAAGCGACGTCCGCGATTCCGCTGCAAGCAGAAAGACTGCCTCGGCAACGCCTGCCGGAGTCACCTTACGCTTTAAAAGCGTGCGCTCCGAATAGAACACAGACAACCGATCTCTTAACTGCTCGGTTGTGTCGCTCTCGTCGAAGGCAATCTTGTACTTCCCTAGCGAGGAGATTACGCGGTCTCTAGGGAACTGTTGAGAACCTTCCACGACGCTCGCGGGCGCAACGCCATTGACACGAACGAGCGGCGCAAACTCCACAGCCAGCTCTCTCACAAGGTGATTGAGCGCTGCTTTCGAAGTATCGTACGCCCAACTTCCCTTCTTCGCGACCACGCCGTTTGCGCTGCTGATCAGAACGATGCTACCAATGCTCTTCTGCTGCGCCATCACGGCATACGCCTCATCGGCCGCTAGCATCGAGCCGAGTAGATTAACGTCAAACGTCTTTCTCCACTGATCCTCAGTAATATGGCCCGTCGAATCCGGCGGAAAGAATACCGCAGCAACACTCACCAGAATATCGACGCCACCAAATGCGACTGAGGCCTTAGTAAGCATCTCTTTGACGGATTCTCGATCCGTGCAATCTACGGATAGGCCGACAGCGGCCTCTTTGCCATACTTCTTTTGCACGGCGGCCGCTGTTTCCAGTGCAAGCTCTTCTCGAAGGTCGGCCACCACTACATGAGCTCCCTCCTTCGCGAGGCGATTCGCAACCGAAAGTCCGATTCCCGGGCTAGCGCCAACCACAACCGCAACCTTTCGGCTAAGCTCTTTCTCAGGTGGCATGCGCTGGAGTTTCGCTTCCTCAAGCAGCCAGTACTCGATGCCAAAGGCTTCGGCGGGCGGCAGCGCGACATAATTATCCACTACACGATCGGCCGGTATGCCCTCTTGTGCCGGAAGGTCATCGAGAGCAGTCGCTCCCTCCATCACGTGGATTGCATTCACATAGAACTCGCCCGTAATCCGTGCCTCGGGCTTGTTCTTGCCGAAGCTGAACATACCGACGCCGGGAACGAGGATCACCGTCGGATTAGGCGAACGCATTGCGGGTGAATCGGCCTTGCGGTTTTCGCTGTAGTACTCTGCATAGGCTTGCCGATATCCAACCATGGCAGCTTCCGCGGCAGCGATTAGATCCGCAGCGGTCCCATTTGCTGCATCCCACTCAACAAAAAGTGGCCTAACCTTTGTGCGTACAAAGTGATCCGGGCAGCTCGTTCCCTGCCACGAGAGTTTTTTCGCGGAAGCGCTGTTCACATATCGCAGCACTTCCGCATTGTTGCTGAAATGCCCAAGAACATTACCGACAAGCCCGCGCAATGCGGCCATCGTTGCTCCCGCAAGAGCCACAGAGTCCGCTCTTGACTCAACAATCTGACCACCGAACAGCGCGGATCCTTTCGCTTCAACGCGGCTGATAACATACTGTCCGATCGTGTCGATGACTTCGACGGTCTTGAGATAGCAGGAACGGCCCGTGTCGCCCCAGGTAAAAATACCATGTGAACCAAGAATGATCCCATCGAGATCGGGGTCCTGTTTTACAGTGTTCTCCAGCCACAGCCCAAGCTCAAATCCAGGGCGTTTCCAGGGCAGCCAGGCGAGTTTCAGCCCAGTCTCCTGCTTTAGTCGCTCCAACTGAGCCGGGCCATTGGCACAGGCAGCGAGCGCAATCGCCCAGTCCGGATGCAGGTGATCTACATGCGTAAAGGGTAGAAGGCCATGCAGCGGAGTATCGATTGAAGCCGCCCTTGGGTTTGCTCCAAAAGTACACAGTGGATACCGATCAACCATCTCATCTTCGTGCTCGACACCCCGATAGCGGCCGCGGAGAGCATTAAAGCTATCCATAAAGAGAGTGGCAAACCCATCGCGCTTGATGGTGCCCAGATCGCCGCCAGAGCCCTTTACCCACAGCACATCTACGGTATTTCCCGTTACAGGATCTTCCGAGGGTATCTTTGCAGACGTATTGCCTCCGCCAAAGTTGGTCAGCCTCAGGTCTCTACCCAGGAGGTTTGAGCGGTAACGCAACAGTTCGGGTTCGTCCATGCCTTCGGTCTCTGCGTCGACCCACAGGTCTTTCAAGTACTTCAGTTCCATACAACACCTTTCCACAGTCGTTTATAATCGAATACTAATTCGTTCTCTGCGATGAGATCACGTTCTCAGAGGCACTCGAAATCGATGTGTCCTTTGTCAGGGTCGGTATGAATCAAGCGGACCCTCACTCGGTCGCCTACATCCAGACCAAAGTCGTTTCGCGTCACTCGTCCTTCTACGGGTGGATGCAGTACGCGTGCATAAGTACCTTTAGTCGACGCACCAGTTACGATGGCGTCAAATACAGATCCAATTCGATCCGACAACATAACGGCCGCGGCAACTTTCCGCATCAGTCGCTCCACCTTGCGTGCAGCGTTTTCTCGCTCGGTGCATCCCCGGGCTAATACCGAAAGCTCTGATTCGGAATAGGGAGCCGAAACGCCTGCCAGCGAAGCCTTCAGCAACCGCTGGATTAGAATATCCGCGTAGCGCCGATTGGGAGCAGTAGAGTGCGTATAGCTGTGCACTGCCAGGCCAAAGTGCCCCACATGGTCTGCGGCGTTCTTTACGACTTCATACTCGCCGGCTCCCAGAAGTTTGACCACAGAGAGCGACAGATCAGGGAAATGTACGGGATCCGCATTGCGACGGCGCATTAGAAATTGCGATAGGGAAACGGGATCCGGAACCGGTGGCAAGTCCTCGTGCACCCGCCTGGCCAGATCCACAATCCTATCCCACCGTGCGGGAGCGCGCACAACGCGCTGAAGCGACGGCACTTGCCGGGCCTCCAAAAACTCTGCGATTGCAGAGTTCGCAGATACCATCATGTTCTCTATGATTGAACGGGCTGCATTTTTGTGTGGAACGTGCAGGTCAACAATGAGGCCGTCCTGCATCACGGGCTGTGCCTCAATCGTTTCAAAATCAAGTGCGCCACTCTTTACTCTCTGGTCCAAAAGCCAGCGCGACACCTTTGCCTGAAGACGGATCTGCCGGTCTAATCCATCAACATCTGCAACCCTTTGCGGTAGGGCGCCATCTCCTTCGAGCCAGGCGCCAACCTCGTCGTAGGATAACCTCGCACGGTTCTGAACCACCGCTCGAACCACACTGGTGTTGGATGTGCGGCCATCTTGCGAGACATCCATGGAAATGACAACAGCAAACCGGTCTCGCCCATCTCGCAACGAAGTGGCCTCAGTGCTGAGTTCCTCCGGAAGCATTGGATAAATATCAACGCCAGTGTATACGGTGCAGCGGTTACGTTCAGCGTGCAGGTCAATCGACGATCCAATCGGTGCGAGCCAATCTACATCTGCAATTGCGATGTGCAGCCGAACATTGCGGTCGTCAATCTGCTCAACATACTCAAGCTGATCGAGATCCAAAGAGTCGCTGTTATCAATCGATGACCAGATCAGGTGCCGTAGGTCACGGACGCCCGGTGCGAGTGCATCGATCTGCTTTGCTCGCTCGAGAGCGTCTTTGGCTTGCATCTTAACTTCCGGACGGAATTCCGGTTCAAACCCACTTTCAAGCATAGCCTGACGGGATCGAGCGCGAAAGTTATATTGCCCCATATAAACTCTGATCCTTACCGGAGTGTGTGATTGCATCTTTCCACTGATCGCCCCGCCATTCCTCCAGAACAACCGCCAGCGACCTTCGGCACGGGTATAGTATGGACTGACGGTGAACCAAATGGTTAGCTCATTTGAGGAGGGTCAGGCCTGAAAACTGCAGTTATGAGTTTCAACTTACGCAACATGCTCGCCAACGATGGAGAGAATAGCTGGGATCTTCGCAAGAGCAGTATTTGCAAGTTGATTAGCGATCAACGTCCGGATATTATCGGAACCCAAGAAGGTTACTTCCCGCAGATTGAGCATCTTATTGCGAATCTGCCAGAGTATTGGTGTGTTGCTACTGGGCGAGACGATGGCGTTCGTGAGGGCGAAACATGTGCTCTGTTCGTGCTGCGGTCACGGTTTGAGGTTATCGATAGCGGTACTTTCTGGTTTTCTGAAACACCCGATGTTCCGGGCTCCAGACACTGGACCCGCCATCATCCCCGGATCTGCACCTGGGCCAAAGTACATTTTATTGAGAACCCGACCGAGACGCTGACAGTTTACAATGTGCACCTCGATCACGAGTCTCAACTAGCCCGAGAAAACTCCTGTAAAATGCTGAGTGAACACATTGATGCGGCAGGCAGCAGTGCCCTTGTTATGGGCGATTTTAATATGGAGCCCGATAACTCCGGCTATACGATTATGACGGAAGGCGACCAAGGTCTCTTTGATAGTTGTTTGGCTGCCGCTCCAGAATCAGATCGCCCTGGGACATTCCATAACTTTACGGGCCAGACCGATATGGAGAGTATCGATTACATCTTCGTTACGAAGAACCTGATCGTATCGGATGCCAAAGTTCTAAATCAAAAGGTCGATAACCGCTACCCCTCGGATCATTATCCGATCACGGCCACTATCAGCACAGGTACGTGAACGATGCCCGCGCAAGCAAAGCAAGGCGCAACCCAACGCATCCCGTTTACGCGTCATTTCGACATGAGCCTAAGGCTCACCAACCACGTCATTTCGAATGAGCGAAGATGCCTACCAGACCGCAAGCCGATGACTAGCGACTGAGAAATCCCCCACATGACGTCAACGACGACGCGCTCTAACCTTGATCCTCTGCACTCAAGTCCTTCCATTCGGGATTCAAACCCTCGATCAGCGCGATCTTCTTTTCTCGTCGATACTTCTTAATCTGTTTCTCGCGCTCAATGGCAGAACGAGGTCCGTCATGTTCCTCCAAATACACGAGGCGGGTTACATTATACTTGCTCGTGAAGCCCTCAATAAGGTGCATTTTGTGGGCGCCAAGCCGCAATTCAAGGTTGCATGTCATTCCTACGTATAACACGCGTGAATACGGGTTTGCTAGAATATAGACGTAGCATCGCTTGGCCACGTGGTTACTCCGTCGGAAGGGAAGAAAATACGGCGGATTTCTCAATCGCCTAAGGCTCATGTCGAAATGACGGGGAGCCTAAGGCTCATGTCGAAATGACGGGGAGCCTGAGGCTCATGTCGAAATGACGGGGAGCCTAAGGCTCGCGCACCCACGTCATTTCGAACAAGCGAAGTTGCATTGGAAATTGCAAGCCGATGACTCGCGACTGAGAAATCCCCCACATGACGTCAATGAAGAAACGCAGGGTCTCAATCGCCTAAGGCTCATGACGAGCGCTCAAAGCGCGCATCGCTTACTGCACCCTCTTCAGCTCCCACATCTGGTTCAGCCCGCTGTTGAACTCCCACTGTACAATCTTTGCGCCGTCTGTAGTCTTCTGGGCGTAAACGTCCAGAACCTTGCCAGTGCCCTTATTCGTCAGCACAAACGAGCCGTCGCGGTCCTCGATCTCCCAAAGCAATGCGGCCTGTTCGGAGAGCTTCCGCTGAATTGCGAGGGCCGCCTCGCCCGGAACATCGAGCACGGATAGCGCCAACCCCGAAGCTTTGTTCACGATCTGCCATGCGCTCCCGGCCCTCTTCAAATGCCAGATCTGCGCCGGCTTTGCCTCAACAACAGCCTGAACGACGTGAGTGCCATCCGCACGAGTATCTCCTCGAACCTCTGCCGCCAGTCCGCTGTTCATATTCAAAATTCGGTAGTCGCCCTCTTTTAGTGAACTATCACCAGGGGTACCAATTTTGAAAGTCAGTCGATCCTCTTTGAACCTCACGCTGCCCGCCTTAAGCGTTGAAAGAACAAGCACAACCTCGCCAGAAGCGGGTGTACTAAACGGCAGATCTGTTGTCACAAACTCGCCGAGTGGCACGTTAAGCCGGCGCTCACCATTTGATATCTGAGTGCCTGTAGGACCATCTTTATGCAGTTCCCAGCGAAGCACAACAGAACTATCCGAAAACTCGTCGTTAAAGACCGCAATCTTCCGCGTGATCTGTGTGCCCGGCGATAGCGTCGGCGTTGCTATCGGCCACTCTCCTGCCCTATTGCTCCGAGCGTTAACTTTGTCGAAATCGATATCGCACGCCATCACAGGGTTGTAGCACTGCTGCATCAACTTGATGTTCGCGTTGTGCCATGGGTCTGCGATTGAAGGCAAGATTGTTGCCGATGGATTGCCCTTGACCTTAATCTCAAGGACCTCGGTTGCCTCGCTCTCTCCAGGCACGTAGTTCGGGAAGGCGTTGTTAAGGACGTAGTTTCGGATATCCGAATCGTTCTTGAGGCGTCGCAGCCGCGTGCCGGTCGCCATCGTTGCGAATCCCTGCATCGTATTATCGTTCGGCCAGACGCTCTCTGTCTCTCCAAAGGGCCGATCTGCTCTCTGCCTGCCTCCATCCCGTGGAAGGCTGCCGCCATTAACATAGTGATCCATATTGATCACATCAGAACCGATATCGCCAATGCCATCCGCGATAATTGGCCTACTCTTCGCATCCACGCTGTTGATCACCTGAATCGCATCTCGTATCGGTTCCGCCCACTCATTCGCGGCGCTCCATATAACTACCGACGGATGGTTGCGATCGCGGAGCACAAGCTCGCGATCCATGTTGAGCATGGCCTCTTTCCCCGCCTGATAATCCTCACCACCTTCAGAGCCTCGCAAAGGCGACTCCTCAACAAGCATCAGTCCCTTTTCGTCGCATACGTCCAACATGTAAGGAGTTGCCGGGATCTGATGAATCCGCATCACGTTGAAGTTTAGATGCAGCAGGTTATCGACCGCCTGTGGCCAACCAGCGTTCAGCTTTGTTGGTGTACCAAAGCCAGGCTTAATGCCATAGGCATCCGTGCCGAAATTCGCCTCCTGCTGGTTGTCACCTCGGAGGTTGACGCGAACGCCATTGAGTTCATAATGGTTTCCAACTGCAGAAAACTGTCGAAATCCAAATCGCTGTGAATACTGCAGAACCTGAGATTGAGTAAGTAGCGCAACATTGAG
>CAIXIX010000365.1 GCA_903919615.1 uncultured Chthonomonas sp.
ATTACCACAGCAGAAGTCCCGATGCAGCTTCGCTCGCAGAATTGATCCGACAAGCAGCGACACAGTTAAACCTCAGTGCCTCGTGGGAAACTACCTAACACAAAGCATACTCGCACCTCGGTACACGACCAGATCGCATGTTGCTAACGGGCGAGCGACTTCAATTTCAACAATTATTGTCGGGAGGCAGTCGCTTGCGTGAACGTCGTTACCCCGAGTTATTGAGGAGATACCTCTTGCATGAAGCGGGCAAATTCGGTCTTAACGTTAGAAACTTGCGACTGATTCTTAAACTCAAATACAAGACCATTTGACCTGCCAAGGGCCTCAAGCTGCTCGGCAACAATCGAGTATAAATTCATAAGCGACGCTGCGATCTGACAGCGTTTGACTTTGTACTTGCCTGCAAAGCGTTGCAGCTTCGACTTCCACTCTTCGTTCCGAAGCGACTGAAGCATTCCCGCATCTTCAGCAACTATCGACAGGAAGCTCATCACATGGCTCTTACCTGTTCCATAGTTACCAACAACGAAGATACCCTTGCCCTCAACACCACTCTGAAAATCGAGTTGCGGCAGCGCTACCGTTTCAATTGCCTCACCCAGACTGGGAGTGATTACGAACGTGCTTACCAGCCGCTTGGCCTCATCCTTTTTGTCCGCCTCGTTGATCTTAATAACGGATTCGATGGGGTTCAGAGTGAACAGTTCCGAGTACTTCATTTAGGATAGACTCCTGGTTTCTTGGTACCGAGTCGTTGGTGGAATAAAAAAAGCCGCGAACAACCTATATTATAGCAATCATATGTCTCGGTTAATCGGCTGAATCACGAGATCCGACAGGCGCGCAAGAGCTACTCTTGCAAGCTTTCTGGGAAGAACCGATACCTTGGAGAAACGCTTCAAAACTGAGTTGACTTCGACGAAGCACATTAAGCATTTGACCAGCCGCAGAGCGTATTCCTGCAATTGGGAGCGTGAGCCACCGTACGAGCCAGTACCAGCATAACCCTACACCCCCAGACACTGGAATCTCACCCACACACCACAATCAGTACCAGTCAAAACCAGTGCCCTGCCAGTGATGCCAGTGTAGTCAACTCCCCGCTCGTCTGCCAAAAATGGACCTGCCCAGATTTCCAAAAAAATATACAAAAAAATTTTGGAAACGGCATGGTCCGAATTTGGATTTCCCTTTTAGGTAGGTGCCCCCCTGTTCGGTAGAAATACGTGTCTGGTTCTTTCAGTGAGACTCCTCGATAAGAAGATATCTCCTCGTGGGATCCCATATGGCAAAAAGAGAGGTACGCCCCCCTATCTGCACCAGAAACACTGGCTGACAAGAGAACGACACTGGTATTTCTTCTCTCTCTACACATCCAACGACACATCTTTGAATCCCACCGCCAACACATATCGCGGATATCCAGTTTCACCATCTGCTGGAACAGCTTTAACAATGCCTGTGGAGATCAGAATCCGTACAGCCTGGCGAACATACCCAAAATGACCTTGGCCGAGAAGCTGCAGTTGAAGAAATGACATCGGCTCAGGGCAGGTAACGAGTTCCCGCAGAATTACTGAGAGTTTTGATGCGATCATTGCCTCTTGCCATTTGCCGATGGCCTGGACTTTGTTATCTTCATCGACGGAAATATCAAACTGACCATCGAGAAACTCTGCGCTTCTGGGTTGTCTGTCCTCGGGGAAACTATTGAATTTGCGGGCCATCGCTGCTACCTCCTCATGCGGGCCGAAGCGCCCGAGTGCGTTGGAGATATAGCGGGTGGGGATTGAAGTTAAGGGAAAAATGGCAGGCAAGAAGAGAGGCTGAACAACGATTGTTGTCGTTCAGCTTGCATGCAGCAAATTCCAAAAGTATCGACCATGATGTTCACTCGTGGCTTACACAACCATGTGACAGAGAGTTGTCAGTTCTTAGAGTGCTCTCCGCGTATCTTGGGCTTGACAGTGAGCAATTCCCCTTTGTCGTCCACGCGGAACATCGTATTGGGTCTGGGATAAAATCCTTTTGGGAATACCGTTGGGCGTCTGCCTATCGAATATATTGCTCCGTCAAGTGTTGCTGACGCAAGACCTGTCGGCATCGCGGACATACTCCTAAGTCGATTGATAGGAGAAAGTCTAAGTCTGGTAAAGTCCACACCTGACAAGTCGGCTCCCGATAGATTTGCATCCGTTATGTCCGTACCTACTAAGCTTGCTTCAGAGAGGCGAGCACCCATCAGCCGCGCGCCACTTAAGTCAGCGCCGTCGAGATGTGACTGCGTCAAATTGGCACCTACAAGATTTATTCCTTTCAAGTCTGCGTGATCAAAGTGAGCGGCTTCAAGGTGTGATTCCTTAAGATCCGCATTTGTTAGGGATGCACCGTTTAGATGCGCCCACTCAAAGTTCGTTTTCGCAAGGTTTGCGTCCACGAGGTATGCATTTTCGAGATGTGCCCTTTGAAGATTTGATCCGACGAGGTCAATCCAAGTACCGCGCATACCTCCTAATTGTGCATCGCAGAACATTGCATCTCTCCCGTAAGCTCTAGTAAAGTCGGCCTTTCGAAGGTCACTACTGCAAAGATTAGTGCCGTCTAGCTGAGCATCCCGAAAATCTCCTTTAACCACGAATGTGGATTTCATGTTCGCATAGCGTAGATTGCGCCCGCGTAGGTCTGCTACCAACGTCACGTTGTCTACGTTTGGAGATGTACCCCAATTGTCTGGTTTCTTTGACAATTCCCTTGATTTTGACAACCCGGTTTGGCCCACTTTGATGGAGAATTTTGGCCCACCCTGTCATCATTTTTTGGGGTGGTGGTCTTTCTCCCTTTCGTTCGCTAGTATTGGTTGTAGGCAGGCGTGATTTACGATTTTGCCATAGC
>CAIXIX010000366.1 GCA_903919615.1 uncultured Chthonomonas sp.
CGGAAACAAAGGCGCAAACCTCGCTGCCATTACGGATCTGCTTGTGGTTCCCTTTGAGTGGTCTGCCGAGAGACTTCGTAAACTGGGTGCAAACGCAGTAAACGTCGGTCACCCGGTGATAGAACGAACCATAACCGGCATTGGCCGCCCAGAATTTGCCGCCCTATTTGGCCTGGACCCCGCCAAGCCGATTATAGGGCTTCTTCCTGGAAGCAGGCTGCATGAGATCGAACATCTGATGCCGGTATTGCTAGAGGCCGCCTGCATCATTCAGGGGCAGGTAAAAGACGCTCAATTTGTAATTGGGCTCGCTCCTGGAATTGACCGTGAGCGCATTTCGCGTTACCTTACTTCCGACGTGAGTTTGCGTAAACGGCTCTCCGAAGCGTGGATCGAATTTGTGCGCGAAGCGGAGACCCGCGTTATCCGGCCAGTTACGAGCACCGCTAATCTGCTGACGGGGAAACGAGAGCGCAGGCTGGTGACTGTTGAGGGCCTCATCGTTCCCGAGGATAGCCTGATTAGGCTTGAAGCATTGCGTTCACGAAAAGGCGCCATGGCCGCCTCTGGGAAGGGACTTCCACCCGTTGTTATTGTTAAGGGCGCCACTTCTGAGTTGATGGCGCATAGCGACGTGCTTCTCACCTGTTCCGGTACGGCAACGCTCGAAGCGGCCGCCTTTGAGACTCCGATGGTGATTCTTTACCGGTTCTCAAAGTTGATGGAGCTTGAAGCACGTTTGCTGGGTCTCAAAAAGAAGATCAAAATGATTGGCCTGCCAAACATACTGGCTGAGAAGAAGTTTATACCTGAACTGATCCAGTACGATGCAAATCCGGAGAACATTGCGTCTCACGCCTTAAGCCTTCTGAATGATTTTTCTGCCCGCGCCGAAATGAAGCAGGAACTGCATAAGATACGAGAGATGATGGGAGAACCTGGAGCGAGCGCAAGGACAGCCAAATTGGTGCTCGAACTGGCGAATCGCAAGTAACCCAGTTGCAAAAGATAAAACCGATGCCCCGGGCAGGGCGTATAGAATGGATCAGCATAGACGTTATGCGATCTTTCCGTTGGCCTGAACGATACGGGCCAGAGAAACCAGGCAACATATATGGATAAGCTGCAGACAGAGCGCAGACTTTACGCATATCTCAAACCGAACATTCGTACACTCGTGATCGGGCTCCTATGCGCTGCCGCAACCACAGGCATCACCTCCAGCATCGCGGTCTTCATACGGCACACGATCGATGCTATGGTTGATGGGCAGACGGGCCACCTGAACTTTATGTGCGGCGCAGTGCTCTTTGTTTTTGTCGTCAAAGGCATGTTTACATACGGCCAGAACTACCATCTCTCCCTCACGGCTAACAGGGTGGGAACAGCGCTCCGCGACGATATTTACGCCCACCTTCACACTCTCTCACTCTCGTTCTTCAATCGCAAAAGAACCGGCGCGATCATGTCAACAATTACGAACGACGTGCAGGTGATTCAGAACGCAGCACAGAGCCTCAAAGATACGGTTTCTGCGCCGATCATGATTATTGTCAGCCTCAGTATGCTGTTTTATGTGAGCCCGCAGCTCGCTCTGGCGTCGTTGATTTTCATCCCATTTATGGCGGCGGTTATCAGCAAGATCAGCCGACGCATGCGGTCTATCTCCGGAGCCGTGCAGGGCAAGGTCGCCGACGTCACCACGGTGCTGGAGGAGACTGTGGCAGGCGTCCGCATCGTGAAATCGTTCGCTGCGGAGCGGCATGAGATCAAACGGTTTTCGAGCACAAACAACTCCGCTCTAACTGCCGTGATGAAGGCAGTGCGGAAGAACGCTCAGTTGAGGCCGCTTACCGAGTTTATCGGTGCGTTTGCCATTGCCCTGATGCTGTTTCTGGGCGGTAACATGGTCGCATTCACCAATAAATCCCAGCATTTGGCGCTTGAGCAGTGGGTTCGCGTGCATCCGGGCAAGCCGATGCCGGAAGCTGCGACCTTCCCTGTGCCACACGGCGGCATGACTCAGGGGCAACTGATTATGTTTCTCTACCTGCTGAATGCGGTTGCGCAGGCAGCGGGAGATATCGGCAGCATTGCGAACACGCGGGCACAGGTGCTCGCCGCAGCCAAGCGGATATTTGATGAGGTTTTGGATGTCGAGAGTGAGGTAGCAGAACGGCCGGATGCGATCGAACTTCCCGTCCTGGCCGGGCATATTCGCTTTGAGGATGTCTGCTTCAGCTACAGTGAGGATACTCCTGAGGTGCTCTCGAACGTCACTTTCGATGTTCATCCTGGCGAGGTCGTGGCGCTAGTTGGCAGAAGCGGGGCTGGTAAGAGCACGCTGGTCGACCTGATCCCCAGGTTTTATGACCCCACGTTCGGCAGAATTACTATCGATGGCTACGATCTGAAGGATGTTTCACTTAACTCGCTGCGCCGACAGATTGGCATCGTGCCGCAGGAGACATGGCTGTTTGCTGGCACCCTGCGCGATAACATCGCCTATGGCGATAGGGAGGCCAGTGATGAGGCTATACGGGCCGCGGCATCGGCGGCAAACGCCGCCTTTATTGAGGGCATGGAGAATCAGCTCGATACTGTAGTGGGCGAGCGAGGCATCAGCCTATCGGGTGGCGAACGACAGCGAATAGCTATCGCACGAGCTATCCTTATGAACCCGCGTCTGCTCATCCTCGATGAGGCGACATCCTCACTGGATGCCTCCTCAGAAGCGCTGGTACAAGAGGCGCTGGATGAGCTCATGAAAAAGAGAACGACCATTGTGATCGCTCATCGCCTTTCAACGATTATCAATGCAGATCGAATTCTGGCGATGGAGAACGGTCGCATTGTGGAGATGGGATCTCATGCGGAGTTAATCGCTGCTGGCGGTTATTATGCGCGGCTGTACGAGACCCAGCTTCGCGGCTTTGAATAACGGTAGTTATGACAGCAGATATTGAAGTTAAGCCGGACGTCTCCCAGAGCAACCCAAATGAGGCCGCGGAGGCGGCACGAAAAACGGCGAAGTTGGAGCGTAAGACCAGAATCTTAAGCTGGGCCGTCTATTGCCTGGCCCGAGTGATCTACACTACGCTGCGCCTTGATCACGACAATATGCCGCGTTACGAGACGGATGGGTGCGGCTGCATCTACGTTACGTGGCATGGCCGGTCCTTGATTCCTGCAAACTACCTCCGCAACAGAGGTTACTGGGCGCTTGTGTCACTTTCCCGAGACGGTGAACTTCAGACGAAGATATTCAAGCGATTTGGCTTTCAAATCGTGCGAGGTTCAACGGGTAGGGGAGGAATTAAAGGCGCGCTACAAATGGCTCGTAAGGTGAAGGAGGGGGGAGCGCTAGCCTTCACTCCAGACGGTCCGCGTGGTCCCACCCATAAGGTTCAGCTTGGTGTCATTCTAATGGCGCAAAAATCGGGCGCGCCAATCGTGCCTGTGGGCATCAGTTGTACACGTCGCCGCCTCTTTACTCGTAGCTGGGATTCGTATATGATTCCGCTGCCGTTTTCACGAGCATTCTGGGTTACCGGCGACCCAATCCATGTGCCAGCGGATGTCGATGAGGCTGGCCGCGAACGCTATGCAGAGATTGTTGAGGTGGCCATAAACCGCCTTGAGCGCGAAGCCGAACGCCGGGCTGGCCATACCGATTATCCGGCCGAGTGGCGAACTGAAATGCCCACAAGCGAGAGTTGAACCGGTTGTCGCCGCTGCAGCAATCTGATCGTTGTTAACCTCCCGCAGATTGTGAGTACCTGAATCAGCTACTTCATCTACAATATCTTCCTGGTCGTATTGTCGCCCGTGGTTGCGTTCTATCTGGCATTGCGTTATTTTACAGGCAAGTCGAAAGCCGGATGGAGCCAGCGCACCGGCCTGCTTCCAGAACTGAACCACACCTCACGAGGTAGCAATAGAATCTGGATCCACGCGGTCTCTGCGGGAGAAGTTGTCGCGGCGGTTCCAATAATAAAGTCGCTGCATGCGCGATTGCCAGATTATGAACTTGTGCTCTCCGTAACGACACCTGCCGGATTTGAGATGGCTACGCAGCAGGCTGCCGGTGTCGTCTCCCACATCTTTTACGCCCCATTCGATCTCCCCTGGATGGCGAGCCGAGCTGTCGCAGCCATTCGGCCAGCAGCCTATGTCAGCCTCGAAAGTGAGATGTGGCCCAACCTACTGCATCTGCTCAAGCGATCTGGCGCGATTACGATTATGGTAAATGGGAGGATCTCAGAGCGCAGCCACCGGCGAATTCTAAAATATGCAAAGCCCGTTTTCCGCTGGATGCTGGGGAATATGGACAGGCTGCTGGTACAGGGCGAGGCGGATGCTGAACGGCTTCGATCGCTGCTGCCTGCCGGCAAATCCGCCGATTCCGTTTGTGTGATGGGCAACTCTAAATTCGACCAGTCGGTTACGAGGCTTACATCAGTTGAAGCGGCTGCCCTCAAGCAGAGCCTTCAACTTCCGCAAGGAGCGCGCATCTTCGTCGCAGGGTCAACGCGCAGCGCCGAGGAGGAGCAGATTGTACTTACTGCGTACCAGAGCCTGCTATCGCAATATCCCGATTTGTGTCTAATCATCGCTCCACGGCAGATCGACAGAGCCGAAGAACTAAGCGAAGTTATGATTGGACGTGGCCTCGTTCCGGTCCGGAAGACCCATCTCCTTGAGGCCAAGGGTCCGGTCAGGTGCCTGATTCTGGATACGATGGGAGAACTCGCCAATGTCTATGCGATCGCCGATATCACGTTCGTCGGAAACAGTTTTGAACCCGTCGTCAAGGGTGGCGGGCAAAACTTGCTTCAGCCGCTCGCTCATGGCAAACCCGTAATGTATGGCCCTCGCATCGCTACTATTCGATCCGAAGCGGACCTGGCAAAAGAGAGTCGTGTTGGCTTTCAGGCCGCGACCGTTGAAGAGCTAACTGATACTGCAGCAAGGCTTCTCGCAGATGCGAGCAATCTCCAGGATATAAGCGCCCGTGCGCTCGCGCTGATTGAGGCAAACCGAGGTGTTAGCGATCGATATGCCTCTGCGGTTGCCGACTTGCTTGCCAACCGTACCGGGAGCTCAATGTGAGCGCTAAAGCGTCTCTGTCTACTCCAGAAATTGAACCTGCCGGTAAACGCAGAAGCGGTACCGAGCAGTATTTGTATGAAGTAATAACCGGTAAGCCCGGCGCCGTTCATGCCCTTCTGCGTGTGGTTCTCGCTCTGCTTGCGCCGCTCTACTGCCTCGGCCTTGAAATCTATCTGCTTCCATACAATGCGGGTATTCGCAAGAGGCACCGCCTTCGCGTGCCAGTGATCTGCGTAGGAAACCTTACTACCGGAGGAACCGGTAAGACGCCAATGACCCAACTCGTGTGTCGCCTTTTGCAGGAGGCTGGCCGGAACCCGGTGGTGCTTTCCCGAGGGTATGGCGGCGCAAACGAATATGGCTGCGCAGTGGTTTCAGATCGAGATCAGGTGCTGCTCTCGGCGGCAGAGGCGGGCGATGAGGCATCGATGCTGGCAAGAAGTTTGCCGGGAGTTCCCGTCGTCGTCGGCAAAGACCGCCGGATAACGGGAGATCTGGCTGTAGCAACTTTCGCGCCCGATGTGATCGTGATGGACGATGGCATGCAGTACTGGCAGTTGCACCGCGACCTCAACATCGTGCTTCTAAACGCCTCGAAGCCCTTCGATAATGGGTACACATTTCCCAGGGGGTTGCTGAGAGAACCTAAGTCGCATCTGCGCCGTGCCGGCCTGGTAGTAGTCACCGGCATTGAGAACGCCACACGGTCGGAGATTGACACAACGATCGCATCCGTAAAGAGGATCTGCAGGCAGATGCCTGTCTTTGAAGCTGGCCTCGAACCAATTGGGGTTCGAGACATTGCCGATGGGGTAAAATATCCTCTGGAGTGGCTGCGAACCCGACGGCCCGCCTGCATGAGCGCAATAGGTAACCCTGCTGCATTTGAATCGATGGTTGAACGACTTTCGGCAGGTGTTGCGCAGCGAGTCCGTTTTAGAGATCACGAAGCAGTAGGTAACGAGCGCATTACGGACTTGCTGATTGCAGCCGAGGACGCTGGCGCAGATACGTTGATCACAACCGAGAAAGACGCCTCCCGTATCGTTTTTCCCATATCAAATATTCCGGTCGTAACGCTTCAAGTAGAGATGCAGATAGACGAATTGCAGGACTTCAAGCAAGCAATCAAGACCGTGGCGGCACAGTAACCACGTGCTGCTGGTAACCCAAACTGATGTCAGAACCTGATCTTCCTTTACCGGTGTCGCGCCCGCCTTTCCGCAAGCGGGCAGCCCGCACGCTCGGACGCGTTGCGATGCGCCTTTTTGTTCCTCCCCTGCGGGGGCTTCCGCTCTCCGCAGGCCGTATTATGGGGCGTGGCCTCGGCGGTCTAACGTTTACCATTCTCCCCAGATATCGAAACGCCGCGCTTCGCAACCTGAAACTTATCTATGGTACTGAGCTTTCGGATCGCGAACGTGCCAGAATGGCGCGTGCAGTCTTTAGTCATTTTGGTCAGGTTGGCGCCGAGTTTCTTAAGCTTCCTCGCCTGAGTGATGCACAGGTTAACGACATGGCAGTCGTCAACGGCGAGGAGAACATGAAGGAAGCCCTCAAAGTAGGCAAAGGTGTACTGCTGATAACGGGGCATTTTGGCAACTGGGAGTTTATGGCCAGATGGCTCGCGGTTCATGGCTATAAGCTCAATGTTGTTGCCCGCGACGCCAGGGATCCCGAGGCGACGCGATTACTCGCAGACACTCGCGGCCAAAATGGAGCCAAGGTTCTCTACAGGGGGAATTCTGCGCGCGCGATTCTAGGCTGCCTTAAACAGAACGAGATTGTCGCGATATTGCCGGATCAGAATGCGGCCGATGTGTTCGTACCTTTTCTGGGAGTTAAAACCGGCACGGTTGATGGCCCCGCGGTCATCCACTTAAAGACTCATTCACCTATCGTATTTTCCTGGTGTGTGCGGCGTGACGACGGGCGTTTTGAGATCACATTCGATGCGCCAGTGACCGTGGAAGCAACCGGCGAAAAGCGAAAGGACGTTGAGGGCGTGATGACGCTTATCAACGCAAGGATTGGAGAGTGGATCCGAAAGTACCCGACGCAATGGCTCTGGCTGCACAATCGGTGGAAGGCATCTCCAGGCGTTTTCGATGCGAACAGCCGTGCAGAGTAACCAGCAGTAGGCAAGTACCCTAATCTGGCTAGGAGTTGGAATATCGAAAAGGCGCCGAAGAGCGTTGATCTGAATCAAGTTCGAAGAGTGTTGATCGTTAAGCTCAGTGCGCTTGGGGACATTATCCACGCATTGCCGGTGTCGGCCGCTCTGAAAGACGCATTCCCACATCTGGAGATCACATGGGCCATTGAGGAGCTATTTATGCCGCTGGTCGAGGGCAATCCTTGCCTGTCGTCCGTGCTGGCGCTCCCTAAAGTCCGTGTGGGCAACCTGCGAAGCGCCTCGTTTCTGCGCGACTACTTTGGTCGAATCGATGCAGCATGCGGCGATGGGATCGATCTCTCTATCGACTTACAGGGCCTAACCAAGAGTGCGGTAATTGCACTCAGGTCTGGCGCGAAAACGCGCATTGGGTATCACTGGCTGAGAGAGGGAGCCCGTTTCGTAGAAACGCCGGTACCTAAGCGCTCCGAGAGCGTACATATCGTCGACCAGTACCTGGATGTCGCCCGGTTTCTTGGTGCATCGCCCAATAAAGTTCGCTTTCCGTTTTTCATTTCGGCCGACGATGAGCAAACGGTGGAGAAAGCGCTGGCTGATGCCGGCGTTCAAAGCGGTGAGACGTTAGTATCGATCAATCCGGCTTCGGCTCAGCGCGTTAAGGAGTGGGGCGCCGACCGGTATGCTACGCTCATGGATACTCTATCCGAACGAACTGGCGCGGCCTGTGTGCTCGTTACGGCTGATATGAAGGTCGCAAACGAAGTGAGTTCGCTTGCCAATCGACCATTTGTCAACCTGGCTGGAAAAACCACACTGAAGCAGCTAGCCTCGGTGCTGAGGCGCTCGTGTGTGCATGTTTGTGGTGATACAGGGTCGGGACATCTCGCAGCGGCGCTGGAGACACGTGTCGTATCACTTATGGGGCCGACGGATCCTAATCGTGCCTGTCCCTACAATCAGCAGAGCAGCACCATCAGCAAGAAACAGACCTGCGGAGCAGGGTGTAACGGCAGACATTGCGCCTATCCTCGTCCAAAATGTATGGAGGCGATTACGGTGGCCGAAGTTGCGGATACTGTAATTCGCGCGTTTTCCGTTTAAAGCGATTGATCGGTCGGCCCTGACAGATGTAGTCTGGCAATACCTGGAGGGTGTTCGATGCATACTGTTGAAGTAGACATTGAAAACAATGACGTAGAGTATCGAAATTCGCTCTGCCTCGAACTCGAGTCTGGCAACATACTAACCCTTGCAAAGGCGCCTTATACCCCTTCTGCTGAGGATTGCGCGTATTTACGCACTCAAAATCAGACCGCGAGTACCAGCCACAAAAATATTGCCTATAAACCGGATAAGAAGGTCGTCACAGGTATAAGCAGCGCAAGTGCAACGGACATGGAACGCACCACCGAGATTCTCTCGCGCTACTCGCGCGATT
Source organism: uncultured Chthonomonas sp. (assembly GCA_903919615.1). Lineage (GTDB taxonomy): Bacteria > Armatimonadota > Chthonomonadetes > Chthonomonadales > Chthonomonadaceae > CAIXIX01. Next base: position 8,688 of record CAIXIX010000366.1, read on the forward strand.
CTATCGCATTTATGGCACAGCTGTTACCTGCCTACTCTTCTAGTTGGAAAGTCGATTATGCCAGCTTTCGGCCGGTTGAAGAGCTGGGCAGAGAGCTGTCGATCAGTCATCGGAACGATCTAATGCACCTGGATGCGTTTCCCACGCGACCCACTAATGGCGGCAGAATTCTGAGGGCGTTTACCAACATTCATCCGCAGCGCGAGCGTGTGTGGGGCACCTCATACGGCTTTGATGAGCTTGTGCGCCGGTATGCAAAGGATGCGGGGTTGTTGAGCATACTTAGCCCGGCGTCCGAGATGAAGAGGCTTATCGCGGCTGCCGGATCTCTGGTAGGAGTTAAGGCGCCTTATCGCTCTCCGTATGATGACTTTATGCTGAAATTTCACCACCACCTAAAAGCGAACGGCGGGTTTCAGGAAACCGGCGAGGTCGATCGAACTTCGTTTGGTCCTGGAGTTAGCTGGATTGCACTCACCGACATGGTTGCCCATCGCGTAACTTCGGGCCAGTACGCAATTGAGCAGACGATTATCGTGCCAGTAAGCGCAATGGTGAAGCCTGAACTTTCGCCCGTAAATGTCTTGTCGCGGGTTGTGGGCCGACCGTTAGCTAAAACAGGTTCCGGCGGCAAGAAGTAACTGGACAGACTATTTATGGAGAACCCGTTCAGACCGCCCGATTTTGCTTTAATTCGAAATGTGCTTATCGTACGCCTTAGCTCCATCGGAGATGTCACGCATGCTTTGCCAGTTGCGGCTGCGCTAAAAGATGCCTGGCCCCACCTCAAGGTCACCTGGCTTGTTGAGGAGATGTCCGCAGAGATCCTTCTTGGCAGCAGTTGTATTGATGAAGTGATCGTGGTGCCGCGAAACCGGTGGAAACGAGAAGGCCGGTGGACATCTGCCAGGGTTCGGCGCGAGTATTTTGGTCTGCTGCGCCGCTTGCGCTCCGGTCAATTCGATCTGTCTATCGATTTGCAGGGCTACGCAAAGAGCGCTGTCTATGTTTTAGCGGCTGGCGCAAAGCTGCGAGTTGGCTGGCGAAAGCTCAAGGACGGATCTAATCTGGTATCCAGGTCGCTGCTCGGCTATCCAGAAAGCCTGCATCGTGTAGACTGGTTTCTCGACGTCGTGAGAGCGCTATCGCCATCGGGTAAACTTAGCTCTCAAATTAGATTTCCGTTCGATATTCCTCAAGGGGCCAGAAGCAGAGCGGCAGATCTGTTGAGCAATGCAGGGGTAGCCGGACGTTACGCAGTGATCAATCCTTCCTCTGGAAGCGAAACGCGGCGCTGGTCGGCAGACAACTACGCCGCTGTCGCTGAGAGCCTGTATCGTGCGCACGCTCTGAAAACAGTCCTTGTTGGTTCGAACCGGGATAAAGAGATCTGCCAGCAGGTTTCCGTTTCGGCCTCCCGCCTGATCGATGAACCGATCGTAATCGATCTTTCCGGTGAGACCAGTATTAAGGAGCTCGCGGCCATTTTGAGCGCGTGCTCTGTTCACATATGCGGCGACACCGGCAGCGCACATATTGCCGCAGCGCTGAACACTCCTGTAGTCGCTCTCTACGGGCCCACAGACCCGACGCACGCGGGGCCGTGGCTGCAGCAGCGAAATGTGCTAGCCCATCGCGAGTGTTGTGTCGCCGGGTGCGGTGTTCGCCAATGTGTTGCTCCTGGGCGCGAAGACGCAGTGGCAAAATGTCTGTCCGAGATCACGCCAGCCGAGGTGATGAGCCGGATCGACGAGGTACTTAATGCATAACAGCCAATCAGAAGAGAATCTGCCTGATAATCGGCCGCGGGCCGGGCTATGTAATGCCACAAGTATGGTTACACCTCAGCGGGCTCAACAGGCTCGTGAATCTGTGATCAGCGCGAAACGAATCGCCGTCATCACCAAATTTCGGTTTATGGGCGATACTGTCGTTGCAACTCCCTTTATTGGTCAGCTTCGAAAGCATTTGCCAAACGCAGAGATCGACCTGCTCGCGGCGCCGTGCATTGTAGACACATTTGCAAACTGTCCTCACCTGAACCGCATCATTCCCGTGGATATGACGGGAGTAAGTCGATGGCAGCACGGCAAAGACTTGCGCAGCCTGCTGCTGCAGGGCCGATATGATGTCGCCTTCGTCTTGAACCGCTCCCTGCACTGCGCGGTAACAACAGCAATTTCCAAAGTGCCGGTTCGTATTGGCTACGCCAATGAACTTCGCCGATTTCTGATGACAGTCCCCATACCTTATGTTTTTGACAGAAACGAAGTCGATTGCCACCTGGATATGCTTCGCTCCATTGGGCTAAGCGCTGATGATGCCCTGCCGGATCTCTGGATAACCGAGAGCGAGAGGGCAAAGGTAAGCGCTGCGCTTGCGAAGTTTGGATGGTCTTCTGGCGCCACCATTGGCTTACAACCCGGCGCGAATGACCCCTATATTCGAGAGTGGGGCGCCGAGAAGTTTGCTCGTGTGGCGGAGGAGTTGCGCAAGGAAGTCGATGGCGACATCGTCCTGATGGGGGGCAAATCCGAGCTGCCCACGATTGAACGTACTGAGGCAGCCCTCCTGGCGATACCCGGCGCCAAAGCTCCCATCAATCTGGGAGGTAAACTTGGGCTGCGAGATGCCCTTGCAACTATTGGCCTGTGCGGTGTGTGGCTGGGCAACGATACAGGTCTGCTGCACTGCGCGGTTGCACAGAGGGTTGCAAGCATCGGCGTATTTGGGCCGAACAAAGTCGTACGTTGGGGCTACGATGCGCCCAGGCATCGTTCTATCGTGTCGTTCCCATCTGTCCCAGCGCGAGATGATGAGGCAGTACGGCGCGCGCTCGATGCGATCTCGGTCGACGAGGTGCTAGCGGCCGCGCGCGAAGTCATGAGAGAGCCACGGATCGATGCACCAGATCTTGCTTCTCCGCTCTCCGTACCTACCGGAGCCCCGGCAAGAGCTCCCTACTACGCCGCTACCCTCCAACCTGCAGTTGCTGCGTCACCTGTAAGGCGTCGATAGCCAGGGCCCGGCGCAGTATCGCGCCGTAATCTATCGAGCAGCGTACCTTGATGTTTATCAAATTTAAGAAAAGGATGATCAGACTTGAATCAGGTTCGAGTTGGTAATCGCTTCGACGTAGGAGCCCCCGAAAGCCCCCTGCTGCTGATCGCTGGCCCTTGTGTTATAGAGAGCTACGATCTATGCATCGAGGTAGCGACAAAGGCGAAACAGGCCGCGCAGGCATGCGGATTTAACTACGTGTTTAAAGCGAGCTTCGATAAGGCAAATAGAACCTCAGGCTCCTCTTACCGAGGGCATGGCCTGGAGGCGGGCTTGAAGATATTACAAGCAGTTAAGCAGGAGCTGGATGTTCCCGTTGTAACAGATGTTCACGAATCCTGGCAGTGTGCGCCGGCAGCAGAGGTATGCGACATTCTCCAGATACCGGCGTTTCTCTGCCGACAAACCGATCTTGTTCTTGCAGCCGCAGTGACCGGAAGGGTTGTCAATATCAAGAAGGGGCAGTTTCTTGCGCCGTGGGATATGAAGAACATCGTAAGTAAGGTGTATGAGTCTGGCAATACGAGCCTGCTGCTTACTGAACGGGGATCCTCTTTCGGTTACAACACCCTCGTCGTCGATATGACGAGTCTGCCGCAGATGCGCGGGCTGGGATGCCCTGTAATCTTTGATGCAACCCACAGCGTTCAACGTCCTGGCGCCGGCGCTGGCGGTACCTCTTCAGGCGGTCTTCGAGAGTTTGTGCCGCACCTTGCCAGGGCGGCAGCGGCCGTGGGGATTGACGGGCTCTTTCTGGAGGTGCATCCGGAGCCAGAAAAGGGGCTTTCCGATGCTGCGACGATGCTGCCACTTCATCGGCTTCCAGAGCTGCTGCAGCAGGTGAACGAGATCGACGCGACTCTGCGCCGTTTTGGCGCCATTATCTGATGCATTAGTATCGAGATTATCTTGCAGAACCCAATAACAAGCATAACCATCAATCCTCCTGCCGACTTCTCGTTTCGTGAAGCCCTGCTTGCGCATGGCTGGCGTCGCCTTGCCCCGTTCGCATGTGACGATAGCGAGATGGTTTTGCGCAGAACGCATCGGTTTTCGACCGGCGCTGTTGGCTGCCTTGTAATATACGAAGAAGACTCGATATTGCAGGTCGGGGCCAGCATTGAGGCGGATCCGGCTGAGCTGATCTCTGCTTGCAGCACGATGTTTCAACTGGAAGTCCCTATGACGGGGTTTTATGAATTTTGTGGCCAGCAGCCAAAGCTCAGTCAGATACCCGAACGTAAGCAGGGCCGCCTTCTCAGGTCGCCTTCGATCTGGGAGGATTGCGTTAAGGTTATCCTCACCACGAACACAACCTGGAGCCAGACCGTCAGTATGACGGAGAGGCTCGTTGAAACCTACGGCGAACGAGCGGATGGCGGCGCTGGCTCAGCGACATTCCCAACGCCGGAGCGAATCGCTCTCGAACCGTTTGAGAGCTTCTCAGCTGCGGCCAGGGTAGGGTATCGGGCGCAGGCTATATATGATCTTGCACAGAAGACCGCGAGGGGCGAACTTAATCTTGACGAGTATCTAAGTCGAGATTTTGCGAGCGATGTCATCTGGAAACGCCTGATCGCGCTGCGTGGTATCGGTCCCTACGCTGCAGCGTGTATGTCGATCTATCTGGGAAGATTCGACAGGGTAAATGTGGATAGCTGGGCTCGCACGATGGTTTCAAAAGAGCTGGGTCGAGCTGTCACGGATAAGGAAGTTCATGCGTTCTTTGAACCCTATGGAGATTGGCGCGCTCTCGTGTATCATTTCTACCCGTGGCGGCATGAACAGCCCGAGTATTAGTTCTGGCGCGCTCATATCACAATCGTGCCAGCGGGTTTTATCGTTAGAAAGAGAGACAGCAATGAATCTCCGAAAATGCCTGGAGCGCGTTTCAATCCGCTTTGTCTGGTGTGCGCTAATAATCGGCGCAGTTGCCGTATGTTTCCCAACAGCATCGGCAGGTGCGCCTCCGCCAGACGAGCCGGCTGTAGTTATGGGGAAAGTGACCGATTCTGCCGGGAAGCCGGTCCCCAACGCACTGGTGGCGGCGTACGATGCGCATCGCAATGTGGTATCGTCAGCTCGCGCCGATGCCCACGGCGTATTTTCAATGGGTGTACCGAGGACACTGCTGCATCTCGACGTGAGCGGTAAAACATTCTTTACACAGGTGCGGTCCAACTTCAACCGCGCGGTCACCGTCGCCTCCACCATGATTCCGGTGGCACACTTGGTTACTGAAGGCGCCACACAGGTTAAGAATGCGAGGCAGGGCTCCAGCGGCGCGCAGCCTGAAATCGTAATCGATAGCGCGTTGCTTTTGTCCGCGGCTAAGGGACGAACTTTGAAGCCAACCGAAGCGCAGAAACTGCCTGGAGCCTTAATGGTGAAGGCGGTAGCAACGGATTGCCAGGACTTAACCGCAGTAACACAAACATTTTGGCTGCAGCAGGAATCGCCTGATGCAGGCCCTCAGCCTCATTCCACCGTAGTTGGCTGGCTGGATCCGCTGGTCCTAAACAGATCGGCGAGCGGGAAGATCTCTACCGTTAGTCCGGTGCCTGTGGAGCTAAAATCTGCCCGAATTGTTCCATCACTAGCTCGCCCTGGCGATACGGTTAAGATCTCAGTCCAGCTCAAGTATCCGGATAATCCACGCATTATGGCAGTGGTGATCGCTCGCGACTCGGAGACCGGCTCCGTTTGGGAGTTGAAGCGCACAGCAAGAGGCGTATACGCAGCGGATGCGCCGATCGATCCTCACTGGCGTGCGAACGATCATGTGATCACGATCCTGGCATACCCCTCGGATGGCTCTGACGGCGGCCGAAGGTCCGATCTCGAGGAAGAGATAAATCGGGCGGGGTTGTGGAATCCGCGGAAGCAGTATATATTCAATCCTGCCCTGCTGGTCTCGCGCAATCGGTGCGACTTAACCCTGACTGTAACACCATAGGGTGCAGAAGCTTACAGGTCCTTTTTAAGATTCTCGGCTGGACGCTTCGCCTTGCTGGTGAGGTCGGTCGGCCATTTCTTGACTCATCCATGGGCCGACAGTATACTGGAAGCTAATAGAGGGCTATGGCTGCCGTATCCATTTCGTTCATCGCTGGCGGCATCACATAGTCAGACCCTTTTGCCCGCTGGACTTACGTTGCGCATCTGTTGCGTTAATGCGCTACCAGGAGTTTGGGAACGGTTTCTTTATTCAGTTTGAAGCAGATCGAAAACGGATTTCGATTTGGAGGAGTAGTTGCAGTTGCTCGAAGATTTACGCCGGGATGTGCGCGATCTGCGCAATCGGCTCATCGAGCTGGGAGGCCATCTTTGACCAGACC
>CAIXIX010000367.1 GCA_903919615.1 uncultured Chthonomonas sp.
CCCCTGATGGACTTGGGGCTTCGTCAGCATCCGGAATCAATATCAACGGTGATGTCCTCGTAACCTCTTACAGCCAGAAAGCGGATCACCGGTTGCGAAGTTATGTCTGGCGCAATGGAGCATTTACCAGGATCGAATATCCTGGCGTGGGCTACATGAAGGCTAACGGAATAAACGACAAAGGGCGGATAGTAGGAATGGCAATATTGAATTCGAAAGAACAACGTCCCTTTATATGGCAAAACGGCAAAGTACAGTTTTTGCCAACTCTTGGAACAGCGCGGCGCGGGACACTTTACCTGAATGAAGCGCGAAGCATAAACAATTTTGGACAGGTCGCAGGTTCAGTGTTTGCTGGTGATCACGTCCACCTGGCAATATGGGATGACCACGGAAAACTGACCGACGTTGGTGCCACTCTGAAGATCGGCGACAGCATGGCGCTTGGAACAAATGGAAAGGGTGAGGCCGTTGGTTATCTCATGTCTGGTGCTGACGACCGGCCGATTTTCTACTCGCACCGCGGAGGGTGCGACCTCATCAGACCAATGGGCAATGACAAGGGCGACGCCTTTAGCATCAATGACAAGTCGGAGATTGTAGGAACAAGCGAGAGCACCGATTTCACGTCCTTTCCATACCTGTTGCATGACGGTGTGACTACGCGTCTTGAAACACCACGTGGTATGCAAGCTTCTGCTTCAGCAATCAATAACAGCTCTCAAATAGTTGGCTATGGGCTCGAATTAAACTCATCTCGTGCGCTCACCTGGATGAGCGGTAAGGTCGCCGACCTGAATTCCCTGATCCCAAAAGGCTCTGGATGGATACTAAGCAAAGCAACCGCTATAAACGACCGTGGTCAGATCGCCGGAGATGGCGAGCTTTTTGGCAAACCGTGTGCGTTCCTCCTGACACCGACAGCGCCAAATCGCCGCTAAGGGAAACAGGGATCAGGAACGAGAATATATTGAGCCTCTGTATTTGGAGAAGGCGCGGCCGGCCGAAACAAGACAATGCGGGTATTGGGCGTTTGGTCTTTGGTGTCAAAGAGCTGAAGATAGAGCAAGCAAGGTACATATCGATTCCAACAACAAACTACTACACGGTGAACGGAGAGATCATTGGCGAGCGCACTGCGGGCAGTCCACGTGTCGACTATCTGACCGATGCCTTGGGCTCCGTCACAGCCACGGTGAACCAGAGCGGTCAGGTCGTTAACACCTATCGGTACAAACCTTATGGGGAACTGCTTGCGAAAACCGGAGGAGGGCCGGACCCGGCGTTTGGCTGGGTTGGCACGAAGGGCTACAGGCCGACGAAGCAGAACTTTAGCGATTTTTATGTGCGGGCGAGACATTATGATTCCTCAACAGGTAGGTGGCCCAATGTGGATCCGATCGGATTTTACGTTGGTGAGCCGTTTGCGAGGGTTCAGCCGTACGGATACGCATTCAGCTGCCCTAACACTCGTATCGACCCTTCTGGCCTGGCGCCGCCGCCATATCCACTCAACGGTGCACCGAATAGGCCCAACGAAGGCTTTGGTCCAGGCCCCCGCGTACCCGATCCAGGATCCAGCCGGCAGCCTAATCCCGGAACAGAAGCTGAGTGCAATTTACCTGTGGGAACACCCGGTTGCACTGCGCAGAGCTTTGTAGATAATAACGTGTGTAAGGAGCCGCCTAAGACGGAATGGCCGTATATGGGCATGATAACTGGTCCCGTTATCATTTCTAACTACGAGGTGACATGTTGCAAGAGTTTTGCCAAACGCGGACGGGCTCACATCGTTGTATGCACGATAACTACCTACAAGTGTACCGTTTCGTCTGCAGTTATCGATTCACCTTCCACACCGACATACACGACCTCAGTCTTGCGAGGTTGTTACGCCACGGAAGTGCCGTGCGGTCAGATTAGCTACGGCCCCTATCCTCCAAACGGCGCTCCAAACAAGGGGCATGAGGGATTTTGAGGTGACGATATGCAGCGGAAATCTGATTGCATCGATGCGAGCAATGCTGCCTTGCGTGGCCGCAGCGGTCGCTTAGGACCTAGATGGTCTTCTAATCGCCGTGTTTATACAGCAATGATAGCCGGCATTGCTGTGGTTGCAATCGTCGTTTATCGTGCTCATGTACGTGCGGAGGCTGGAACCGATCTGTGCCGGTCCGTTAGGGCGGACGACTTGCAAGGGGTGATCCGCGCGCTGCACGCTGGCGCGGACCCGAATGTTCGCGAACACGTCAGTTACAAGCAAGACCTGTCGTTAGCATTGATGCGCACGCAACGACAACGGGCGATAGATGTTGCAGCAGGGCTGGATAATTTGCCAGTCGTGGAAGCGCTATTACGATCCGGTGCGGATCCAACAGACGGCACCCTGAAACATAGCCTCGCCCTCTATCACGCGCATCGAAACCACGACGAGCAAATGGTTAAACTGCTTCTGTCCTACGGCGCTAAGCCGTGACTAACTGGTAAGGGAACCCGGCGATGCCAGTAACAAATTACTACACAGTAAACGGGGAAATCATTGGCGAGCGAACCGCGGGAAGTCCACGTGTCGATTACCTGACTGATGCCTTAGGCTCCGTCACGGCGACCGTTAACTAAAGCGCGCAGGTCGTCAATACGTACCGCTACAAACCGCACGGGGCGCTGCTTGCGAAAACCGGAACCGGACCAGATCCAGCCTTCGGCTGGGTTGGCACCTGCGGATACCGCCCGACGAAGCAGAATTACAGCAATTTTTATGTGCGGGCGAGACATTATGATTCCTCAACAGGAAGATGGCCGAATGTCGATCCAATTGGGTTAGACGGCGGCAGCACTAATGTGTACCGCTACGTTAACGCGAATCCTATTAACGAAATCGACCCATCAGGGTTACAAGGCGGCTCTGCTCCTCGTACCGTGGCATACCCGGTAGTCGAACCGATGTGTCCGAAGCCATCGTTCACTTTCAACCCTAGATGGTGGAACAGGCCAACTGTTTGTAACAACAACAACTGCTATTCATACGCGTGCAACATGGTCGTAGGACATCCTCCGTCTTGGCCGGACCCCCGTTATTACAAGCCCCAGCCGGGCGGCTGGGTATTTGACCCCGGCACCGGCTTAATAAGCCCGAGCGTAAATCTTTGTAGCTGCTCCTCAGTAATGGGCGGTGTTGCGCGCGATAAGCGTAGAAACGGGTTAAATCCCAGGCCAAAAGGCACCAAATGTCCGAAAGGCACGTACGCAGTAATACTCATGGTGGGCACCCACTTCGCATTCGGTTGTGACTACCATTTCATGAGGCAGGATAACAATGGCAGCTGGTCTGGTAAATGCGGCAACAATCAAGTTGGCCCTCGGTTCCCGGATCCCGTAAAGGTGGGAAACAACATTGGATATGAAAAGACTTGCGGTTATTACTGCCATAGCGTTAAGTAGCAATTCGATGGCGATCGGACGTGCAGCACCCGTGGATACGAACCACGCGGCTCTACCCTCGCAGTTCGAGTCTGGGTTGCCAATCCTATTGGGAACGAGCGCGGAAACGAATCGAGTGGTTGAAATGCCTGCCCGAAAACACGCTGTTGCTGCTGAACAGAATCGTATCGACAAGGGTATTATCGAGCAAATTGCGGACGCGCTCAACCGCAGTGGCAGCGCAATGCCGCATGCCGGAGCCATCAAGACGATTGCACGAATGAAGCTTGAAGGGCAAAAGACCGTCTGCCTAGTTTGCGATAGCGCTTCCGGCGGTCCGAATGAGTCTGTCATCGTGTTCTTGTACCGTGCCGATCTTGCGAAATGGAAGCTCGCCTGCTTCCGGCAGAGCGACGGCGGGGCTCATGGATTCCATTTCGCTGTTAAGTCCCACAAACTGCTCGTCCTAACGCGTATCGCCCAATTTAGGTCCGGGCAATTTACCGGGCATTTCGATGACGTTGTTGCGGCTGCGCTGACGATCGGCGATCTGAAAAATGGTACGCACCAGGGTGACGCGCGGAGGCCTTAAAAGGGCCGTGACGAACCTGGCCTCCTTCTTACGCGCCCGCGGCGCTGGTGCGAAGTTCGAGGGACGGTGTCCGCTGGCCATCTTCTTGTGCCGTTTAAGGACGAAATACCAATTCGCATCCCTTGTGGGCGAAATGCGTTTCATCGTAATTCGCCAAGTGCCGACGAGTTTTCCTCGTAACGGCATTCGTACTGCCTTTCGACTGGACGTCCGTACCTTTTTCCCTTTTCGACACATTCGGTAAAATGAAATTGGAGGCACCACATGCAGTCAATTTCTATTCCGGCGCATCTCGATGGGAAATTCATCGCGTTGGATGAGCCATACCCCTTAGTGGAAGATGCGAAGCTTATGGCCACGGTCATTGCCGATGACGACGAAACATGGCGGAGGGCGTTCGCCAGTTTTTTAAACAAATGTACATGCGGCGTGGAAGCCGCCAGAACTGAAGATATGCCGTAGGGCTTGTTCGGCGTTTGACACCTCGAACGGAAGATCAACCTGCGATTCACGAACCTCGTGCCGACAACGGCGTGTTTCTGAGATCGGCGCAGACTGCGCCGGGCTGCTGCGACACGAGCTAGCGAGGGACAAAAGGATGCCAGTAACAAACTATTACACCGTGAACGGGGAGATCATTGGCGAGCGAACCGCAGGCAGTCCGCGTGTCGACTACCTCACCGACGCGCTTGGCTCCGTCACGGCGACCGTGAACCAGAGCGCACAGGTCGTCAACACGTACCGCTACAAACCGCACGGTGCGCTGCTTGCGAAGACCGGAACCGGGCCCGACCCGGCGTTTGGGTGGGTTGGCACTCAGGGTTACCGGCCAACGAAGCAGAATCTCAGCGATTTCTATGTGCGGGCGAGGCATTACGACGAGGTAAATGGACGGTGGCCGAACGTGGATCCTATAGGGTTTGGCGGAGGCGACATCAATTTCTATGCGTATATTGGAAATAATCCAGCGAGCTGGCTCGATCTGAGCGGACTGGCTGCGTGCGGTGGCCAAGACAGTGGGGGAGGATCCAACGGTATTGATCCGACGTTGCGTTTGAGAGTCATTCCCGACCCTCAATCACCGGTATCGCCCTTGCCCGGCGGTGGCTCGAGATATTGTTTTATTGTTGTCGATCAGTTTGGCAAGTCATACACAAACCCGAACGCTAGAGTGGTCGAGTGCATAAGACGTAAACAGCATGGTAAGCCGAAGACAGGGCCAAATGGCAACTGCAATTGGGTCGACATGACCGGAGCAAATGACGGACACGCTACACTTCCTCGGTTTTGCGATCCTATGGCCGGCGCAACGAAAACCAAAGGCAAAGATACAAAAGGTAATGAGACCAATTACCAGTGTTACGCTGTTGAGATGCCGATACAACCTGGCCAGACCAAACCGGTTCGCATCGTGTTGGAGCCATGTCCGTTCGAAGTGGAATATGGCGGTGATGGCAGACCGCATCGAACATCCGGCACCAAAGGGCACAAGGTCGACTGGGGCTAGGGTTCAGCGGCCGGCATACAAAGGCCCAAGACAGATTGTCAGGAGGAGTGCAAGATAATGGCGCTACGCAAATCAGGCGGTCTCTTTTTGGTTGCGGCTTCAATAATGTGCGCGTTACCAGGCGGAGTCATTGGGTCGCAGGAACACAACCACACAGATGCTCCGCCGTCGGCTTTCCAGCCGTCGGAGAGGCCGAATCGCGCGATTCTCACCAGGGGACAGGTCTCACGGATTGAACGCGCGCAGCGAGACGTTGATCAGCTTAATCGTAAACTTCGTGAGGCGCGGCAACGCCTGCAGTCCATGCAGCTCACGGCGATGCGCGCTGCCGTACAGACCGCGAATCCGAATGTCACGGCTGCCGCCATTACTTTCATGTCGGGACCTAATGAGTTCTGTTTCGACGATGTTGTTGCCGGATATGAGATCGGTGACGTCGTGGTTTACGGTCGCGGCGGTGCAAACGGCGCGCTCGTAATCACTGGGACGGGCAACGTATTTCAGGTAGACGCGGACGGAGTTGGTGCGCACACGACTGCCAGTGTCGACGAATTTGAGCCTCGATTAGGCGACAGAGTTTTCGTCGTCAGTAGGGCCGACTCGCCGTGCAGCTTGTCCAAATATTTCAAGCAGCGGTTGTTGATGTCGGCACGTATTGGGGTTCAGTTGTATAACCGGAAATTCAAAACATGATAAAACGGTCGCTGGCGATCTTACAACCGACGTACAGGATGGAACGGACGTGTCAAAATCTCGGAAGTCGATTGTTCGCACCGTAGTCGCGATTTGCTGCCTCATACTGGCAGCCGAATGCATGCGGGCCTACCGCCGTAATGTTCAGGAATCCCTCGACTGGAATCTTGTACTTGCCATTAAGCTCAACGACGAAGCCGCTGTTAGACGACTTCTGGTTCAAGGCGCTAATTCGAGGTGCAATTGGAGACTGTTGTCGGTCAACGGAATCTTTGCCTCGATGGAAGAGTCCAGATTGCCCTTGCCTCCTGCCGAGGCAAATAACGGGCGAACTGCCTTGTCGGCCATGCTTCACGGACGATCCCTGCCAAAGTATTTTCGAGAAGAGCACGAACCGGCGCTCATTGTAGCCCTAGACCCGTGCCTCGACATGCCGAGCGACGGCCGAATCCCTCCGACCCGGCCAGGCATTATTAGTACATTGATCGACCATGGCGCCGACGTCAATACTCGCACTGAAAGTACGGCCTGGCCGAAGACGGCTTTGCAGGTTGCGATATTTTATGGCGAGATGCCAGCGGTAAAGCTGCTGCTTGACCGCGGTGCCAACGTTAACGGGCAGCTAGGTACCGACGATACGCCACTGCAGGTCGCCTCTCGATCGCATCAACCAGCAATCGCACAACTGTTACTGGATCGTGGCGGGGACTCACGTGTACGCTCGGACACAGGCGAATCGCTGTTAGAAATCGCTGCCGGGAGTTATGATGTCGAAGGGTCTCAAATTTTCATCAAGGCGGGGAACGATGTGAACGGCGTCGACAAGGCCAACCGGACGCCCCTTATGGCTGCCGCAAGGTGCGGTTCCCACGAAGTGGTTCAACTATTGATAGAATCAGGCGCAGATCCGACGCGCCTCGATCGAACCGGTAAGTGCGCACTCGCGTATAGTATCGATTACGGCAACTTTTCCGGCCTTCCACGTGGCGATGAGGAAGACTTCCGGCGAGCAGCTGCAATCCTCATGAGAAATTCCCCAGCCGTGTTGAGGCAGCCAGCCGCGCGCAAAGCGATCGTTGCGGCCGTGAGGGCTTGCCCAGACGCGAAATTGCGGAATATGGTCGAATCGGCGCTTCGTAAATAAGGGCGAGCTGGTTCAGAGAACGGGTCCGCTCCGTAACCGGTACTCGAGTTGAGCTCGGGGAGAACTTTCGATGTCAGTAACAAACTACTACACCGTGAACGGAGAGATCTTTGGCGAGCGAACTGCGGGAAGTCCGCGTGTCGATTACCTCACCGATGCTTTGAGCTCCGTCACGGCGACCGTGAACCAGAGCGCACTGGTGGTCAATACTTATCGTTACAAGCCGTTTGGCGCACTGCTTGCAAAGACGGGTACCGGACCCGACCCCGCATTTGGTTGGGTTGGCACCCAGGGCTACCGACCGACGAAGCAAAACTTCAGTGACTTTTATGTCCGGGCGAGGCATTATGATTCAACAACCGGAAGATGGCCCAATGTGGATCCAATCGGGCGCTATGGCGGCCTGAACCTATTCCGGTATGTCGAGAACGCGTCTGTAGTGTTTACAGACCCGACGAGACTAGCTAAATCAAAACTGGAATGCCTGGCACACATTGCACGCATCGGGAAGAATTTCGTCAAGGTAGTCTCGGAATTGGTCCAGTATGACCCAGTGGAAGACGGCAAGGGCGGTCATAAGGTGAGAGGGGGCGGTCGTACCAAGCCGGGCGGCCACTACGAAAAGATCAAGAATTTTCAAAGAGGCATCAAGAATGATCTGAGCGAATTCTATCATGATTGTATTGACAACGATAACGATCCAGGATGCAGACCGACGAAGGTAGCGGACATTTGGGCGAATAAATTTGTACCGTTGCCGGTTTACCCGGATGTGTCCGTATGGTCACAGGTCGACTGGAAGTTGGCCGCAGATCGAACATGCACCGCGATCGAGATCGGCGGCTTGATTCTTATTATTGTCGGCGCGCCTGAGACTCTCCTGTTAAGGGACTAACGCTAGGCGGGTTGATTTTGGCCCAATAGAGCGGCATGCTGGCGTCACTTATCGGGCGAGACCGCCTGGACGCAATGCTTTGAGAGGTTGTGCATATGGTAAGACCTACTGGGTTCGAATGCAATGACGAAGAAGCTGTCGCCGCGATTGAAGACGCATTCGGTAAGGTTATCGTAATTGAATACGAGATACTCGACGAAGTCATCATCGAGATGCCTTCACTCTATCCCAGAGATCTCCCGCATATGCTAGCGACGGTGCTTGTTAGCATTATTCGGTACCACAACGCCGGAAACAACGTCGATTTTCTTGTCAGGTCGTTGCTTTTATATTTTAATACGGAGGACATCGCGATCGAGTATAACGAAGTTATGCGGCGCGTTTTTGGGCCGGACTCTGGGCGGGAATCTCTGCTCGGTGAAGACGACGTGCTTATAAAGGCTGCGTTGGAACAATGGAAAACATTCGATGATCGTCAGTGCCGCGCAGTTCTATGTTGGATATCGTGCGTCATGAAGTGGACTGACTTTGGACTTGAGCCTGATGAGCAGGATTATGATAAGGCATCACGGTATTGGCTAGAAAGAATTCGCTGGCAACCGCAGTCCTAAGCGAAGCATGAATGTCATCGTAAATATTGAGCCTGTGTCATTAATTGGGCACGGCGGTCCTGATAGCAGTATCGACTTTTTGCCCTGTCACGGCGCGATCGAACGACAGGTGCGCGAGTAGTTAGCCCCCTTTCCGCTGCATCCTCGATTCTCTCGGCGCGGTAGGATACCTTGGCAACGCCCCTGGAATAGAATGCGCGAAACCTCACCATCAAATAATATCCTCCCTCCCCTGCGCCTAACTATGTATCATATCTCGGCCATGTTCCGGAGGCGCGCGCGGTGGTCCCTCTCCCTGCCTTATCTTGATTCATAGGTGAAGATTGCGCACGACGATAACAAATCACACATAAAACCCACGAAACACGGCTATCCTGGAGTGCCTCCATCGTTACCAAAGATATGATACATTGTTAGCCCGTGCGCAGCTACTTCCCGCATGCAGCGCACTTCCCTGTTCTTAGCCGCCTCCGCTTCAAACTTGCCGCTACATATTCGGCTGCACGCGTATTGCGAGTAGACGCGGCAAGCAGCGTAACAACAGACACTTTCGCATGTACTGAGATTCATGTCTAAGAACGCCAAGCGCATACACGCATAACGCTGGCGTCCTTAAGGAAATTGGCGTCCTTAGCGATGTAACGGCCAGCAGAGTGCGTAATTGTCGGAGGGCCAGTAGGGCGATAAACTATAGCCTAACTCCGCCAAATATCATCACGCAACATCTTGGCGGACATAGTAGATGGCACCGCTCGAACGTCACTTGAATTATCGACCTAAGAGACCTCGAAGACCTGACCGTTTATGTGTGCTACGCACCGAAGAATGCCATTGGCATACACACATACTAATGGCAATCTTCGAGGAAAATGGCAATCTTCGCGAACCGCCAGGGGACATCAGCTCAGTCGGTTGCAAAATCATACGCTCCTTGCTGGTCCAATGTGGGGGATTTCAATCGCCTGCACCAGGTTATCGCTGTCTCAGGTCGCTTCGCTCCAAGGCCTGCGTCTGATTGAGGCGGCACATCTCTGTAAAAGGGACGCGGCTCAGCCAATCCCGACTGTTTGCGCTACAGAATCTAACGCGGCGCCCCGGGTTCACTGCGCCCACGCGAAGAGTGGTCTCCACCGTGTTCTCTGCTGCGCCCGAAGAATGAGGGACCTGAGCAGAAAGAGGCCGAGCTTGCGAGGTCCGAGGGCAAGGAGGAGTGATGAAGGGCGTAGGGCAGCAAAATGAGTCGGACGGAAGCACGTCGTGTGCGAGCTAACGGCTCCCGGACTCCACGCTTAGGACGGTCGCAAATGTGTCAGTAACGTTTGCCTGGTCTGATTGCGAAAGGTTTCCCAACTGGCGCATCACAAGACCGCGTCAATGGTACCAAGAACTCCTTTAACTACGGACGGCTTAAGAAGACCTGCTAAACCCCAATCGATCAAGACTGTGTCGTCCAGTTGATTCGTCGACAGATTACTCGTAACTGGCGCAACAATTAGGTCGCCACGGTGAGCATTATACGACTGGTTGCTGAGGATAACAGCTGGTCGCCGCTTCGTACCGGATTGATCCGTGAACGGAAATGGAAGCAACACGACTGCACCGCGGTCAAAGGACATCGTACACGGCATCCTCGTCGTTGTCCCAGGCTTGCGCAAATGCAGGCGCAGACAACAGCTTCATAGACTTGCTCAAACTTGAATCGGGTGGGAGATATTTCTCCGGCATCTGAAGCAACTCGCTGCCAAGGATCCGCCACTGCCGCCCAACTTTGACACCCTTTGCGCATCCTGTTCTCAGCAACCGATTAATCGCAGACGACGAGACGCGCAGCATCGCAGCCGCCTCTTCTTTCGTGTAGTATATATTCGGATTGATCTCCAACTCCGGAAATATCACAGCATCCTCCTACGCTTGCAGTCGAAGCGAGTCGATAATCGATATTGTACCGCATCTCCTTACGTGCGGTTAGTGGTCGCGTTCCTGAATGTGGCGCCCTGCCATTACCCATGATCTACCCGGATGGAGGCTGAAAATGGATGCAATGGTTTCGCAATCGTGCGTTTCTTCGACGGCGAAAGGTGGGGGATTTCTCAGTCGCCGAGGCTCCATCGAAATGACGGGGAGTGCTGTGGCTCCATCAAAATGGCGGTGTGCGGGATTGTTTCTTGTTCGATGGAGACGGCGTGCATCTGGAAGGGGGACGCAGCTCAAGTTGTGCGAGGTCAATGCGTTACAGAATCTAACGCGGCGCCCCTACAGAAAATGCGCGCCTGCCGGATGGTGGCGACGACAACCGATAGCGGACAGGGACTGGAAGGCATTGCCGCCTTGCCCTCCCAAGCCGACCATCTCCGGTCCGTAGCGCGATTACCCAACTTTCGCCGCGCCGGTCCTCTCAAGCTTATTCCATCCTACGGCGCCACCCCTGATCGCAGACACAAGGGATTTCAGCACGACGTAGTACATCAATTGCCGATATAGGAACTTCTGGAAGAAGAGCCACGGCAGGAGCTTCGTTCCGGACCTGTCCATGGTCGTGGCAAGCAGCGCTGCCATCAGCTCGATCGCAAACATGCACAGGTAGAAGACACCGACCCTTGCGAAGTTGCCGGCGAATAGGGAGTAGACCAGGTAGACATCCATGATGGGTGAGATCGCCGGGAAGAGCATCTGGTACAGCCAGAGGCTTGGAAGCGCGATCCAGCCAAATGCCCCGTGCTGCAACAGCGCCGGGCGATGCTTCCACAGGCACTGAAGCGTGCCGAAAGCCCAGCGATACCTCTGTTTGGCCAGCGACTTTAAGTCTTCTGGCGCTTCTGTGTAGGCAAGCGCCGAATTGTCGTTAACGATGCGCCAGTCTGCGCGTCGCAGTTTCCAGGTGAGGTCGGTGTCCTCAGCGAGTGTATCTCGCGTGTAGCCGCCGACTGCAAGCACAGCGTCTCTTCGCAGCGCGCCGACAGCACCTGGCACTACGGTGATACAGTTCAACAGATCGTAGGCGCGGCGATCGAAGTTCTGGCTGGTGATATATTCCAGCGCCTGCCAGCGTGTCCAGATGTTGTTGATATTTCCCACACGCACATTTCCAGACACCGCTCCCACCCGAGGATCATTGAAGTGCCGCACAAGGCGAGCAATAGTATCTGGCGCAAAAAGTGTGTCCGCATCCAGGGAAATGTAGATCTCGCCCCTGGCCTTAGCTATCCCGATATTCAATGCCGATGCCTTACCGCCGTTCGGTTTGCGGAACGCGGTCACTCGCGGGTCGGAACCATACCGCTCCTTGACGACATCAAACGTACGGTCCTTGCTTCCATCATCGACAACAATCACTTCAAGGTTCTTGTATTCGCCTTCAAGAATGGCAGCAATGGTGCGGTTTACCACCTTCTCTTCGTTGTACGCAGCGATAACCACAGAGACATACGGTGCAAAGCCAATAGGGTAAACACGATGCTTTTCGCGAACGCGCTGCACCAGCGCAAGCGCGACAAAAATCGCGACTCGGGATACACCGAGTATCAATGAGAGAATGAACAGCGTGGATAGGACACGCTGGACCAGATACGACACTCCAAAAACGTACCGATCCGCTCCAACGAGGATCGTATCTCGGCCAGTTAAGGCCGGCATGAGCTCGGCTCGCATCTGTGCGGGTGCAATTTTACCGGTCTGCTCTGGAAAACGAAGATCTGCAACCGTGCAAAACTTATATCCTCGAGCGCGCAGACCTTCGATAATGCCTGGCAGAGCCGCAACGGTATTGCGGCGTGATCCGCCGGCATCATGCAGCAGAACGGTCGTCCCGACGTCGCGGTTGTCGATGACGCTCTTTACGATCTCCTCAAAAGGCCGCGTTCGAGAAAAGTCAAGAGCGTTATCGTCTCCATAGAGAGTTTCAAAAAGCCGGTAATCCTGAGGGTCGTTCTTTTCACCCACCGTTATGTAGTGCATGCCCGCAGCCGTAAGCAACGGCGAGAGTTCTGCAGAGGTCGTGGGTTCTACATCTCCGCCATAGGGCGGGCGGAATAGAGTTGTAGAGTGGCCAGTGATCGATTGGATAACGCGCTCCGTCGTTGTGAGCTCAAGTTTCTGGTGCTCTGCAGTCAGCCGATACATATCCGGGTGATCCCAGGAGTGATTGCCAATCTCATGCCCCTCGTCCCACATTCTTCGAATCAGATCCGGGTGCTCTTCAGCAAGTTTTCCAACCACAAAGAAGCAGGCAGGTACATGGTACTGCTTCAAAATGTCGAGAATTTTGGGAGTCCATTCCGGGTCTGGACCATCGTCAAAGGTAAGTACAATCTGTTTCGCAGGGTTGCCTGCGGCGCCTGCGCCGTATCGATGAACTGTCCAACCAGCCGGGTACCGCACCGCGCCTGTCGCCGGATCACGCAGGTAGGTTTCATCCGTAATCTGACCCGTGCGCGGGTCTATTTTGATGGCTCTTGCACCGGCGGCTGGCGCGCCCGTGGGCAGAAGAAGCTCACCGTCACCCTCAAATTCGACCTGACCCTGCGTGCCATATTGAATTGTTGCGAGGCTGCCGCTCTGGATAATCGGTTTCCAGTCCTTCAGCCACTTATCGCGATGCAGGAAGCTCCATAATCCCGGATCTTCGGAACCAAGGAACCAGAGCCCTGCTCCCCGCACACCCTTCTCTTTTGCCAGTGTGAGCTGATTGTAGGCGGTAACGGCATCCAGCATCCATACGGTATGGTGAACGCGCTGACCATTCGTTTCTGCATCGTCAGGGGTCGCGGTATAGCTGAAGACCGGATTAGTCGACTTCGGATCGACGGTGACAATGCTATCTGGAGCTGTATCCCTGGCGAGCCCCATCGCTGCCTGGTAGTCCAGCGACTCCGCTGAGTTTCGTTTGTCGTTGTCGGGCCAATCGTACGCCTGGTTCGCAAATCCCATCACGATTTTATTCGGTGGCACTTCGTCGAGGAGATCTGCAAGCTGCGTCTTTGTCCATTCCAGTGAGGCTACGGGGCCAGCTGGGTCTCCGGGAGAGTGCTGATCGAAGAACCGCGGAACGATCCAGTCGCAGGTTTCCGCCAGGTTTCCAAGATCGAAACCGTCCGTGTCCACCTGAACCACCTGCGTAACGAGCAGTCCTGCTGGATGCAGTGCAGCGCTAAGCTCTCGCATAAACTGAACGAGGTCCACTTCGTCCTGTGCGAGCGGGTTTTCAAAGTCGATGCAAATGCCTTGCATCTTTTCCTTAACTAACCACGATTTCAGATGGGCGATTGTGGATGCGCGTGCGGCGGGATTTGAAACCAACTGGTGAACGGCCACAGGATCCCAGTTGCCTGCGCCTTCTTCTGAGCGAAGTGGGCGTGTGTAGTTGTTGATAAGAGCGACAACGGAGACACTGTGATGGTGCGCTAAGGGCAAGATATCTGTGATGTCACGTTTTTCTCGCGCATCAACAAATGGAATTGCAGCGCTCTGCTTAGAGATGCTGGCGTAATTATAACCCGCCGGTTCAAGGTGCAGCCACTCCGGAACAATGTGCGTTAGCGCATCTATATTAGCGCGCAGCGAGGTCTCTGCACCCTGCTCCCAATCGACATAAAATCCTGCAACCACGGGCTGGCCCGTCTTGATTTTATGGGTTTTCAGGAACAGTTCGGCCTGTGCTCGCCGCGCCTGCCGGCGCTTATCGCGTTCCGCATTGAGGCGCTTGAGGTCTCTCGCTTCATGGGATTGCCGCACATCCAGTTTTCGCAGGCTATAGTCGGAAAGTGGGGGATCTGCATTTCCGACCTCGCGCACTGGCGCTACACGCGGAAGATGAGGAGGAGGCATAAGAGGTACGGCAATGAGACTAACAACAAGCGCCAGCGCTCCTAGCCCAACCAGCCCGGCAACTGAAATGGAGGCTCGCATAAACCAGGGCCAGCGCCGCCGATTCTCATCGAAGAATACGGGCGCAGCCGCAGGTGGATCCTTCAGACTCTCCTCAATTGAGGAATCCTTATCATCTGATTCCACTTCCCTTAGCCTCCAGATGCGCTGCAAGTTCAGACACGGTTACGAATCGGTAGCCATCGCGTCGAAGACGCTCGATGAGCTCAGGAAGTATCTCCATCGTCTGCTCGATGCCATCATGTAGTAGAACCAGTGCGCCGCCTGTTACCTTGCCGATCAGTCGCTTCTCCAGCACATCTGCACCCGGATTAGCGAAATCTGCTGGATCGTCCGACCAGAGAAACGTTCTTACGTTCATCTTCTCGGCGCCAGAAAGCACGTTTGCATTGTGGTGCCCGCCCGGAGGTCGGAAGCTGTACGTCGTAACACCACAGGCACGATGAATGGCATCGGCCCCGAGGCGTATCTCTTTCATCACCGTATCTTCAGAGGCGTTGTCGAGATTAATATGGTGGTACGTATGGTTGGCAACTTCGTGCCCCTCAACAAGCATTCGGGGCAGAATCCAGGGCGCCTCATCAACCTTCTTGCCAACGACAAAGAAGGTGGCTTTAACATGAAGTTCACGCAATAGGTCTAAAAGCCGAACGGTGGCGGCGGGGTGCGGGCCGTCATCGAAGGTCAGGGCTATCTCTTTGCTGTTCGCGTCTCCACGCCAGAGTTTTATAACCCGCGCGCCGCGCCAGGTGTTGAGGTGCTGTTCAATAACGCGGGGATGAGCCGCAGCTACTGGCATACCGACGTGTTGGGATGCCATCGTATCCGCAGGGCTCACAGTCTGGGGCGAGCCCATGGCGCTATGCCCGACGGGTCCCAATAAAAGTGATGATACGGCTGCAACACGCAGCAATGATTTGCTGATGGGAGCGGAATATTTCACACGCATATAGCAGACGACGCTTTTGACTCTCCGATGCATAATGGCCTATAATTGCTTGAGATGGTTCATTATACTCTAATGGTTCCACGCCGTTGGCAGAGTGATCTTCGCCAACGTTTTCGTGCTCAACAGGGCAGTTCCGGGAGGAAGCATTGCAATCCCATCGCCGTTCCCTTTCTCGTTTGCTGGCGGCAGTACTAAGCACAGTTGCGGCGGCCGGTTCGGCTTCTTCACAAACGGTTCAAAGCTCGCATAAACTGGCGGACTATGTTTCAACTGTAAAGGATTTGTCTGAAACGGTTCGGGTTGTTCAGAGCGACACCGCGCAGCTTGCCAGAATTGGCTCAGATTTCGGCGCAACTTACACGCTTAAGACGATGCACATGATGTACCTGCAGCCGGATCGTCTGCGGTTGGACGGCAACTCGCCAACCCGCGGAACTGCGTTAATGCTGCTAAATGGCTCCATAAGGTATGTAGATATTCCACGCTTTAAGATTCATCTAACGGAAAACCTGGAAAAGTCGTCATCGAGGAGACAGTCGACCCTGGAGCTCGAAGGAATCCTGTCCCCGGACACGCTTACCTATTTGACTGGAACCTATGTTCGAACTGAAATGCTGGATGGCGGACAGAGCGAAGTATTTGACCTCCACTATACAGGTTCACAGTCTCAACAGCACTTTCTCGTCTGGGTGGACGACCGGACGCGTATAACAGTGAAGCGTCAGTGGTTCGATGCCGATAAGCATCTCAAGGCAACATTCTCATACGATCAACCCAAAGAGGTGTCGCCAGGAGTGTGGCTTCCAACCCGCCTTCAGGTTCAGAACTCCGAAGGCGCAATTGCTGCAGTTATTGCGCTTGAAGACGTTAAAGTCAACACTGGCCTCATGCCCGATCTGTTCAACATTCCATCGTGAGCAAGACGAAATCGAACTTGCGATCGGGAAATGCCGACTCAAATCAGCAGGGCAAGGTTGATTCAAGGTGGGATCGAGCCGCGATCCTGTTCCTCATTGTAACCACCGTTATACGACTGTTCCAACTTTCAGCGACAAATCTCGTCCCAGATGAGGCCTACTACTGGGATTGGTCTCGCCGTCCGTCGTTAGGGTACTACGATCAGGGCCCATTTATCGCCTATTTAATAAGAACCACGACGGCTCTGTTCGGAACCAATGAGTTTGGCGTTCGAATTGGTGTGCTCCTCTGTTCCCTCGGCGCCGTTGTACTGGCTGGTATGGTCGCCCGGCGGTGCTTTTCGCCTCTTGCTGGATTTCTAACCGTTGTCCTGCTTGGCTCGACGCCTCTCATGGAGGTCGGGAGCATAATCGCTACTTACGATCCCCCGCTCGTTTTTTTCTGGATGTTATCGGTGCTGCTCATTGAGCGCGCCCTTTTTGGCGGCGAGGGCGAGAAGGTATCGGTTCGTTACTGGCTGCTTGCAGGCGTTTCGACCGGGTTTGGCCTCTTGAGCAAGCACACCATGTTGCTGATTGCTCCAGGGCTTATCCTCTATCTCGCACTAAACAAACGGCACAGACGGTGGCTGGCACGCCCCGAGCCCTATCTTGCTTTTGGAATTTGCCTGCTGATGTATTCCGGAGTTATCATCTGGAATGCACAACATCACTGGTGGACCTTTGGGCACCTGCTGTTTTTGACCTCCGGGGCGAAAGGAAAGCCGGAACCCCTAAAGCATCTCGGGGATTACCTTGCCTCCCAGGCGCTGCTTGTTGGCCCGGTTCTGTTCTTCGGAACCTTTAGCGGATTTTCTGGATTGAGACAGCGACTTCGCGCGTTGATGACCGGGGATTTTGATGGTGTGCCTGAAGGAGCGCAGCAGGCTGGAAGACAGCTCTACTTGATGTGCATGGGCTGGCCGACACTCGCTTTCTTTCTGCTGCTCTCGCTAAAGACGAAAGTGCAGGGAAACTGGGCTGTTTTTGCGTGGTTAACACCCGCTATCCTCTGGTCGGGGATTATATCGGCGAAATATGCCAGGGCGGCGGATGGCAAAATACGACGGCGTTCATTATCGCCTGCCTTAAGTTCGTTTGTGCTTGCAGGCGTTCTTTCTGTTGTAATGGTGTTTCCAGCCATTGCTTTCCGGCTCGGTCTTAAGCTCAAGCCCGATAACGATCAAACGAATCAGTTTGTCGGTTGGCGTGAAACGGTCGACCGAGTTCAACAGGTGCGCCAGGAGATGAGCTCTGGGCCTGATGGCAAGCAGCATCGCCCGGTGTTTATTGTTGGCAGTGGGTATCAGTACCCGGCGATGCTTGGGTTCTATCTTCCAGACCGGCCGGAGACCTTTGATATGTTCTTGCATTTCCGATTGGATATGTATGCTGCATATGTGGAGCATCTAACAGCCCGTTTGGGTCAGGATGCCGTCTTTATAAATGAGAACCAAACCGAAGACGCAGATCTGCGTAAGGTGTTTACCGAGGTTACCTGGGATCCGCCACTGCCGATCTATCGAAAACCTTACTATGCCGGGCCGATTCGTACGGTCTATATCGCGAGATGCAGAGGATACAGGCTGTACACAGGCACATCCTGGCATGTTGGTGGTTAAGGCGTGATCGTGAGAAGAAGGTCACGGCAGGTTCTCTGTTTCTGTAGAAGTAGGTTGTACAAAAGCGCAACAGGAACCTGGAACAATGGCGATCCATCTCGCAAGAAAACAGAAACAGAAGTACCTAACGCACTTCAGTGCAAAGGCCAGACCGGACATTGAGCGATCGCACGACATCACCCGGCACCCGGGCTTTCGTGGCGAGATTTCGAGATTTCTTTGGAAAATCTGGTATGTTCGCCTCACGCCGGCCGGGCGAAGCCTGGTTGTCCTCACCGCGCTTCTCTGTGCAGTCGGCTCTAATTCACTAAACATTCAAGCGTACGTGCCCATTGCGTACCTGCTATGCATATGGGGTGTCGCACTTTCATTCGTGCTCCTATGCAAACCGCAAATTACCGTAACCGCGGAGCATACGGATCGGATTCGTGCTGGTGAAGTCCTACCGGTAACTCTTACCGTAACCCAGAAGCGCAGATTTGGCTTTGCGGAGCTCAATATCATCCCCTTTGGCTTGCCACCAGGTTTAAATGCGATTCCGCTCGATGGCGCGATGCTGCCTTCCATGAATCGCAATGAAACAGCCGAAGTTGACGTTGGTGTTAGGTGCATTCGCCGCGGCAACTACACCTGGCCTGGCTACCGGGCTGAGACCGATTTCCCATTTGGGCTGCTCCGATCCTATGCAAATATTAAGACTCCGTCGCATGTCCTGGTTTTCCCTGAATTCTCTCCCTTAATGAACTTGCGAATTCCATCTGGTCGGAGATACCAGCCCGGTGGAGTGGCGATGTCTTCCGATCTTGGGGAGTCGTTTGAGTACATCGGTAACCGCGAATACAGGGAAGGGGATAGCATTCGCAATATCGACTGGTCGGCAACGGCCAGGCTTGGAACGCCCATTGTGCGTGAGTATCGCGACGAGTACTTTCTTCGTGTGGGAGTGGTGCTGGATACGCACCTGCCGCATGGATCGGGAAACGACGCGAAAGATGAGTTTGAATGCGCAGTTTCTGTGTGCGCCTCGGTTGCCGACTTTATGGCAAGGGCAGATTACCTCGTAGATCTGTTTGCCGCAGGTCCTAATCTGTACCATCTCACCGCTGGACGGAGCCTGGCCTACCTGGATCAGATTCTGGATATTCTTGCCTGTGTTGAAGAGAGTAAAGACGAGCCATTCTCAACGCTGGAACCGGCGATCTCCGATTACCTTTCGCGCCTAACCACCGTCGTTTGCGTATTCCTTGACTGGTCCATTACCCGGCGTGAGTTTGTTGCAAAACTATCGATGGAAGGATCGGCTGTAAAGGTCATCATCGTTCGGGATCGGCCCTGCACGCTCACACCAGAGCTGAACGAAAGATTGACGCTCATCAGCAGGGCAGCCATTGAAGCAGGGCTGGAGGAGCTGTAAACAGATGACTTCAGCTGCTGTACATCCGCATCCGCACAGAATAAACGGGTATTTCGCGTGCGCAGCAATATGCGCTTGCGCCTCCCTGTGGTATCGGGAAGGGCGGCCATCGGTAGACCTGCCAATCCTGGGCTCATTCTTTGCCCTTTCCTATGTCATTCCCTGGAGAATGGAGCGTTTCAGAGCTCTTGCGCTCGCTCGCTGTGTGCTGTTTCCCCTCGTAGTTGTGCTGTATCGATGGCACTCCGCGCAGGAAGTCGGGACCGTGGTTGATCCGATGGTTCCAGATGAGGTCGCGGTGTTGTGCTTCGCGGAGCTTACGGTAAGAGCCTGGTCTCGTAATGCCTGTATAAGCGCCGCGACGCCCGTGATGCTGATAGGTACCGTTTTTGTAATCGCGATTAACACCTATGATGATCTGCAGGGAAGGTTTAGTACACCACCCTTTGTGCTTTTGCTGCTGCTCGGGATAGTCGAGCACAGGGTCGAGCGGGATGCAACTGCCGCTCGTAGAGCGCGACCTGTGTTGAACCTTGCATTCCTTGTTGCGGCATTTTTTGGCGCAGGGCTGTTTCTACTTGTTACTGCCCAACGAGACATGATCACGTACATGGCTAACATGGCGCTAATGCAGTCTCATCTGCCTACCAGAACTTCGGGGCTCAGCGATCAAAGCCGTTTAAGCTCCATGTACGGGCAGGAAGAGTCGTTCGATCGCGTCCTTGGAATCAAAACGGAAGCGGACGTAAGCCATATGCGGGCCGGCGCAATGATTACCTACACATCTGGTGCATGGGGCCCCGGCTTCCGTCGTGGCAACAGAAAGTATGTCCCGATCGATGGAAGCTCGAACTTGATTGGACGAAGCGCTGGCGAGGCAGCCAGCGTGATCACATTCATGCCTCTGGACAATATGATCCTTCTGCCTCTCAACGCCGCTTCAGTAGACATTGATCAGCCAACGACTCTGCGCTGGGCTCGCGACTCGGGTGGGCCGCTAGTTGCCGAGCCAGCAATCGAAAATTATACTTTCAAGGTAGGGAAGGAAGATGCGCAAGGGCCGTTGTGTTTGCCGCCCGATCGAGACACCATACAGGCGCTTTTGAACGTGCCAAAAAGCATAACGCCTGACATCCGTGCTCTTGCAAGCCGCATCGTTTCTGGCTGCAATACGCCCGAGCAGAAGATTCGGGCTATCGAGAACTATCTCCCAGCGAACCACAAGTACAGCCTCACAATACAGGTGGACGACCACGATCCCCTTGGTGACTTTCTGTTCTCCAACAAGGCTGCACACTGTGAGTACTTTGCGTCTGCCGCTGTGATGCTCATGCGGCGTGTGGGCATACCTGCACGCTATGTCATAGGATATTATGCTCACGAGCGTGAAGACGGAATGATTGTTGTGCGGCAGCGAGATGCACACGCATGGGCCGAAGCATGGGTTAAGGGAAAAGGATGGATCACCGTTGACGCAACGCCAGGTGATGGCTTGCCTGGCCATCAGTCTTCCGACCTGCCATTTTGGCGTGCCTGGACCGAGAAGTTTCAAGACTGGATGACCACGGTCAAGCAGACGATGACCCCAGACAGACTTCGCGTGCCCTTCTTGGGCCTTAGTGGACTTTTAGCGCTGTATTTGGCGATCAGGCTATCGGGCAGGTTCCGGTTCAAGACAGGGAAACGCTCCTCTATGACGTCGTATTCGGTGACGGATGTCGATCTGTTGAGATTGCATGCCAGATTTGAACGCGCGTGCCGACAGTGCGGACTGCGCTGCCCTGCCGATGTCCCATGGCGCGACTTTTTACAGAATCCTGAGCTTATGCAGGCCTTAAGCCCATCAACACCGCCTGAAGCCGCTGCGATAGTTGCGGGGCGTAAGTTCGTCGATCTTTACTACGAGGCAAGATTTGGCAGCATCAATGATCGAGCGCTTTTGCAGTGTATTTCGGATTTGGTATCCGACCTGGAGAGAATATCGAGGCTGCGATAAATTGAGGAGAAGAGTAAATGACACCTGAGTTTTTGTCCAAAGCACAAGCCATAGAGCGCAATCTCTCCACCGTAATTCGTGGCAAAGCGGAAAGCTTGCGCCTTGTCGTTATATCCATGATCGCTGGTGGGCACACGCTACTGGAGGATGTGCCAGGTACCGGGAAAACAACGCTTGCCAAATCGCTTGCGCGCTCCATTGATGGGATCTTTCGCAGAATTCAATTTACACCCGACCTGCTGCCAGCCGATATAACGGGCAGCAGCTTCTACAACCCGCGCGAAGGAGTGTTTGAATACCGTGAAGGACCTGTCTTTGCCAATGTTGTGCTGGCAGACGAAATAAATAGGACGTCGCCGAGAACGCAATCTGCTTTGCTTGAAGTTATGAGTGAAAACCAGATAACCATTGATGGCAAACGGCGAGACTTGCCCCAGCCATTCTTTGTTATCGCCACCCAGAACCCATCGGACTTTCACGGCACTTACCCGCTGCCGGAAGCCCAGCTCGACAGATTCATGATTCGTGTTACTATGGGATATCCAGAGCCGGATGAGGAGTTGGAGATCCTGTACAGCCAGAACGATCATCATCCCTTTGACGACCTTGGTCCTGTCGCAAGCTGCGTCGATGTTCTGCGGCTGCAGGATGCGATCAAATCGGTGCGAATGGATCGATCCGTTGCGGAATACATCCTACGCCTCGTGCAGGCGACACGTACCGACACGAGACTCAGGCTGAGTGTCTCTCCGAGAGGATCTCTGGCGCTGTACCGCACTGCGCAAGCGCGTGCCGCGCTATCGGGGCGAACGTATGTGCTTCCCGAAGATGTTCGGGCAATGGCAGCACCGGTGCTTGCTCATCGAATTCTACTCGATACCAAGTCTCGATATACCGGAGTAACGCCTGAGCATGTCGTCCAGGAGATAATACACATGACGCCCGTACCACGTTGATGCAGTCGGCGCGTCGATATTGCGGCCTGTACACCTTGACATTGCGTACGGGCCTCTGTATACTCACGGTAGCTCAAACTACCAATATCATGGCGACTTCGCCTCTCAAAGCGAAGCCTGTATCCAAGTCTAACTTAGAGGCAGTACCAGGAGACACACAAGAACTTGACCCAGATCCAATTGGAACCCGAAGTTGGGGACGACAGCTCGTCCGGCGAATTTGACAATTCGATACTCGATATAGATTCTGTAGATGATGGCCGTTACACAGGGCTTGTGCTAAGAGTAAATAGCGGCCTGTTTGTAGTTCAGCAAGTTAATTGTTCTATAGTTGAAACGCCGCCAGTGATGTGTACGCTGCGCGGCAATCTTCGAAAAAAGTTCTCGTATTCCACAAGCGGAAGTCAACCTAAGCGCGTTACGCAGGCCAAACAGCCTTTAAATTACGATACAGCTGCGGTTGGTGACCGCGTTAAGTATGTACTCATACCAGACGGATCTGGAGTGATCGAAGAGATCCTGCCTCGGCGATCTCGATTTGCAAGGTCTTCCTTTCGTGGAGCCGAACAGACGCTCGTAACAAATTTGGACCAGCTTGTTATTGTATTTGCCTGTGCCGAACCTAACCCGGATCCCTGGAGAATTGATCGATGGCTTGTAGCTGCCCAAAGCACTGGCATTGAGCCCTTGCTGATCGCTAACAAGCGAGATAAAGTGGACGACAAGACTTTCCACGAAGCATTTTCAGAGTTCCAGAAGATCGGGTATCGGGTAATTGCTACGAGCGCCAAAACAGGTGTTGGTCTCGATGAACTGAAAGATGCCCTCCGCGATAGGATCTCTGCATTCTCTGGTCCATCAGGAGTTGGAAAATCGAGTCTGCTTAATGCGATCCAGCCCGGACTAATGCTCGCTACAGGCGAGGTTGGGACAGTTACGTTCAAGGGGCGGCACACAACAACGGTGCGTGAACTGCTGCCGCTTAATTGCGGCGGTTGGGTAGCGGATACGCCAGGATTGCGGAATCTTGAGCTTCTCAAGATGGATCGTGAAGAGCTGATCGAGAGTTTTGGGGAGTTCACGGAGCATATTGAGACCGCATGCCGCTTTCGAGATTGCAAGCATGTTAATGAGCCCGGTTGCAATTTGAAGCAGGCTGTTGAAGATGGGACTGTTACTCGCCGCCGTTATGAAAGCTTTTTGAGGTTGGCCCGAGAGTGCGAGACTACGGTACGGTAGGCATCTTAATTGTATAATAGGCTCGAAAGGATGCCTATCTATGCCTGAACTGGATTTTGAAGACGCCGACGTTCCGCCGGAAGAGATTGAATCGCCTGAGGAACCTGAGAACCGGCATCCACTCCTTCGCGGACTGAATGCAGTTCAGTATGAGGCAGTGCTGCACAACGAGGGTCCCATCCTTCTCTTCGCAGGAGCGGGGAGCGGCAAAACCCGCGTGCTAACGCATCGCGTTGCCTATCTCATCTCAGAGCGACATGTTTCTCCGTACCGCATTCTTGCTGTCACGTTCACAAACAAGGCAGCCAATGAAATGAAGGAGCGGATAGCACGCCTGATTGGCGATCGAAGAGGGCTCTGGATAGGCACCTTTCACTCCATATGCGCACGCCTGCTTCGCGAATTTGGAATGAAGATCGGCGTCGAGCAAGATTTTGTGGTCTACGACGATGGGGATCAAAATACGCTCATCAAGCAGATTATGAAGGCCTTTGATCTGGATGAGAAGAGCTATGCACCGCGTGCTCTGTTATCACAAATTAGCCGAGCTAAAGAGAAAATGATCGATCCGGACGGTTTTCCGGAGCACTTTGGCGGTCATTTTAATGATGTTTGTTGTAAGGTGTATCGAGAGTATCAGGAGCGATTGCGTCACAATAACGCACTCGATTTTGACGATCTTCTCACTGAAACTGTGAGATTGCTAAAGGAGCGCAAGGACGTTCTGGCGCAGCTTCACGATCGGTTTGAGTACCTGCTTGTAGACGAGTATCAAGACGTTAATTACGTTCAATATCTTCTGTTGCGCTACCTAGCTGCAAAGAATCGCAATATATGTGTTGTTGGAGATGATGATCAGAGCATCTATCTCTTCCGTGGCGCCGACGTAAAGCTTATCCTGCAGTTTGAAAAGGACTACCCTGAAGCCAGGGTCTTGAAGCTTGAGCAGAACTATCGCTCCACGCAGACCATTCTTGATGCCGCACACGCCGTAATCAGTAATAACAGCATACGCAAAGAGAAACGGCTCTGGACTGAAAAGGAACGTGGCGCGCCGCTGGTTGTGCGTGAAGCCCAGAATGAGCAGGAAGAGGCGGTTTGGATAGTTCAGCGGATACGCGAAGACATCATCAAGACAGGTCGGAAACTTTCGGATTTCGCCGTATTGTATCGCACTAATGCGCAATCGCGCGCATTAGAAGAGGTGTTCATCAACTGGAATACGGCCTATAGAATCATTGGCGGAATTCGGTTCTATGAACGCAAAGAGATTAAGGACGTTCTGGCCTATCTCCGATGTGTTAACTCTCCTCAAGATAGTATCAGCATGCTGCGTATCATTAATGTTCCTGCGCGAAAGATTGGAGCCACATCCATAGCGGTACTCGAATCTGAGATGACGCGAAGGAGCTGCGCTCTTTGGGACGTACTTCAATCCGTCGATGATCTCAGGCAGCTAAATAGCCCTACGAGAGCGCGTATTTCTAGCTTTGCATCGATGATTGCAATGCTCCGTTCCGATCGTGATCGAATGAATGTCACCGATCTGGCAGAGCGAATCCTCGATCGGAGCGGCTACCGCGACGAGCTTGAACAAGAGAAGACGATTGAATCTCAAACCCGGCTGGAAAACATCGGAGAACTGCTTTCAAAAACGCGCCAATATGAGATGGAGACAGAGGCGGCTTCACTGACCGGATTTCTTGAGAATGTTTCGCTTGTTGCAGATATCGATAGCCTTGATGCTTCTGCCGATGCCGTTACTCTGATGACCCTCCACTCTGCAAAGGGACTGGAGTTTCCAGTCGTCTTCCTTGCAGGGATGGAGGAGGGGCTGTTCCCTCACAAACGGGCGTTAGAGTCTGGATCCACAACGGAGTTTGAGGAAGAGAGACGATTGTGTTACGTTGGGATTACGCGAGCGGAGCAGCACTTGTATTTGAGTCACGCTGCGAGACGAACCGTTTTCGGAAGAGTTAACTACAGCGCCCCGTCGCGATTCCTGGCCGAGATCCCGGCAGAACTGTTTGGTAAGGCACGGCAGTCCGTACAGAAGTCTCGCACCGTTTCAAGTTTCGATCCTGATGAAGATTATAAATCTCAGCGCGAGAAGCAACAACCCGCACGGCTCTGGGACAGTGGGCCGGTGTCGCCGCGTGAACAGCAGCGAATCGAACACGCGAGCGGCCTCCGCGTTGGAAAACGCGTTAGGCATGCTACTTTTGGGCTCGGGGTTGTCCTCAACGTTACCGGTGAAGGTGCAAACACTATCGTCGAGGTAGTTTTCGCCGGTCACGGCCCAAAGAAGCTCGCCTTAGCCTATACGAACCTGGATATTATTGCCTGATATTAAGAGCCTGCTATAATATACACAACCAGCCATCTGGAATCACAAAGCAGTCGCAACACAATTGTCTTGCGGCTCGGGAGAATACGACCAAAATGCGCAAGTTTCTGCTTTCTCTGGCACTCTGTCTGGGGCTGGGCGCCAGCCACGTCGCCCCAACCAGCGTCGCACACGCCGGCCCTCCCCCTGCCAAGGAGAAGGTGGTGACGACAAAATCGGGCCTTAAGTATGTCGATATCAAAATCGGCAAAGGCGCGAGCCCAAAACTTGGTCAAACCGTTAAGGTTTTCTACAAGGGTACCTTTACAAATGGCAACGTCTTCGATGAGACCAAGGACGCACCGGTTGAATTCGTGCTGGGACGCGTAATTCCAGGATGGAATGAGGGGCTTCAGACGATGAAAGTTGGCGGAAAGCGTAAGCTCATCTGCCCACCGAACCTGGCTTACGGCGCCGCGGGGGCTGGTGGAGTTATCCCGCCAAACTCAACTCTGGTATTTGTTGTGGAGCTAGTCGGCGTGCGGTAAGGCACGTCTATAGCCTCTCAGCAATTTCAGGGCCGCACGTTTTCGTGCGACCCTGATTGATTTATAGCCCGGTGTGAAATAGTCAACACCAAAAAGCCCTACGGCTGGAAACACAATTCGAGATGAGGCCCGTATAAAGGGTTATGAAGATGATGAAGGTAACTTACATCATCAGTCACTATGAGTGATTTCTGCTTACTTTACGTAGTTTCATCTAACGTAAATCGGAGGGGTTAACAATGCAAGCAACAGCGTGGCAGAGGCGAGCAGCCCGCGTCGCGATTATGCCCGCAGTATTCGGGCTTGGATGCGCGGCTGCGATCGTTTCTAAAGATCGTGCAGGATCGCAAAATGTCACACCGCCTGTTCAACCTTCGGCACAGGTTCTTGGCGTACAATCCGCCTTTGAGCAGGTTGCAGACAAATTGCGGCCATCCGTCGTGTTCATCGAGAGCCGTCAAACGGTTAATGGTGGCCCTGTTATGCGTTTCCGACAGGGAGCCATGCAGGGGCAGGACTTTCCTTTTAGCATTCCAGGATTCCCCGGGCAGGGAAACGGAAGATTCCGGGCAATGCCGCAAGATCCGCAGTTTCCACAGCATGCAACTGCGAGCGGTTCCGGCGTCATCGTCCGCAGCGACGGCTACATCTTAACCAACGACCATGTTGTAGCAGGAGCAGACAGGGTTACTGTTCACCTTCAGGATGGCCGCGAACTTACGGGGCAGGTAAAGCGAGATTATCGGAGCGACCTTGCTGTCGTCAAAATCGACGCAAACAACTTGCCTGCTGCAGAGCTTGGCAACTCAGATACGGTTAAGACCGGTCAGTGGGCGATTGCATTTGGAAGCCCTTTCGGCCTTAGCGATACCATGACCGTAGGTGTAATTTCGGCGTTACACCGATCGCAGCAGATCGGCGAGTCGGCTCAAGATCAGCGCTACTACTCCAGCCTGATCCAGACAGATGCGAGCATCAATCCGGGCAACTCTGGCGGAGCGCTTGTGGATGTTTACGGTCGCGTGATCGGTATCAACGTCGCAATCGAGTCCCCGTCAGGCGGCAACGTCGGCATAGGTTTCGCCATTCCGTCGAACACAGCCCGATATGTCATGGACCAGCTCATTACCAAGGGCACGGTAACTCGCGGTTACCTCGGTGTTAAGCCCATTACACCTACTTACAAGCAAAAGCAGGCTTATGGCGTGAAGAGCGGAGCGCTTGTACAGCAGGTTAGTGAGAACACACCCGCCGCCGCCGCCGGCCTTCAGGTTGAAGACATCATCCTGAAATATGATGGCCGCGACGTTCAAAATGAATATGAACTGCGGGACATGGTAGCCCGAACTGCTCCTGATACCAAGGTGTCGCTGCTGGTTAAGCGCAATGGCTCCGAGCAGACGGTTCGCGTTACTATTGCAGCAGCGCCTGCCGTGGATACGGTGACCACCAGGACGCAGGCGCCTGTAGAGACCGTTCCAAAGGGCAAGCTCGGCGTACAGGTTGGGGATGCCAGTGATCCGCAAATCCGTGAGTCGCTCGGCACCAAGGCTGGCGAAAAGGGCGCCGTTGTCACGGAAGTGGTCGAGGGCAGTCCCGCACAAGAGGCCGGAATACGTGCTGGTGATGTAATCGTTAGGCTCGCAGGCAAGGCTATCGACAATGCAGCAGCGCTTTCCGCAGTGTCTCATAGCCTGCCAAAGAGCGGCAGCGTTACGGCAGTAATCAAACGGCAGGGTGGCACGATGCTAGTCGAGATAACTCTCGAATAGGTCGTTTACTCAGTTAACTGGGTAATGACACCGTAGAGCCTGCCGTCTGGAGACACGGCAGGCTCTTTGGATTTAACACAAGAAAGGCAAGGACAATGAAAGTCGCAACAGCATTGCAATCTGAGGCTGTTAGCGGTGGAAGTTCGCTGAAACCCCGTGTGCCCGAGTGGCTTTACTGTTTTTCGGACGACCAGTTTGTATCCTGGTGCATCCAACACAAGCTGATGGTGTGTGAATCGGTGAGGTTCTTTTCCGATGATGAGCGGGCAGCGATCTTTCGCTACGCCGTGCGGATGAGATTACTCAAGTAACTTAAATCAAAGAAGGGGCTCCCGATCGACGATCGGGAGCCCCTTCTTTCCGTCTTCCTACTCCATGCAGGATTTCAAGAACGCTGCAGACTTTGGCAGTACCTCGGCTCCTGGGCCAGTAAGGCCGCACTCAAAAGCCATATAACCGGTAAAGCTCACCGATTTCAAAGCGGTAAAGATCGCCTTAAAATCGATATCGCCGCTGCCAGGTTCTTTGCGAGTATTATCGGCAAGGTGTACATGCCCGATCGTAGTGCCAGCAGCCACCAGAGCAGCCGGGCTATTGGTCTCCTCAATGTGCATGTGAAATACATCAGACATTAGGCGCACGCCCGGGCTATTGATTGCACGTACGATATCCGCTCCATCTTTCTGCGTTGGGATGGAGTTTGATTCGTAGCGGTTGAGAGGCTCCAGCAGAACGGCAGTGTGAAGCTGCGAGGCGAACTCTGCGAGGGGGAGCAGCATCTCAATAAGCAGATCACGTTCGATTTGTGCGCGTGTGCGCCACGGTGATAAGTCCGGCACGCGATCATTATGATTGAAAATAGGAACGGTAATTGGCCCAAGAGCGCCAAGTTTAGCGGCTACCTCAAGCTGACGTTTGAGCCCATCCGAGCACTTCTGGCGCTTCGTTTTATCGGGATGGACCAGCTCAGCAGTGTTGCCGCCGCAAATAGATGATGCTCGTACGGGGCTATCTGCCAGCGCTGCGGTGCGTTCAGCAATCTCCTCAGGCGTGTGCAGGTGCCCACCATTTAACTCAATGCCAGCAAATCCATAAGCTTCAAGGTTCTTAAGCTTCTCAACAAATGTGGCGCCTGGGACCAATCCCTCCTGGCAGGATAGTTTCATCATTGTCTCCTCGACCTTTAGAATTCCGTGGCTGGCATCATGACCGATGCGGTTATAGTGCCAGATCATCAAGGCATCTATTGGCTATTGAGGATGTAATCTCCTAACCAATACAAAACGTTTGCTATACCGCTTCATCGAACAGACCCGGAAATCGGCAGATGATGCGCTCTCGGAAACGGCGTTCCGCCCGAATCAACGCTGGCCCAACATGATTTTCTCGCAGACCCATGCCTGCTGCGATCTCCGGATAACTCTGATTCAAGAGAAACCTCCGTCGGAGTATCGTGGCATCGCGCCATAGCATCGTTGCGATAACGTGCCGAACAGCCCGCTTCTTCTCACTGTTCATCGCGGAGTAACCAATGCAGTCAATTTTGGGGTGTACCGCCGGGCGGATATCATGGCTCAGCCTTGGTGGCGAGGGCACGCTCTGCGCTGAACGTAAACTTGACGGATTTGCAGTTTCGGTTCTGCTCCAGTGCAACCGCATCCACTGGCTAGCAGCCCCGCGGACCGCTGAACCGACGTATGCAGTGAACCGCCCACGACCACTATCGTACCATTGCCGGATTCGGGCATTGTCGGCTTCGATGAGCTTCGCCATGACATGGCGGCATAGTTGATCGCGATGATCCGAAACGAGCTGCGCATCTCGGCATAGCATAGAAATATAGGTCGTGAGCCTACGGTTGAACCAGATCGTCGCTGGTTGATCCCCGGATAGCACAAGCCCGATGAGCCGACGTTCTGACTCAGACGAACTGGCGTTTAAGTCCGGTGGCGTGCAGGATCGCAAGGTAACAGAATTGCTTGAGTTCACATCGAGCAGGCGCTGTTCCCAACGGCGACTTCGAACGTCGCTGCTTACAGGGTTGTAGTTCGCAAAGAGTGAGATCGGACGTGGAGAATGTACCATCAGGAGGTTGCCTTATTGCATCAGTCGTTATGAGGTATTGTATCTAGACAGGTGTTACAAAAAGCGTTACAAATATCGCGAATTTGCCGCTGAAGCAGAGTTTTTTTGTACGGAGACTTCCCACTTGAGTCCCGACGACCCCTTCGCACCTACATTGCAGCTTACGCTTTTCGGCGCTCCTTCGTGCTGTATTGCCGGGGCGACAGAGCAAGTCGACCTATCGCGTAAGGCAATCTATCTGCTGGCTGCGTTAGCGCTTTCGTCACGGGGCACATTAAGCCGCGCAAAGGCGGCGAATGATCTTTGGCCCGAAGCGGACACTAAGAACGGTCTTTTCTACCTCCGCCGCACTCTAACCGAGATACGCAACAAGCTCGGCTCCGCTTCGAACCTCTTGAGTCCTGCGGCAGCAGACCCGATTGTCTTGCAGCTCGACTCTGTTAATGTCGATGTACTGAGTTTTGATGGTGGAATTAACAGTGATGACCTGAATAAGGTTCAATCCGCCATCGAGCTCTACACCGGGCATCTGCTTGCGCCTGCGGATGATCCATGGATACAAACGGAGCGCACCGTTCGCCGCACTTCGTGTCTCCGTGCCATTTCTCGATTGAGAGATGCCGCCCGGTCTGCTCATGAGATGACGCGCGTTGTCGAACTATCAAGGCTAGCAATCAAGGTTGACCCACTTCGCGAAAGTGAGCACCGAGAGCTAATCGAAGCGCTCGCAGACAGTGGCGCTGTAACAGAAGCTGTTCATGCCGCCAAGCAGCTTACGACGCTGTTGGCGAGAAGGCTGCATCGACTTCCAGAACCCGAAACCACAAAGCTGCTGGATCGACTGAACCATGTGCCGTGGTCGCCAAGGCCCGCGGAAAGAGCAGGCTCGACGGACCAGTCACGGGTTACTGGGAGCTATCCAAGCCCTATCAGCTCGCTTGTGGGCAGAGAAGCTGAGATCCAGCATGTGCGCTCAATGGTTCTGGTAAACCGCCTCGTAACCATTACAGCTGCGGGTGGATTCGGCAAAACGCGCCTGGCAACTCAAGTTGCGAGTACCCTTGAATCGGAGTTTAATGGCGGCATCTGGTTTTGCGACCTCGATTCCATCACAAATCCTGATCTGATACTTGGTCTGATATTGACACTCCTGGGGTCGAACGAGAATGCCGGACTATCCGCCATTCAGGAAATCAGAAAGCGCCTTCAGGGTATTCAAACGCTACTAATATTTGACAATTGTGAACACCTTCACGCGGCCTGCGCAACTTTGGCTCAACGGCTACTTAACTCTGTATCCGGTCTGCGGATTCTGGCGACGAGCCGGCAGCCACTCAGCATCACGGGTGAAATCCTGTTTCCGCTATCGGCCCTGGCAGTACCGGTTGGTACAGATCGAACAATCTCAAAGCTCACACTCGAGGCGCTCAAGACACGCTACGCCGCCGTCGAGCTGTTTATAACAAGAGCTCAGTCGCGAGGCACCCTAACTCTTACTGACGCGATGGCGCCTGCGATCTGCCGGATCTGTTCGAGGTTGGAGGGCAACGCTATGACGATTGAGCTTGCCGCAGCTCAGGCGTCAACGGTTGGACTACCAGATATCGATCGCAGTTTAGGGGATCTCTTCGATAGTCTGGTGAACGATAGCGATGTGCTTCCAGATCGTCAGCGGTCGGCGGATGCGCTAATTGGCTGGAGTTTCAACCTGCTATCTGCGCAGGAGCAGGATGTGCTGGGTAGATTGACCGTATTCCGAGGAGGCTTGACGCTAGGAACTGCAATCGATGTGTGTACTCTTCCTGGCGAGTCGTCGGCCGAAATTCGCTCGTGTATCCTCCATCTCGCAGATAAGCGCCTTATACAGACAGTTGCGGGAGATAGTGGTGGCATTACCTATCGAATGCTTGATCTCGTTCGCACATATATAAGTCGACATTCAATGTCGATCGACGCCGAAGGTGTAGCGGCATTGCGAACGGTGGAAAAGCAGTTTCTTGATAACTGCTATGAGTTTCTGGAAGTGCATTATATGGGGATCTACTCTAGCAAGCAGGCAGAAACACTCAATCAAATTGAAGCTTACATCGACAATCTTCGCGCGGCGCTCCAGATAACTATCGACAGGCAAGACACGGTGCGCGCTATTGGGATTTTCAACTTGATATGGCGGTTCTGGTTTACAAGATGCTGGTTCACTGAAGCCACCGCGTGGATAAATCAGATATTGGAACTGCCTGGAGCGGCTGCTGCTGAGGGAATAACCCACGCATACGTTTTCATGGGCAACATCGCGCACAATGCTGAGCATTTGGACGTCGCACGCACCTATTTCACTAAATATTTGGCGCGCGCGATTGAGATAAATGATGAGAGGCAGATCGCTCTCGCTCAGTCTTCACTTGCGATTGCGACTTTACAAAGTCACAACTACGAAGAATCCAAATCTCAATTTGAACTTGTATTACCAGTTTTACGCCGACTTAACGACAAGGCAAACACGGGACGCGTGCTCTCAAATCTTGGCGAGAGTTATTCGGGGCTCAGAGACTATGTGCAGGCCATTAAAGCGTACACCGAATGCATTCGGATTCTTCGCGAAGTTGATCTGCCTTACGACGTGATGCACGCGCAAATAAACCTTGCGAATGTGTTCGTTGATTCGGGCGATGTCGCGAACAGTGTGAAGAACTTCATGGAGGCGTTTCCTGTCGCAATGGAACTTCGCAGCAGCGCAGACATTCGTGATGGTATCCTGGTGGCAATGCTGATAGTAAGCGCTCGAGGGCATTTAGCGATGGCTGTACAGTTGCTGGGAATGCTTGCAACGTATGGCTACGCGTGCGGCTTGCCGAACAGTTCTGATTACGATGCACGATCCAGCAGTTTGCTTTCAGCCGCGAGTGTCTCGTTAGGCGATGCACTTAAGGAACATCTTGAACAGGGTTACCAGGTGGACCCTGCGGATATCCCACAAGTGACATTGCAACTGGTATCGAGTGTAAATTGAGTGTGATATGGTGGTGAATTGGATGATACGAGTTCGACCTCGCTAATTCAAAAATCTTAACACGTTAAACGTTCCGTTGAAGATCATCAATTTTCCTTAGATTTTTCCAGGTTGGTTAGTAAGATCTGATAAGCTCGCTCCGTTTCTCTGGTTGATGGCGCCGCAAACTGCCAATTGGCGGCGGCCCATTACAAAACCAGATTAAAGGAAATGGAGACATCAGCATGCGGACACTCACTTTTGCCTTCAGAAACACACGAAGCGGTCTTGCCGGTCGGCTCCATACAGGAGTCTCTGCGTTACTGATTGCTGCAACTCTCTTATTTTTACTGCAATCGAGATCAAAAGCAGCGGTTGCTGGCGCTGAGATATACCTTGGCTCAGCGCAAACCGGATACACAGATGTTACCGCCTACATTGAGGTTGATAGCGATGGTAACGACTGGGTCGTAGGTTGGGACGGCCTTGCGCCATTCGAAATCGTGGTTGATCTAACTGAAGGTCACGTTATCGACCCAGGCGGTAAGGTAATTGGCGTTTGCGTGCCGGCTGAGTAGTTCCGGAACGCCTTTTAGCATCAAATGATCGGGCCGCCTGCGACAGTGTCGCGGCGGCCCGGGATTGCTGTCAGGTCACCGTAACAGCTCTCAGTCTTTTATTGTATGCGTAAACTCGATCCCGAATCGGAACCTATTGATTGCATCGACGCCACCCAGTACCTTCAATTCGTTAAAGTCCTTGAGGCGCCGCCGTAAGTAGACGTCGTATACATTATGTATAGCCTGCTGTATCGGCTTCTGGTCGGTGCCGAGCACCTGCGTGAAGCTCGCCTCGAGGCCAATCTGGCTGCGCCATCTGGTTAATGGGGCAGTACTCTTTGGGTCATAATCGGGAAAGCCATTTTGCCAGAACAGTGCAATACTAGGCAAAGTTCTTGGGCCAATCTTGCTCGTACCGCCATCCTGCGTGAATTGCAGCTGTTGAACATTGACGATTCCGCCTACAGCCCACTTGTCTCCGCTTCTTGCAAGTATTTTGCCGGCTGATAGACCATAAGCGTAAACGGAGCCAAACGTGTTAACGGTGGTGAGTGCACTTGAAAATACGATGTGCAATCCCCCATGACTTGCTGAGGATGCACGAATTGCCTCATCTTTAAGCTGATAATAGGCGACCGCAAAAGCCGCACGTTCCGGCAAGGTCACTTCACAAGCGCATCGCGAATCAATCAGTTCAAACAGAAGTCTAAGGCTGCGCGCCCGTTCCCAGCGGCCTGGCGACAGATCGAGTTTTGAACCGATGGAAAACGCATTGGGATTGGTCTGCGACACCTGGGCGTCCATATCGTAGCCCAGAAATCCATCGCTATAGCTAACACGCTCGTAGTATCCCCAACCGCTGTTACTCCGTGCGCCAGCTGTGATACTTAGCGCCACTCCCTTAACTTGACGTGCCGGCGGGCTTAATCCTCGGGGACCGTTATTATCGATCGGTTCCTCGGTGGGACCTTGCCTTTCAGCAGCTCGATTGAGGTCGGCGCCTAATGTCGCAAGTTCGGCTTGAATTCGCGCAAACTCGACTGGCTTTATGGAGTCAATCGATATTCCATTTCGTGTGAGCGCCGCGATAAGTAAATAGGCTCTCACGATAGGCTTAATAGTGACGTAAGCCGCTTTACCATCGTGCCCGAGGATCAACTGCTCACCCATCGTCAGCTTGTCAAAGATAGGCGAGAGGCGTTCAAGGCACTTCGTCGTAAGAACATCGTGATCTCCGATGATCTCCTTGACGAGCGCTTTGCCTCTATCAGGCAGCGCATTCTCGACCGCATTTTCGATCTGCGTTTGGATGTAAACAGATTGCTGTTTGTCTGAATACTTCCACTTGTTCGATGTATTGCCTCCCGGATTGCAGAGGAATTTCAATCGGTCGCTTCCGTCTGGAACATAGCCTGTGCCACCGTCCAGAGATGCCGCCATCGGGCTATGGTCGTCAATAGCAAGCGCAGAAACCCCCGTCGCCATGCCGGAATTGGTTGCGGAATTTGCGACCGTCTGGGCGGGATTTTTCGTCTGCGCGGACACAGCTCCAGCGGCCAAGGCTTGAAACAGCATTGCTACAATCACGGTGGTTCGTTTTGGTGAAATCAATGTTTTAACTCCCAAACAAAATCGCCGGCCACGAGGCGTCAAAATAACAATCGTGGCCGGACGTTTAAGATCAAGAAAATGTGGGCCGCGTCAGCCGTCAGTTCCCGAATGTGTATCCGAATTCGAGCTGGAATCGAACCACATTCGCTGCATCTGGGCCGGCAGAGAGTTTTAGCTCAGAGAACTTTGTTTTCGGCAGCCTGTATCGAATGAATCCATCATAGATGTCGTGAACATGATGAAAACCGGCTAATGAGCTGTATTCCAAGCCAATCTGGTATTTCCAGCGGTTAATTGATACGTTGCCATGGCTATCGACTGAGTTGACTTTATCTTGCCAGAAGATGGAAGCGCCAGGCAAAAATACATTGGTGATGCCACCAAGTTCGCTATTCACCCGCAATTGCTGAACGTTCTCCTGAAAAGTAATACCACCATGCCCAAGGGGGTTCTTAATCAGTGAGCTAGTTCCGATGCCGCTCGAATAAACAGAGCCAAACCCGTGTACGCTGGTGAAGTTTGAGCTAACGCTAACTCTCCACCCGTTGCTTAGAGCGACAACCGCCTTTTGGGCTTCCGACAAAAGATGCGATTTGGCCGCCAGGTATTCCAGCTTCTTGGTCGGCTCTGTTGGCGCCTTCGGGTGATCTCGAACAAACTCGACGTAAGTTTCAATGGCGAACATTCGCACACGCCGCAGTGGTGAAATATCGACCTTTGCACCTAAGGATACAGAAGTAGGGTCGGATGAATAGGTTTGGAAATCGAAATCGGCTCCTGGAATGACCTCGCTCAGTTCGAGGCGCTGGTATAGTGACGTATTGTTGGTCGACCTGGCGCCGCCCGTAAGCGTAACGGCATAGCCA
Organism: uncultured Chthonomonas sp.; assembly: GCA_903919615.1. Taxonomy (GTDB): domain Bacteria; phylum Armatimonadota; class Chthonomonadetes; order Chthonomonadales; family Chthonomonadaceae; genus CAIXIX01. The sequence continues at coordinate 36,635 of CAIXIX010000367.1, forward strand.
ACCGGTGCGGGGTTGAGGCTTTCTAGTTGCGCGTAGAGATTGACCAGCTCCTCGAAGTCGTCCTTTAGAGCCTTCCTCTGCTGCACTGAATACCTACTGTTTGGTGAGCCCTCCTCACGCATGGCAGTATTGTAGTGCTTTAGGAGCGTGCTGATTGTTGTACCAATACTCTCAGCTGTAGAGCCTTTAGGCTGTTTCAGCAATGTCTGTTCAAGGTAGCCGGTCGAATCGTAATTATCAAATTTAATGCCGTTAAGTTCTAGGAGATGCGCGTTGAACTTCCTCAACCGGTCTGCCGAAATCATAGTGGGCGCAAAGCCGCTTATCGACGTCGCCATTGGGCTTTTGTCGTCAATAGCTTGTGCTGCCGTCTGAACGAGCTGACCGCTGCTAGTGGCAGACAACGTGTCTGGCGGTTTGCCTGCGTGGGCGGAAATGCCGGTGAATAGTGCGATACAGCCGAAACCGATGGCACGATGATGTGGTTCCATTGCTCTCATTTACAATAATCTCCCTGGCCGGACCAAAAATGGCACGTACAAAAAATCTCACGCGCCGCAGCGATAAAAGTAGTAATTATGAGGCGGCCGAAAGGGTTTTGGCCTGTTCGATCGCTTCCCTTACCTTTACAACCCGCCAGCTATCTGCATCGTAAAATCGCAGATAGATCTCAATAGCTTCGTTATAATGGTCTAGTGCCGCTTCATACCTGCCGAGCGAGGTTTCCGCTTCACCAAGATAATAGCACGATGCTGCAACGTTAGGATGATACTGGCCGAAAGTCTCAATATATATTTTTTCAGCCCTCTTATGCATATCAAGCGCCTGGTTGGCTCTGCCGTTTTTACAGTATAGGCGGCCGGCATTGTTAAGCCGAATCGCCACCTTATTGTGCTGTTCTCCAAATAGTCTGCTATCGAGGCGCATAGCATGGAGGTAGTTCTCTATCGCATCATCGTATCGGTCCAGGGCCTCGAATGCTGCGCCTCGGTTGTTTACAGCGCTTGCGAAAGTCGCCCCAGACAGATCTGTTGCAGCCTTCATTGATTTATCATAGAGCTCAAGTGCGCGGAGCGGGTCTTTGCAATGCTTAATCACAAACCCCGCATCGTTGTAATAATCGGCAAGTTCATCGCTTTTCGCTGGCAAGGCTTTAACGGCAGCCGAGAGCGCATCTTCGCACATAGTCACTGCGAGATCCACCTGCTTCAATTCTACAGCAGCGATCGTCGCATAGTGCAGTTTAGCTCTTGCGCTCTGGAGACTGTCCTGACCATAGGCGATATTAGCGGCATTTATTGCCATGGAAAACTGGCGTTCCGCCTCATCGGCATCGGAGTGTTCGCGTTTGCATATCCCTGCCTCAATCGCCAGAGAATAGAGCGACTCCCATTGTGTTTCCGAAATACAGCGCTCTTCGATGGCCTGCACATGATGAAGATCTTGCCGAACCTCTTTCCAGTCTGATGTGCGATTCGCAATTTCCAGGCCGGTGCGCAGCGCGCTTGCCGCATCGATTGCGCACTTCCTCCGTCTATCCGAAGGCATCCGAAACCAAACAAACTCACGGATTAGCTGGTGAATGGCAAATCGGCTGTCAGATTCTCGCGTCCCAAGCGAAAGCGTAGTGATGTCTGCAATCGCCTCAGATACTGCAATCTCATACCGCTTGTCGGCGAGACCTGCTGCACGCAATAGAATATCTCGACGGATCCCTCTTGTTGCGAGGCATGTCCCCGTCTGCAGCAATCGTTTTGCGTTACGATCCAGACGGGCGAAGGATATGGCCATGGTGTCGAACAGACTGCCTGTATGGCCGGTATGGTTCATGAACTGCTTACGAGCACGTGTTAGAGTAGCGACAACATCCTGTTCCAGCAGTTCTCTGTAGGCTCCGTACCCGATGCCAAGACGATCTGCGTGGTTGGCTGCAAGCGCCAGGGCGAGCGGCAGTGAGCCCATTCGACTTACGATTGCCGATGCTGCATTCCGCTCGTCGGGTGAGCAGCCCTTACGCCGCATTACGAGGAAATCGACGGCGGTATCGTGCTCCAGGTCTGGCAGTTGAATTAGCTGGCAGAGGGATCGGACAATATCGGCATCGGTTGTTGTCGCAATAAAATGATGCCGGTCAGGCAGCCACTCGTGGGGTGGAGTTTCCAGCATATTGTCATAGATCAGCAGGGATCGCGCGTGTGATGAGTTGATCCTTTCTATGACCCGTTTTGCTCTCTCCGATACTCCTTCAGGCACACCAAAGTACTCTGCAATTTCCTCAAGGCTCTCTCGGATTTCTGTGAGATTGCGAGATCTAATCCAGTAAACGCCGCCTGGATAGAGGTGCTTACGTCGATGGCCATACTCAATTGCCAGAAGCGTCTTGCCCATACCAGGCATTCCAACGATCGCGACTGCTGCGCGCGGATCCTGATTCAAAGTGGCATCTAGATCTTGCAGCGTCGCTTCGCGGCCAACGAACTCGTGCGCCTGCCTGAAAGGCAGATTGTTTGGTGTCTCAGCCGGGCTAAGATCAAATATCTCAGAATCGGCCGCATTTATGTAAAGTACGGGGTTGCCCCAGTCGGCCCCGGTTCCTCGTATCGCCTGTCGGCCTTCCCAGAGCGCATCTTCTGCAGATTGCGAAAGGGTTAGCGCACTATAAAATGCGCGGGCAAACTGTGCGGCAATCGAATCCCGCCAGGGAAGTTGCATTGCAACTGCGGCGGTTATTTTCCCTGAAGCAGTCGCCTGTTGTGCGAATGGCGCGGTGTCACAAGCGGATAGGCAAAGCAGCCTGAATTCGGGGTAGTTGAGCATCTCAGATACCCGAGATACGCCCACCCTCTGGTGACCTGTGGCGCTCTTAAGGACGATTGCGGGTTCGCGGCCACTGCTGCTGCCGTGCCCAACGAAATGCACGATGTTGGGCCGCAGGTCCGACACGGCTTGAGCTAACGATTCTAGCGTTGCATCTGGCAACTCTCTGACCACGCTGCGACGGCATTCCGGCGAATCCTGGAGCACGCCAATGAGTGACCTTGCCTCTGCTCGCGCAGAGGCAAGCATCGGAAATGCCGGTGTTGCAGGATTTGCCCAGACAACCAGGACACGAAGCTCACTTAAGCGAGGACGGCTTGCACTCGCAGGCGTTACACTGTCACCACTCTGTCTGAAAATGTGCAGAGCTGGTTCTAGAGATAAGTAATTTGCACTGCCGACGCTACCTGCGGACGTTAGGGATGCGCAGCAGAATTCCCAGGGAATATCGGAGAGTATGGGATCGTTTGTCGTGATTCGAAGCCGCAGCCGTCGTTCATGTTTCAGTGGGATCTGACGAAGCTTGCCGTCGATTGCAGATAGCAACGGTGGAGGCAAGAGCATTTTAGAGACAGAATTGCCAATTGCCTGAAGATTTTCTGGGGTAGGCGGGCGCTCTATATGAGCCCTAAGAGGCTCGAGGATTTCACGTTCAATTCGCGCAGGGTTATAATCGCAGCGCCAGCGATCACAGAGCGGCATTTGCTCCATAAACGAGAACGCCGCGCCCTCGACCTTTCCCGTAACAGGATCCATGTCGATTTTAACATGGAGATCGATCAGGCTATATTTTGTCGCCTCATCACTTGGTGGCGAATCTTCAGGCACCTGTTTATCTCCGAACGATTCTTACTCTTCTCACAACTGTCTTAACCGTGGACGCAATGATGTTACACCAGGTGCAGTCAACTCCAGATAACGTCCGCTTTCCCATCGCTTCATCTCGGAAATCGGCCAGCAGCCGAGATGCTGTATCTGTGCCGAAGCAATTAATATGTCCATGCATAAATCAGATGTCGGGAATGCGGCCACTGTCGATTCAGGCAGTTCAATTCTCAGGTTTCTGTTGGAGCCCAACCGATCGGTGCGAACCATTAGCTCTATCGCTGGCAAGTTCAGCTCTCTGTCCGCAGAGTCAACTATAGGCGCCATAAGTTGTAGTTTTAGTTGCGATGTGAACGCCGGGTTGCTCGAGTCCGGTTCCTCTGAGAGTAGCGATATGGATATCCGATCTATCGGTAAGGGTCCATCGATGATGCCGGTCATCTCTCCCAGGCGCGGAACATTCCACTCTGCGACTCTTCCTATGAGCGGAGCAATTCCTATTGGTAATGTTAACCCCTGTAATGTTAGTGATAGTTCTACCCGGCTGCCATCGTTCAGATCCAGATCCACGTTTTGAGAATCTGAGGGAGGAAAGACCTCGATCCTGCAATGGAGACGTCCTTCTTCATCTATATCGCACGCTCTAACAATGCACTCAATGTCGCGGCGCCCAGACATGACAATTTGTCTACTGGCTCCGCCACGAGCGGGCGACATGCTCGCGGTAAGCAGAGAAAGCCGTATCTGCTCCGTAATGGTTTCAATGGCTGCAGAAATGGCCTTTGGAAGCGGAGAGGTCCCAAGGGACATGATCGCCTGCCAAATATCGAACGAGCGCGCCCCGCGCGCCATATCCCTAGAAAATGTAGGGGCGGTGAGATTGAGGTCAATGAGCTGAGCCTGGCTATCACAGTACTCCAGCCATGCCTGGGCAAGCTGAGCCTCAAATGTGTCGCCATCTGAAATTTGTTGTACCTGTGCGAAGGGCATTGTTTTCAGAGATGCCAGCGTGCGCATGGCTTCGATGAGGGATCTGCGTTCTGCGTTCTTTCGCAACAACGACTTTTCCATCAATCGCACAGATGGTTCGTCGAGGCCGCCAACGAGATAGAGCAGGATAGTTCGAGCATCTAGGGCGGGTACATAATGATCTGCGGGCCGCGAATTCGAAAGCAGACGAAAGACGGAATCGTCTTCAGTCAGTTGCGCAATAATCGAGCCGTACTCGGCGTCAGGCATAAGCTGTCTCTCCGTAGTGCTTTTTCCATTGTTTCATCACTTTTTGTCTCGAACGGCTGCCGCTCAGCCAGGAGTTGATAGTGTCTCCACTTAGCCTGTATCCAGCGGTCGAGGCTGCCGGCCCAATCCGTTCTAGAATCTCCAATTGAGGCAACTCTTCGAGAGCGTGTTCGAACACCAGGCGTTCCCACACGTAACCCGCGCTAAGCACTTTGTCTCTATCATCGATCGGTGAAATGCGTTTCATGAGGTCCTGTGTAACAGGTACATAAGGCAGCATTTCCTTGATCTCGTTGAGCAATGTCAATATCTGAGCCGACGAATAGTTCCAACCCTTAATAATCTCGTGCTTAGAGTTCAACATATCCGTCCTGGACTCGCACAGGTAGTACGCCAGCATCGCAAGTACCACGATATCCCATGTGAGCCCATTTACAGCTATCTGATCGGGCGGATGCATATGAGCCTCCTTAATCAGGTTACTAATGTCGCTGCCGGATTCAATCTCGATACCCAGTATCGCTTCAACGAGCGCCTTTGGATCGTGATAAAGGGTGTCGTATGCCAGAAGCCTGAGCGTACCCACATCTGCAATCCATGCTTGAATTACCTCCTTCGTTATAGAGGGCTCGTTCTCCAACGGATTTTGGCTCAGAATCAATGCTGTCTCATCCGCAGAGAAACCATCCAAGAGGCACAGTCTAGCTGCAAGCAGGCGTCGATTGTAACCCTCTTGCGATATCTCTGCGTCCAAACCCAGGAGCGACGTGTTTACTACATGTTTCAGCAACTCTGCCAGGAACAACAACTCAACATTGTCGGCCACTTCGTGCGGAGCAGTACCAGGCTCTGCTTCGTCGATGTTGTCAGCGTAACAATTTTTATCTCGTCTGAGCATATCAACCCGGCAATTGTCTGCCATCCTGTAAAGAAGTTTTGTACAGGCGGCCACACTATCGCAAACGAGCCTGCTGCGCATCACCCATAGACGTATAAATACCTGCTGAGCCAGGTCCTCAATCACATCAGCCGTTGGCCCATGTGGTTTACTGCGTAAGTAAGCCTTTAACCGACCCGAATAGGCGGATCGAATTTCATGAATTGCGCCTTCGGCAACTCTTTCATCTGGTGATGTTAGCTTCCGCCAGGAATCAAGGCCGTCCAAAATAGGCTCCGAACTCGATCTTTACAGATCAGTACCAAAAGGCTTTTCAGCCACACATAGATTTAACGAGTGCAAGGTCAACATCGAACAAGCAGAGTAGTAGATTCAGTGAAAGACTCTGGTCACCTGTTAGCGGCGGGAGCCGTCGGCGCAGCGGCTCTACACACGAGTTCTGAGTTGGGTGTGATAGAAACGCCGCATACCCGATGGATTGGATACCCCGCACGTTAAATCCTGCCGATCTATTGGTGATCTACGATTGCATTCAGCCTGCCAGGCGCCCCCACACAATTATAATAACGGAGCATCGAGGAATGTTCTTACAAGTTGAGCAGGATAATTTTGAGCGGAGCAGACAACTTGCTGATGTTAATCGACATCGCGATGCACTAATACATCTAATCTCGTGCGTTTGAATAACTGCGGAGCGCGGGCCACTTTATCGCGGCGGCCGCAGCAATAATAACGGACCCGATGCCTCCTGAAACAACGGAAAAAATAGGACCTGCTATATGTGCAACCATTCCAGATTCAAAAGCCCCTATCTCGTTAGAGCTATTGACAAATATCGCGTTAACGGCATTAACGCGGCCCCGCATCGTATTGACTGTCAATGTTTGAATGAGCGTTTGGCGCACAACGACGCTCACCATATCCAGGCCTCCCAAAGCAGCAAGAGCAATCACGGATAGAATGACATTACGCGATAATCCAAAAACTATCGTGGAAATACCAAAACCAAATACCGCCCATAACATCGCCCGGCCAGGATGCTTAAAGCCGCGCATGTGCGCACATGTGACTGCCGTGATCAGCGCTCCAAAGGAGCTGGAGGCTCGCATCCAGCCAAGCGCTTCTGGCCCAAGATGTAGAATGTCCTTCTGGTAAACTGGCAGTAGCGCGGTTGCGCCGCCAAATAACACCGCGAATAGGTCGAGTGAAATAGTCTCCAGGATAATCCTGTTCGTTCGGATGTAGCGTATGCCATCCAGCAGCGTTGACCACTCAAGCGTCTGCCGCTTGGAGCGCAGTTCATCGTGCGGCTCATGAAACTGAATAGACGCCATTGTTAGGGCGCTTAATATCCCGCAGGCTGCCGTCAATAAGTATATAAAGGCAGGCAGGGCAGCGTCCGGTTTGCCGTTTACGTGAGCAGTGGAGGCAGTCCTGAGCGCCACGACTACACCGGGCAGCAGCGCTGCAAAGGCGGGCCGGCCAGTCCAATCTAGTAGAAAGCCGCCCAGCGCCTGTCCTAGCATTACGGCGACCCTGCGCACACTTGTATCCCATGAAACTGCATTTGCTAATATGCCTGCTGGAACGATCTGAGGCAATATTGCTCCGCGCGCGGGATTGCAAAATGCGCGGCATGTCATACCCAGGAATAAACAGAAAAGGAACAGCGAAACCGGTGCGTGAACTGACGAAAGCACTGCCAGCAGGATCGTACAAAGAGATGAAAGCAGTTGAGTTATGACAACGATCGTTTTGCGGGGATAACGGTCAGCAATATGCCCTGCCACAATTGCAAAAAGGAAAACCGGGATAACCTGAACCAGGCCGACATACCCCAGTGTTAGAGAGCTGTGAGTTCGCGCGTACAGTTCCCACACTACCACGACGCCCTGCATTGCCTCTCCCGCGCCAGAGAGATTTCGTCCAAACGTATACCTTCTGTACTCCTGAAGCCGCAGGGCAGCATACGCATCAGTGCGTGATTCGTTTTCTGAAGGTGGTCCGGATTTGGAATGCATGTGCAGCAGTTTACCTCAATGACATGCCCCGATTTTTAATTACGAATCTTTAGTAAAGGTTATTGACAAAAATACAGGGTGGGTCTAAAATGGTATTGATGAACCGGACTTCCGCTGTACAACCCAATCTGCTGTCCCGAATAAACGAGCGCCAAGTTCTAGATTCAATACAGCGGTGTGGACCGCTTTCTCGTGCCGAGGTAGCACGGGAATCTGGAATAAGCGCTCCCACGGTCTCCAGAGCCGTCGAAGCGCTGCTTCGTGCAGGGCTGCTCGAGGAAGGCGAAGCTCCTGGATTATTGCGAGGACGGCCCGGGAAGAAACTCCGGCTTGCTACAGTGCTTTCGCAGGTGCTCGGCCTGGTTATCGATGTCGGCGTGTGCCGTATCGTAGCGGCCGGGCTCGATGGCGATGTAGACGAAGACCGCACCCGTGAATTTATAACGCCAGATACATACGAAAGGCTCCTGACGGCGGTAGTTCGTGAGGCGAGGAGCCTGATGAGCGATAGGACGGTGAATACTCTTGGTCTGGCTGTGAGTATGCCTGGTCTCGTCAATACGCGCACGAATACCGCAGTTCTCTCCCCGAATGTTCCAATAACAAACTCGCACAATACGGCTGCAGACATTACGGAGCTTCTCGGCGTCGAATGCATCCTCATTCAGGAAGCCGATGCACTATGCCTTGCAGAAAGGCGTTTTGGAGCCGCCGGGGGACTGGATGATTTTGCAATGCTCGATGTGTCAACCGGGGTTGGGCTTGGCGCAATGAGCGGTGGTAGGCTTCTCACTGGCCACAGTGGCCTGGCCGGCGAAATCGGTCATATTACCGTGGATCTGGATGGAAGACAGTGCGGTTGCGGTAACTATGGATGCCTTGAAACTGTTGCTGGTGATTCCGCGCTTGCCTATGCAGTATCGCTCAAACTGGGACGCCG
>CAIXIX010000368.1 GCA_903919615.1 uncultured Chthonomonas sp.
GGCGCAGTAGAGAACACGGTGGAGACCACGGGAGAGGGGCCAATGCACCGCCTACCGGACACAGCCCGATTATCTCTAGCGCTATGAAACAAGATAAGGCAGGGAGAGGGAACACTTGTCAATTTCCAAGGATAACGGTTGCCCAGCCGCCGGGTTGATCCACACCCACATCCTTGGGTAAAGACCAGAACACCTCGCGATCCTGAGCGGATCCTTTCACCGAGAGATTGAGGTTGAGGCCGAGGCGAGTATCGGGAACGCCTTTGAACCCTGAGAGCTGGGAGGCTGGCACGAGGCACTCCATAATGTAGCCATCTGGTGTGTGTACCACTTTGCTGCCGATTCCTTCGATGTCGTACCTAGTCGCTGCGATCTCGTCACCTCGCTTCCACTGCCCGGCATATGCGCGCCCCGCTGCGGTAAGCGGTGCGAACCAGAACTGATGATCGCCTATCGCGTATTTCCGCGGTGACTTGCTGTTGTGCGTATCCACAAACAGCTCAAGGACGTCACCTACCCAAAAGCTGCGTGGATCGGGCACAATGGCTTTTGAGTTATGCACTTCCACACCAATCCAGATTCCTTCTGAAGACCATCCAAGATAGATCACGGCATCTGGCGCACCGTTGACGGCACCCAGAGTCCACGCCGGAAGTCGTGCCGCAGTGGGCCATTTCTTTACATCGCCATCGAGTGCGGGCCTGGCTATGTGCGCGATTGTGAGCCGACCTGGAATAATGGGCTGCCTCGCGATTCGTCCATCGACGCTCCGAAACTCAATTCCCGCCGTCTCGCCCTGCTTCCAATGATCCGTCCAGGTGATGCCCGCATGCATCTCACGCAACTCGCCGGGTTTGAGACCATCTACCTTCAATTCCGCCGATTTTGCGCTCCATGTGGATGGTAGCGTAAAGTGCAGTACGCCCTCCATGAGTTTTGATGACCGGTTTCGAACTTTGACAATCAGATCAGCAGCGCCAGGGTCTCCATGCAGGGCATCCGCCTTCAGTTCAATCGGCTGTTGAATGGCGACTCGGACCGGTATGCTATCCAGGGGATCACCCTCAGAGATCAGTATTTGCAGTGTGTTCTCTGGCCGGACCTCTTCTGGTGCCACACGAAAAGTGAGTGGAACCGTTGTGGACTTTCCGGGCTCGACCGCGACCGAAACTGCGCCGGAAACGTCGGTCCAACCGGACGGCAGCTTTAATTGAACGGTGCTGTGAATTGGGGACTTTCGCGCATTGGAAACGACAAGAGACGCCGTAAGCGTATCCCCTGAGCTAGCAGACACGTAGTACGGTGTCTCCAGCCTGTAAGCCGCCTGCTTGAACCAGCGGCTCTCCTCCGAAATACCGACTGCATATACCGGCATCATGTTCAGGGTTACGCCACCAGCAGGCAGCGCGTTGGCATAGGCATCGAAAAGAGCTGCCGGGCCAAAGTCCACTTTTGGCCCTGGCTTACCATCGAGTGTCCACAGAGATGCGACCAACTTCCCATCATTGCTGTTGCGAAACAGATAGCCCCAGGTGTTTTCGCCAGCATGTATCGTGCCTACATACTCTGGCGTTGGCAGCATCCGCGTAAGCCCCGCGTAGGTGGCAAAGGCCAGTTTTGGAGTCTGCGCAAACGTGAACAGCCCACAGCCATCAAAGAATTGATTTGCCTTCTCGGAATCGAGATCCCAATACCAAAAGCCTTTGGAGGTTCCAGCAGCGAGCAGCAGCATGTAGGCTCGTGGCAAGTATGCTGCTTGCTGCAACGGCGTTACCACCGGCCCGGCCTTGGTATCCCATCCGAATTCGGTGAGCCAGTGCTGGCGTGGTTTTCCGTCGCTGCTGCCGGCAGCTTTTGCGGCCCGCAACTGGTCGTAGAGTGTCTGGGGCTTCTCATCGCCGGTAAAGCCCATATTGAAATTCATCACATTCGTTTCGGGAGCATCCGGCCCGGTATAGTGATGGCTGTTGACGACATCGATCGCAGCAAAATCCCCGCTCAGGACCATTTTGCGCAGGCGTTCCGGCCAAATTCCGGCCCGTCCGTTCTCGACGGCGGTGAACTGTCCATCTCCCAGCAACCGCGCCACCTCGCCGAACTTCTTATGATACAGGCCGTAGTTCTTCCAGGCGATCGGCTCTTCCGCCCTGGCATTAGACGCCCTGAGGTCGTATTCATTGTCCAGTTCAAAGGCTCGGATAGATGGAAAGGCAAGGAGCATGCCCACCAGATCTCTGGTCCAGCCACGATCCGGTCCGACTGAGGATACTCCCGAAGGAGGATGCATTGAGGTCTGAAGGTTAGCCAGTACGCGAGCGCCGTTGGCCTCATAGTCCCTTACGATCTTAGGGTACCAGGGCCAGCCTGCGTAGCGATTGTCTTCGCCTCTTGCGCGCACCATCCAGTCGAAGTTAAACCCGTAATCCCGGAACCAGACTACGCCCGCCTTGCGGAATGTGCTCACCATAGGCTGCCGGGCGCTGAGTACATTTAGGCCGTAAGGCGACACATCCTTCTGGGCATCTGTAAGTTCACGAGCGACTGGTATCACGGCAAAAGGCTGAGATGATGTTGTCTTCTTGCCATCTGCCCAGGTGATAACTCCAGTGAACTTGTAGACACCAAAGCCCGGTGTTGTTAGGGGGAGATTGAGGGCCAGATGATCCTCAACCTTTAAGTTTTGTTCGCCACTGGCAGTTATAACGTTATCTTCGGCGGCAACCTTCCATTTGAGCGAGGCGATGGCCGGCGCAGCAAGCCAGTTACGAATAGTAATCAGAAAACTCGGTTTCACCCCGCTGAAGACATTGTGAAGCTCCGTGCCAACCATATCCGAACTGAGGAGAGGGATCGCCGGTTGATGTGGGAGTGATGCTTGGCCAGGCAACGCGGCAGAAGGCGCGTGCCACGATGAGAGAAGCCCGGTTGAGGCATCGACACGGCCGATGTCCGTATCTGTCTCGAGATGGCCCACATCGATGCGCGCTGCGGCTTTCTCTTGTTGGAAATCCCAGTTATGCGCGAAGATCCCAGAAATTTGCAGGGGCTGAACCCAACCCGCAGGAACGGTGAACGTAACCTTGCTCCAGGGCGATTCGCCGCCGCGAGCAACGGTCCACTCAAGCTTCTGACCGTCGACCACATTTCGTCCCCAACCGTCTTTGAACTGCAGAACCCAGGCGTATTTACTGCGATTCCGAACCCAGAGCGAGACTGCCTTCGTTTCACCCGGGATCACGATGGGCTGCGATGGAATACTCTGGAAGTACTCAAAACCCTTGCCCGAAAAGGATGCTGAGATCTCCAGGGCATGAATCGCCTTGAGATCCGCAGGCAGTTCCTGGGCTAATGTAACGCTGCCAACTGCGGTGGAATCTTGTGAAGCCTGCCAGGTCAGGCTGTCCATCGGATCGACCAGTTTGTGGACGACGGTATCGGCCATTGCGGACGCAGTAACAGAAATAAGGAGCAGAGCAAGCAGGCAGAATTTCGCTTTGCATCCGTGATACAATTGGGGATTCTGAAATTTTAATCGTGCCATAGCAGACGACCTCTTTGTATATCCTCAAGGCGATTAGTTGATTTTTAGCAGGATAGCTCCGGCAACAACAAACATCGCTGCTGCCACCCGAAGAGGCGTGATCCTCTCCTTGAGCGCAAAATTGGCGATGATCATTCCAAACAGAACGGAAGTTTCCCTGAGCGCCGCGACGAGCGCTATTTTGGTCGACATCATCGCCCAGAGCGTAATGGCATAGGATGCCAAAGAGCAGCTGCCGCCAACAATGGATCTCTTCCACTCGGACTTCATCCCGACGGCGGCTTGCCGCCCTCGCACCGCAGCCAGAATTGTGTTGAAGCAAACTGCCCACAGCAGAAAACCCCAACAAGTGTAACAGAACGGGCTGCCGGAAAGGCGAACGCCCTGCCCATCAGCCAGCGTATATGCAGCAATCAGAACAGCATTGAGCAGCGCAAGGCCGACTGGCCCGCGATGCGCGCTGGATCTCGCAGCTCTTGCGAACGCAAGCGTCACAACTCCGGAGGAGATAAGCGCGATTCCAGCCAGGCCGATTGTCGAAGGCGCCTCGTGCAGCGCAACCATCGCAAGCGAGGCAGAGATCGCGGGCGCTGTTCCCCTCGTAATGGGGTATACGAGGCTCATGTCGCCATGCTGGTACGAAGCGGCAATCAGCCCGAAGTAGACAACGTGCAGCACTGTCGAAATCGCTATAAATGGCCAGCTTACTGCGGCAGGCTTCTGCAGGAATGGTATCGCAATCGCAGAAACGATGCTAGCGCCAAGCAGCAGACCTCCAGTATCCAGGAACCGATCTGGCCCCGACTTTACTAGCCCGTTCCAAATGGCGTGCAGAACCGCACCAAAGAGCACGGCGATCATGACGGACCAAAGCATCAAAACTTCTTTCTTGTTGAACCGGTTTGTGGTAATGGTCATCCAAAAGGTGCGCTTTACGGTTAGTGGGAGATACAGAGTGTGTTTCGCTGGTTTGCCTTGTTTGCAATGTCGGGTAAGACGAATGACCTCATCCCCCTCCCCGACCCCTAACAATGTATCATATCCTTGGTAACCATGGAGGCACTCCAGGATAGCCCTGTTTCGTGGGTTTTATGTGTGATTTGTTATCGGCGTGCGTGACGGGACCCTCACCTAACCTACCCTTTCCGCTTGGGTCCCTCCTCCACGCCCTAGTTGCTTCGCAACGCGCGGAGACCACCGTCGGGCGCGGTAGGGAACCCTCTTCTCCGCTCGTACCTCGCAGGGAGAGGGACCACCGCGCGCGCCTCCGGATGATAGCGCATCCAATGTCCACAAGTACGCGAGTGTCCCGCCTATTGAATTGAATCGAGGCTGTCGAGCGGGAGCAGTTTTCCATCCGCCTTTAACACGAGGGCATGGAACCCATCCGGGAGATTATGGCTCGCCAGGACTACCTGGCTCTTCATCGCGTCATTCGTACGTAGATCGATCGTCCCGATTGAAACGCCGTCCAGCAAGGCTTCCACTTTGCTGAACTCTGGTCCGCGTGGCGACCATAGCTGGAATCCTCGTCCTCGAAAATTCCATTTGGCCCTTTCGTTTGCATTGGTGCAGACGATACCGTGGCCGTATCGCCACTCCTGGCCCGTTTGGCGGGCGAGGGTTCCCTCTGCAACGCCGGAGCCTGCCGCCGCTTCCGATCCGAGCCATGTATGTACTGCAGGTTCAACATTTCCAGCTACCGTGAAACGAGTAACCTCAACATGGGTGCCAGGCTCAAGATAGAGTGCAAGTGGCCCTCGCTCTGCGGTCAATTGGCCACTCCAGAGAACGTTACCATCGATTTCTATTTGCAATTTCGTGGCGAGAGAGTGCAGATGAAGCTTGTGCGCACCCGATACGGGGAGATCGCCATGAGCAATCACGTCCTCCGCATAGGTCTCCGCTTCCCTTACTTTTATGAGTCTCCACGCGCTCTGTGACATCACAAGCGCACACTGCCTTGTGCGGCAGATCTCATTCGGGATACCGTCCGCCCTTCCTACCTCACCTAGCGGAGCATGAAAACCCCAGGCAAAGCGAACGGTCCCGGCGGACAGGAAAAAGTCTGTGTGAAGATCGAAATCTTGATACGCTGCACGCAGAACCGTTAGACTTGGCGAGCCATGAGCCGACAGGGTGAAACCGCTGGTTCGAAACGGTTGGTTCCAGGCTCGGTGCGCGGCGTTAATCGTTCCGACACCATCGGCGCGGCGGGATGGAAACAGCACCCGCATTTCGCCGTTATCGCTGATAGAGGCGGCTAACGCCTGTCCCCATATACCAAAGGCTTCGTTCGGCACAGCCTCTGCATGCCAAACCGAGCCGTGCTGGTACAACTCCCAGGCTTCTGGCTGGTGAGCGCGCTCGATTGGCGCGCGCATAATAATCTGGAAATTTCGATTGTGTCCCACGGAGGTACGTGGATCGTACACATAACCATCGTGTGCAAATGCCGGGAACGCCTCCACTGGAGCGGGATAGTAGCGATCCGTTTCGAGAGATGCAATTAGCGATGGCGCCGACCACTGTCCCCGGGGATCGGCAGTTGTCAGGGCAGCCTGCCCCCACGCAAAGTGTGCGCCAGAATCAAGATCGGTTAATACGAGCCAGTCATTCTTGCGTCGTACGATCGAAGTTGCGTAGACCCGGCAATACCGTGAGCTTCCGTGGTTCAATTTTTGGATCTCGGATGTCCGCAAGATTGGCTGAGGCGCCCGATGAAATGGCCCTTCTGGCTTTTCTGACCAGGCGTAGGCGCAGCCCGAATCGGCGCCATCTCGCGGCGACGAGGCGTTAGCCCAGGTCGTGTTATCGGTACACCAGTCGTAGGCCATATGGTAGAGGCCATCGCAATAGATCACTTTAACATCGGGGGCGATGTTTGCAGCTACTGCGTCACCCTCAAATCGAAATTTGGGATCATTAAATATTGGCCCAACAAGCTGCCAGCTCTTGCCTTGATCCGAAGACCGGAAGACATCGCAATGCGTGATTGGCAGCCCGATTCCAAAGTTGTAACCGTCCAGGTACTGTCCCACGTAGGCGTATCGGCAACCGGAAACGGGATCATCAAGCAGCGATACATTCACTGGCCATACGAACGGGGGAGTTCCTGTGACAATTGGGTTCCCGGGGTCCCGGACAAAGGAATCAAAACTGGGGTCACCGAGGATCGGATGACGAAGCCAGGCATCTGCAAAGTCGGATTTTGCATAGTCTCGGGTGACACTTCTGGTAGTTCGGTCAACTCTCCATAATCGTGGGAGCACCGGCCGAACTACTCCAATCGACGCATTACGGTTGGTCGAAGGTTGGTCTTCCGCGCGTGCTGCCACGGCGCAAACAGCAAACCCCATTATCACAAGAGTTAACATAAAAAACACCCGATCCCGCATGACAATTATCGCTCCATGAAATCCAACCGTCTGCACTTCCACGTCGACCTTCTGATTCACATTGTGGCAAAGTGCACTAGATTCCCTGCGGCTACCTCATTCGGGCTGGGTGCGATGCCGCAGGAAGCGCGATTGTGCACGGTGAACAGAGCTGTAATGCGCGAGGCCTGTCTGCTGGCGTCCTGAATCTACGGAGTGATAAATGGCAGTTTCTTTACCGGGAATCGATCTGGATGTGTCTGGGCTTTGCCTCGGCACAGGTTCGTTTGGCACTGCCATCGCAGAGGCAGATGCCTTTGCGATGCTCGATCGTTTTGTTGAGCTTGGCGGAAATTTTCTCGACACGGCGAAAGTTTATGGTGATTGGGTTCCCGAAGCTGAGCGAAGCGCAAGTGAAAAGGTGATTGGCCGCTGGATCAAAGAACGTGCCTGTCGAAATAAGATCGTAATTGGCACAAAAGGCGCCCATCATGATCTCTCAACACCGAAACAGCCGCGAGTGTCACCGGCCGATATCACTTCGGACCTGGAGGCCAGCATCAAAAGCCTGCAGGTAGATACCATTGATCTCTACTGGCTGCACCGCGACGACGCCTCCGTGCCTGTCGAATACATTGTCGACACTTTAGAGTCGCACCGGCGCCACGGCAAGATTAGAAGTTATGGCGCCTCGAATTGGAAGCCGGAACGAATAGCGAGTGCAAACGCGTACGCAGCAGCGGCTGGCGCACCGGGTTTTGTAGCAGATCAAATTCTGTGGAATGCGGCGCCACTTGTCTCACAGCCATACGGCGACCCGACGGTCGACTTTATGAGTGAAGAGCGGTACGTATCGCATGTTCGTACCGGCATGGCTGAAATTCCGTATCAGTCGCAAGCCAACGGCTTATTTAACAAGATCCAGGCGCTTGGAGCCGAAAATGCAGCCAGCGTGATTGGAAAAATGTACGGTACAGAAGAAACAATTCGCCGTTACAAGCAGATGAGCTTGCTAGTCTCCGAGAGTGGACTGAGCATTACCCAGATCGTGCTCGGATACCTAAAAGGGCAGCCATTTCCAACAATCCCGATTATCGGTTGCCGAAATATGGAACAGTTAGAAGATTCCATGTCAGCACTAGACGTTGTGCTACCTGCCGAGCAGATCGCCAAGATCGCAGATCATTCGTATTACGATTCCGTAAACAAGTAGGGACAGGCAACGTGGCAGGGTTGCCGCGTGGGGACACGCGGGCTCCAGTGGCGGGTTGCGGTTATTACAAGTGGGTTGTGAGCTTGCAAGGTTGCCGCGTGGGGACACGCGGGCTCCAGCAGGTAAAGGAGGCCCGATGGAGTCTGCGTATCCTCACGCGGATGATACAATTGGAGCTACGGACCGATATTTAGTCCTCATCATCCTCTTCGACCAGCGCTGCATGTACGACTGGCGTATCTGCGGAGTTTGCGCGAATCTTGGCCTCGATCTCATCCATGAGCTTCTCATTATCTTCGAGGAAGTTACGCGCGTTCTCACGGCCCTGGCCGAGCCGGATGTCGCCATATGAGAAGTAAGCGCCGCTCTTGCCGATAATGCCGATATCTACACCCATATCCAGCATCGAACCGGAGCGAGAGATTCCCTTACCGAACATGATATCGAATTCCGCCTGTCGGAAAGGCGGCGCGACCTTGTTCTTAACAACCTTAACCTTAACACGCGCGCCAACGGCGTCCGCACCGCTCTTGACGGTTTCGGTTCTGCGGACCTCCATGCGCACGCTGGCATAGTATTTGAGCGCGAGCCCACCCGAAGTTGTCTCAGGGTTGCCGAACATTACGCCGATCTTCTGGCGGATCTGGTTGATGAAGATGGCAGCGGTGTTAGTTCTGTTGATGCTTCCGGCAACTTTGCGGAGCGCCTGCGACATAAGACGAGCATGAAGGCCAACATGGGAGTCGCCCATGTCGCCTTCCAGTTCCGCTTTGGGTACCAGCGCCGCAACAGAATCGAGAACAACGACGTCAATCGCGCTCGATCGAATCAGCGCATCCATAATATCCAGCGCCTCTTCACCTGTCGTCGGCTGGGAGATAAAAAGATTGTCCACATCGACACCCAGCTTGCGTGCATACTCTGGATCGATCGCGTGTTCCACGTCGACATAGGCGCAGATGCCGCCTTTTTTCTGAGCCTGCGCAATACACTGGAGGGCGATGGTGGTTTTACCCGAGGATTCTGTACCGTAGATTTCGGTGATTCTGCCGCGCGGGATGCCTCCCACGCCAAGAGCCATATCGAGGGCGATGGATCCGGTGGAGATCGCATCGATGTTCAGGCGCGTCGATTGCCCGAGGCGTACAACGCTTCCCTTGCCAAACTGCTTCTCAATGTTTGAAAGCGCCATGTCCAGCGCTTTGCCGCGCTTGGCGTCTACGCCCTTTGCCGTCTCATCAACAGCCATCTTTTCTGTCCTTTCGTACGCCGCAAATCTCTGTTTGCGACGGATCTCCGTGAAGACGCAGCGGCGCTCCACCCGAGGCCGCCCGGAGGCTGATTGATATTTTCAGCTCGAACGGTCAGCGGGTTTGCCAGTAAAGGCGGGAACGCGAGTGGCTTCCGGCGCTAGTTGGCTCTGCCCACACACAAAAGCAGGCTCTTTAAGAAGCCGCGTCCTTCGCCAGACAACAGACGAAAATAACGCAACTTCTGTCTACATTATAGATTGTTGAATTAAAGCTGTCAAGGGGCTAATTGAGAATATTTCAGGGAGAGGTCTGGGCAGTAATTGAGGCTGGGTTCATCAAGGACGAACCATTGTTCGGCGTGCGAGAACGCGCATCGCCCGGAGAGTGTTCCATCGGCTATCACCGCCAGGTTTCTCCATATCAAATAGGGTTGTGCCCGGAATTCGTTTCTCATTGGGCCAGGTGCCCCTCACGCTTCGTCGGCTGAGAACAAGCTCGATTGCGCTGTTCAGTCTCGCATCCGTGATCTGCTCGCAGTTGCTCATGTAATCCAGGCCCCGCAACACGGTATAGTGCCAGTGAGATGGAAACGTAAGGTGCGTAAATCGCTCGCTGATGACCTCGCCAGTTTTATCTGATTTGTACATCTTGTGCTGCAGCATGAACTCCAACGCCTTATTTTCACATTCCTTGAGCGCAGCCTGCGGAAGGACTCCGTAATCGGCAGCGGCGGCGAGTCCCTCCAGGATATTGAACGTCGTGTGGAACGAGCTGTGGTGCGTTTGCGGATAGTTACGCACTCTACAGTTCCATCCACCGTCTGGCATCTGGGCACGCAGCACGGTTCCAATTAGGTGCGTTAGCAAACAGGGATCAAACCTAAAATACGCCCCGATCCTTAACCAGAAGCCGAGGTGACACAGGTCCATCTGTGTCAGCAGCCACTTCTCGTCAAGCGCTCTTTCGCGTGTAAGGTTGTGTGAGAGAAAACGATGTGCGGCGTCAAGAACGGGGGGGCAGGTGTTTGGGATCCCGCAGTCGATCAGTGTAAGCAGTGTCCAGACAGTCCCCGTCCATCTTCCATCTGACCATGTTCCGTCTGGACGCAGTCCCTCGATGAACTGTGCGCACCAACCGTGCTCGACCGTCCGGTGTCGTTCAGCTTCCCAAGCTTCGGCCGGCAGGTGAGAAAGGTCACGCATGGCTTGCCATCGGATTACCGGATCGCCTTGCATCAGCCAATCAATGACGTCATCTCGTTGCATGAGCAATATGCATACCCTTCCCCGTTGTTAGCGCATTAGATGACCTAATTGCATTTCTAACGGAAAGGCTACCACATAGAATTCTGTTTTTCGCGCTCTCACCGCGACCCTATACCTTTCTTTTTTGGCGCACGAATATGGCAACTCCAGATGCCGCGAAACCTGTTAGAAGCGCCAGGCTGCCGGGTTCTGGCGTTGCAGATGATGCGGCCGTCGTGACGCTTACATCGTCTAGGCCAAAGAAGTAGGTGCCATTCGTACCGAAAAAAGTTAGCTCTGTCGACGAACTACCAGCTGTGAAGGTGCCCGTATACTGCGTCCAGGGTGAATTGCTGGTATTGGTGAGGCTGACAATTTGTTGACCGTTGTCCTGATTACCGGTTTCGTTGGCGACAGGGGCGGAGCCTCCCCAATAGGCAGAAAAATCGCTTGTACCTCCGGTTCGGTTGTATAGCCAAAAGCTGACATCATACGTCTTACCGGCCTGTGTAGCGACTGATTGAGTAATCCAAAGATCTGAGTAAGGTCCGATCACAACGTCCCACGCCCCTGTATGCGGACCAGGTGCGCCGTAGCGTGTTGCAAAGGAGCCGTTATCCTCGAAGATCAAGATTCCAGACGGGGCGTCCGTCGACCAACCGACAGGCACGCCATATTCGGTCGGAGTTGTCTCAAATCCACCGTTCGTTACAACCTGTTGAGCCTGTGCTGGAGAGAGAGCCAGGCAACATGAAGCGATCATAACAACACAGACGAGTTTCATTGGTGATCCTTCTTTCTATTGACATGAATAAGGTGTATAGATGCGGTGATCAATTTGGGTCACACGGTCATGGACGCATCGCTCCCCTGCATCGTGCAGACCAATTCTGGCACTGCAGGCGTTAACAAACGCACGATTTTACCGTTCACAAAGCGTTAATTTTTACGATTGGCGAATTAATGACGCTGAATTTGGGAAAAACATGCCCTGAGGGAATGGTTCGATGCACTGTCAAACCCAACGAGATTAGTACTTAACAACGGTGAGTGTGCACTTACCATTGTTAGGACCCGTTTGTCCTGTAACAATCATGTCTGGATACATGATGTTAGCATCGAATCGATTGATCGTGTGAGGCGCACACTCGTAAATGCGCGGATCTACAATGTCTCCATCTGGATTACAGCCAATAACGCTAATGCATGACTCTTCGCGCATTAAGGATCCGACCGCTATACCGAGTTGCCCGACAATTGTAAATCCTTCATTCTCAAAGAGGTTGACTGCGTTGAGGGATGCGGAAGCGCTTCCCGGCAGGGGCTGGTAGCGGCGCGACAGAGTTTCATTCCCAAATGAATCAAATCTTGCCGTCAAAAGGTCCCATTTTCCGTCGAGGTTCTTCGCAGTACCGCCAATCAGGACGCTTCCGTTGATATTTACCGAAAGTCCCTGGGGAACTACCAATGGCCCAGAGTCTTGGTCCACACGCTGCCACAGGCGAGCGCCATATGCATTGTATTTCTGGACAGCCAGCCGCGATGTTACTCGTGTATCAGCGCCGATTGATCGCTGATTAAAAGCGCCAGAGACGAACAGATTTCCGCCGTCATCCAGGGCCAGTTGCGATACTATTCCGCCAATATGATCGGGACCATCCTCTGTTCGAAACCACGCAGTCTTGCCATCAGGTTGAATGCTTAAAACAGCCCACTGGTTCTTCGCGTCGCCGTCTCGCCTCGTCTCTTGTGAAGTGCCGCACACAAACAAGGTGCCATCCATGTTCGCAACAATGCTGCACAGCACCGTCCGGTCGCCGGTGAGAATAGCTCGCTCCCACAGCTTGACACCATTGCCATCATAATGCAGCACCAGAACATTCCTGGCACCTTTCATGGCTCCCCCGGTATCGCCAACACTTGTACCTGCAATATAACAACCGCCTTGAGCATCGCTGCAAACTCGAACGGATTCTCCGATATTGTCCATTATCTGTTTCGAACGCCTGGACCAGAGCCTAACACCTTTCGAATCGTAACGAATCAAAAGCAGCCGCCATCCCTCTGTTTCGCCGTGGCCCGAAGGGATGAACGACTCACCACCGATATAGATACCGCTATCAGCCTGGCCGGTACCCGTTCGCGCTCCTCTGTCTACATCTTTACAGATACTAAATGCCCGATCACAATCGTGCTCAGGGCTGCTATAGCGATCGATCCAGAGCAGCTCGCCAAAGTGCGTTAACTTGAGAGTTAGAATATCCGTATCGTCAGAGGTTGTCTGGATTATGCCGGCAACATAGATCCCGCTGCTATCCGCAGTAATTGCTTTTCCTTCCGAATTTGGCAGTTCGCCCCGACGGGGAGCATATGAGTACGCCCATCTGTGGCTGGTACTTCGAATGGCAGGAACGACGGATGTGTGTTTGGCTGCGGCTACAGGAGGTCGCTGCGACATGCGAATCCAGCCGGATAGCCCGATGAATATCAACGTCGCCAGGAAGCCATAGATCCAATAGCGTGAAGCCGCTCGAAAACCTGAGCCAGTTGCCTGTAGATCAACGTCGGGGACATCAACGGAGACTGGCCGAACGGCATCCCGTACCCCTGCATGTTGTGACGGCTCCATCGACTGCGCTTTCTGAGAGGAGTGCAGAACAAACTGCTCTAGCGATCGGCGTGCCGCCGAACTGTCAGCACACTGCAGTTGTAGATCTGAGACCATGTGCATCGAAGCGCAGTATTGCTGATGCAGCTTCTCTCGCATCGGGATGACCCACGGAGCCTCAACTCCCTTAAGAAAGTAGCCCTTGTACAACGAAGCAGCCTCTCTCAGTAAGGAGAGTTGAACTTCTGGATCGGTGGTGCTCTCAGCCATGGAACAACAGGAAGTGAACCGGAGAACATCCACATTCACGCTGGGATCGATGCGACAGGTTTCTTGCGTGAACTGTAGGGGTGAGACGGCTGCGTCTGTGGAGGGAATCAGTGTTCGAAGACGTGAAATCTCTTGCCGTAGACGAGTGCGCGCATCGCCTACTTCCGTGTCTCCCCAAATTAGGTCAGCTAGACTGTTACGGTTATGAGAGCGGTCGGTGTTGAGCGCAAGGAACGCAAGGAGTTCAGCAGGCTTTTTGCGGGTTATGTGAAATACGGCACCAGTAGGGGAAACGACCTCGACGGCGCCTAAGAGGCGAATATGCCACGAACACCTATTGTCGCTTGGAGCGGCAGGCATACGAATTAGGTCTCCTCACCTCGAGAATCACGGTCGGTTGCGCCGGGGCCCCTCATAAACCTTCACATATTCAATAGGCTCAATCGGCTCCGACGGTCTTCTGGCGCGAGCCGCTGCCTCAAGGATCAGCCCCCGCAGGTACGGATCATCAAGGTCTGTTATTTCCTTAAG
Source organism: uncultured Chthonomonas sp. (assembly GCA_903919615.1). Lineage (GTDB taxonomy): Bacteria > Armatimonadota > Chthonomonadetes > Chthonomonadales > Chthonomonadaceae > CAIXIX01. Next base: position 14,038 of record CAIXIX010000368.1, read on the forward strand.
GCGAATATTTCGAACACGGACACCCTCGCCCTTAAGCCGGGCTTCGGGGTCTGGCAACGAGACGCCGTTCGAGAATATCAGAGTCACATGTTTCGCATAAGTAGCGGTGTTAACGAAGCTGTCTTGCCACTTATGCGTATAACCAATGCCCGCACACACGGCGCTTGTGGCGTCGAAATAGAAGTTGGAGGCTGGGCCACAGAGCTCCTGAAAAACCTTCTGAGCGGCGAACACAAGGTCACGAATTTCAGGTGCGTGGTTGGCTAGAAAACTGGCGAGTTCTGGATTCGGTGCTGGAAACTTCACATCCGTATCGTTTTCCAAATTACCCTCCTGGTTCACTGGAGCCAGCGCCTTGTTTGTCGTTATATCTTCGAAACCCTGGCCCTGGCTAATATTCGTAAGCGAAGCATATTGAGCGCAGTCTGAGAAGCTCTGGTACGCACAATGGAGCGGGAACCGATGTAGTTCGCCTTTTCCACTTCGCAGCCGCCAGGATAGGCGACCGCAATATAGACAAGACCGACCGGTTTTTCCTCGGAGCCGCCTGTCGGCCCGGCAATCCCTGTGACGCCAATACCATAAGTGCTTCCGAAGCGTGCCTGAACTCCCGTCGCTAGCTTCTCAGCAACTTCGGGGCTAACGGCTCCAACCCGGGCAATCAGGTCTGCAGGCACATCGACTAAGGTCGTTTTTGCCTCGTTGCTGTATGCAACTACGCCGCCTGGAAATATGGCCGAGCTGCCAGAGACATCCGTTATTCGCTGTGCAACCAATCCACCCGTACAGCTCTCTGCTGTGCTGACCGTCTCGCCGGTATTCGCGAGAAGAGCAACGACTGCGGCTTCGATCGGCACGTCGTTTTCCGCATAGATTGCTGTGCCTAGCCGTTCTCGAACCAAAGTGGCCCGGGCGGCAATCAAAGCGTCTGCCTCTTCCGCAGTGTCGGCTCTCGCAGTGACGCGGAGGTGTACCTCGCCGACTTTTGCATAGGGCGCTACTGTCGGGTTGGAATCGAACATCAGATCCTTAACACGCTCTTCAACCAGGCTCTCGCCCATGCCTGCCACACGGAGTACAACGGAACGGATCGTGCCGATATTGCCGGTCTTCGCCCGCAAGTAGGGCATCACATGGTTATCCACCATGGGAATGAACTCGTTCGGTGGCCCGGGAAGCGCGATACCGATATGCTTGCCGCTTTCGAAAAGCAGCCCAGGTGCGGTGCCGTTCGGGTTATCGATGACTCTGCCGCGAACCGGCGCCATCGCCTGCCTGAGATTGCTCTCGACCATCGGGGCGCCGCGGAGCGCGAAGAACTGACGAAGTCGCTCCGCGATGCCTTCATCCAACTGTAGCGGGTCGCCCATTACTGCCGCAAGACCGTCTCGCGTAATATCATCCATTGTAGGGCCAAGCCCTCCAATGGTGAAGACGACATCTGCCGCCTCTAAGGCGGTGCGCAGGGCTGCCTGGAGGCGCTCCATATTATCACCGACGGTCGCTCTTCGATGAACAATAACCCCGGCCTCCGACAGGCAGCGGGCCAGATACGCAGCGTTGGTGTCTACGATCTGGCCCAAAAGCAATTCGGTGCCTACGGAAACGATTTCAGCACGTAACAAAACGGCCCCCTCACCTTACCCAATTTATGATTCATATCTTTTGTGATGATAGTGGCACTCCAGAATCGCCCGGTTTCGTGGGTTTTACGTGTGATTTGTTATCGCCGTGCGTGACGGGACCCTCACCTAACGTACCCCTTTTCCGCTCGTACCTCGCAGGGAGCTTATCTTGAGTCATAGGTGAAGATTGCGCACGACGAGCCAACAAGCGGTAGGTGATACGCACGAATTGGTCACGGCGTGCGTGCTGGACCCTCACCCCACCTCTCCCTTCTCCGCTCGCAAGCTCGCAGGGAGAGGGGCCAATGCACCGCC
>CAIXIX010000369.1 GCA_903919615.1 uncultured Chthonomonas sp.
CGCACCTCAAGACATTCGGATACACTCAGGAACAGCTTCTGGAAGGTTATGAAATTGCGTATCTTAATGCATTCATAAGGCATCTGTGGCCGCACGACATTGACCAGCCACATGACGATGACAGGGATGCTCCCTGGCTCGAGTCGAGTTACTTCAGCACGAGTGTTGATGTCAGGTCCGAAATAGACCGACAGGTAAAGGCGATTATGCGGCGCCACGTATCTCGCTTGCTGCCCGGCTATAAGGTTCTGACCTGCGGAGTATTTTTGAAGGTGCCCGGAGCGCGATTTTTCGGCCTTCATCACCACCTTAGCGTACTGGACGACTACAGGAAATACGTGATAAATATATGGTGTCCTCTGCAGGCAACGACAGCAAACTCTGGCACACTCCATGTATTGCCCAACAGCCATAAAATTACACCTGAGATCGTTTCGTTTGCGTACGACGCCTATTATAAAGACTATGAAAGCTCGCTTCGAGACAAATTTTCGGTTGCGCTTGAATCTGCGCCCGGGCAAGCCGTGTTTTTTGATGATACGACGCATCACTGGACATCTTCTAACAACTCTCAACAAGTGCGGTTAGCGATACATTGCGCATGCATCCCAAAACAGGAAGAGCCCATCTTTTACTATTCGGACATTGGTCACCCGGAACGGTTCGAGATCTACAGAACCGACGAAGATTACTATGTAAATTCGCTGCAGGTGCCGCGCGGCAAAGAATCTGAGCGACCCGTTGGCCTGCGATTTCTAGGGTACGCGCCGAACAACAATCAGGTCTATTCTATGGACGAGTACTGTTCGATGATCGCAAACGCTGAACAGATCAGGCAAGAGCTATATTCTCGGGATTGAGTGGGCAAATTGCTCTCGTCCGATACATATCGGTTTATTAGGGCTAAACGATCGTCAGGAAAATTGCGCCAATCTTGCCCTCGCCGCGAAGCCCATTCACTGGTATAATCGTAAACTCAATTATTTTAGGTGCTGTAACCATATATCGTGAGTTGGACTCACCATAGGAGACAAGTGAAATGCGACGTCAGGTTTTTAGAGACCCTGCTCTTCAGGAAAACTTTCGTTGTACCGGTTACAACCAGTTGCCACTGATATCAGCGGAAATGATACAGAAGATCAAGCATGAGATGGCCACTATGCGGCCTACCGACGGGTTTAACCCCGTGGGCGAAGCAACCGGCGATGTAATGAATAGAGTTACCTATCACTGTTCGTTTATTGATCAAAACAAGGAGTATAAACGACAGGTTCTCAACATGGTAAAGGGTGTGTTCCAGCCTTACGTAGACCAGTTTCTGGCTGATTTCCGAATATTGAACGCAAACTTTTATATCAAACAGGCGCATCGCGGCCATTTTCCTATCCATCAGAACTGGCCGGTGCTGCGAGACATGAGCGATACCACCGTAACAATCTGGTGTCCACTTCAAAATACTACTGCCATCAATGGAACGTTACACATCGTTCCTGGCAGTCACAAAATCACGCCTCACGTCGAAGCCGTTACACTGCCACCGTATTTTGCAAACATAAAGGATGAGCTCGTTGACAGTTGGCTCGAGCCGCTCGATGTACCCGCGGGAGATGCGGTTATATTTGACGACGGGCTGATTCATTGGACGTCACATAACGACTCCGATGAGGTAAGGATAGCAATTCAGATCCTATGCATTCCCAGAGATACCACCCCAATATTCTATTTCCACGACCCTGAAAATGATCCGGAACGAATTGAGATCGTGGAAGCGGACGAAGAGTTCTATCTCAATTATCACATTACGGATTTGCTGGTGAGACAGCCTGAATGGAAGAGCCTGGGATTTGAGCCTAACAACAACAAACTTGTTAGCTCTCGCGAGTTTCACCGAATGATTGCAAATGGTGAACGGGCCAGATTAGGGCTCTTCGCGTAAGCAAGACTGCTTAGCTTTCTAAGTTTCGAATAGCTCGCTTCGTTGGCCGGAGCCACTCATTCGACGCCTCCAAACATGCGCTTTAACCAGCCGCCGAAACGCGTACTGCGAGCGTTGGCCGCGGAGGTCGCCAATTTAGCTTGGCCGACTTCAGCGGGTTGTTCCTTAACCTGTATTTGCGACTCTATCTCCAGTTTCGACTTCTCGTTGAAAAGTGGCAAAAGTTGGTCGGGCGTAAGTGGGACAATTGTATAATCTTCGGTTCCGATTTGTTCATAATTGCTGGAGTAGGGGTATGGGATTGCCTGGCCAGGTACAAGCTGAAGATTCGCGATATCTTTCACAGCTAGTACGTCAAGCTTGTTTCCAGCCTCCTGGCTGGGGCAATAGAGATACATCGGTTCTGTAGCTGGAACGTAAGCGCAATTGACGACTACTCTTGGCTGCGCCGTTTTATTTTCGTCTGAACTGTGAAGCGTACGCTCATTAAAAAACAGCGCCGAGCCCGCCTCCATTGGAACAGTTACCTTACATTTTTCCGCAAGTACGTCTCGCACTGAATCGTACGGGGACGGGTGCGAATTAGACTGTCCTGGAAGTCCGCTGACGTGATTGACCAGCGAATGTGTTCCCGGATACACGGACATACAGCTATTGTTCTCGTCCACATCTATCAGCGGTATCCAAACATGCACGCCAGTATGTTTTGATTGATTCACAAAAGTGTAATCCTGGTGGATTCCTACGGTACCTTGAGTGGTGTAGCCTCGCTTAGTGATGAAGGCGCTGGCAATACATCGGTATCCTGCCAGCAGCGCCAGGACTTTCTCTTGAACTATTACGTCAATTGCTGCAGAGACCTGACGCTTATGGTCGGAATCTGGATGAGCGATCGTCGCATAGTAGTCTCTGGGAACTTCCGGATTAAATTCGTCGTGAATCTGCCTGAGTTTCTCAGTTTCCGACGCTGTCAAAAGTGGAGTAACAACATACCCGTGTGTCCGAAACATATCATCAAAGGACTGATTTACAAAAACTGTTGGCGCGAAAAAGTCTTGGGCTAGGCGTTGACGAGGGGTAGTACCTCTCGGTTACGCCAGTATAGATCCCAGCCTCCATTGAGGAGTAAAGTTTTCAGGGCTGCAAGCGCGTCGCTGGTGTCCAAGCTCCAATGCATTC
>CAIXIX010000370.1 GCA_903919615.1 uncultured Chthonomonas sp.
CAATTTCAACAATTGTTGTTGGGAGGAAGTCGCTTGCCTGGACGTCGTTACCCCGAGTTATTGACGAGATACAAAAAACGGGATTTCGTCTACCGCATCTACCCGCTCTGAACTCGAACCTTGTTACGTTCGAATTGTTTACGGCAGGCGGCAAACGTAAGGCCATTCCAACCAGGCTCATCTTGTACCCTCTCAGTCGATCCGACTATCCGATGTAGGTCCGCAAATCCGCGAACTATTGGCAGATGATATAAAATGTCAGCAACAAGCCGCCAGAAATCACTGGAGACACCTTCTCTGTCGCTTGATGTATCATCGAGAGAGTCGTACCATGTTGTATATTCCACGATCTTTTTTGACGTGGAATCTGGATACTCAGATGTAGTTTCATTCGCCACTGCTCGGACAAGCTTATACAATCCTCTGGCGAGACCAACTACGACCTTTGTCTCGATATCGGGTTGCAATTTTAGAGTGAACCCTACATTAGCCATCAATTCATTGAGACACCTAAGTTCCCACATCGTAGCGGATGAGAATGGTTTGTCCCTATAATGTGGTTTATTCTGCGGATCGGCCCTATCCAACGCCCTGGCAATCATACGTGTTGTTGAATCTGACATAAGGATTTCGTCCTCAGTGTAAATGTGCTTTACACTTGCGTACAACCTAGCGGCGTCCCTTGCAATGGTCCCGCCCTTCGGTTTGTGCATCCATCCCATGTCCGTCCAAGCCTCTTGCCAAGCTGTAAGCGCCTGAGCTGAGCATTGTACTCCGGTTTTTTCGACGAACTTCTTAGGAAGTGCTCCCCAAAATACGTCAATCAATACTCGTTCGACCTGATCCCAATCTGTGCATAGCCGCTCAAGCATTTCAGACAGAAACACATCTTGTACGAGCCATTCAAAGCGATCGCGGCGCAATCCCTGTGAGATAAAGTGAGAGGTACTATGGCGTGGTGTAAGCGAAATCAGTGACTGATAGAAATCACCGTCCGACAGAGCCAATTCGCGGTAGTACACGGACCGTGCTACACCCATTCCTGCGGTCGTGTAATTCTCCAGTGACAGATATTCGATCCGCTCCTTCTCGAAGTCGCCGCAACTCTTTTCCTTTACGATCTGCTTGACGCGTTCTATGCCCTGGCCCACGAAGGAGGTACCTATACGGTAAAGCCGCTCGTATTCAGGGTTATCAGAGGACGTCCATTGTGGGGCAGCAAAGTAAGGAGGACCGTTTTTATCACGCGAATTTTTAGTCGACTTGGATCTGGCGGCCATTGTCTGTTAAACTCTCCTTTACAATTGAATTGCTCGGAGTGCCCAATTAGATATGTCAACTGAACTCCGAAGTGCATGCGGTTTATGAGTGATCTCACAGCGAAAACACTGGTTGACAACATTGACTTGCGGTCACCTCATAATAGCGTTTAAGCTCGTTAAGATCCGCTCTCAAACGATTATAGTTTAGACTTAATGTTTGGTTGAAGCCAGTATCTGACAATGTCGTTTCATATGCTTTCCGGTGACTGTACTTTCAACCTAATTATTGTGGTTCAGGCATTTCAAAACTACTGAGAGTTGAAGGAAAGCAGCAACCTAAAATGGATCGCTAAGAAGTCCGCCATGACAACGCAACAATCGAAAGGGGATTTACCAGTAAGAATGTGGCTGGGTATCAGTAAACTCGATCGTAAAAAGGCAGACCAGATCGTTCACGGTTCGGTGAGGCACGCGACGGAAATCTAGCGAACGTAAATAACTGTGCGCACATCGTTACGCAGCTAAAATCGTAGTATCTCTCCGTTCTTGATCGGCTTCTCACAACTTAAGTTTACATCCACAAGTTCAACAATATCTTCTTGGCACGGCATCTGTTGAGCCTTAATGCGATACGAGCGACGATTGTCGTGATGTCATTCTTGACCAATGTGACAGAATTTCAATAAAAAAGATATATTGAAGTGTATTAGACAATCGATTCGACTTGCAAGCTGTCATACTGACGGTGAACCGCAAACGCATACCTTACCCAGCTGACTACGAAGGCGACCCTAAAACGATACCATATCTAAGTTGCGCACGGATTGCCCCATACACTTGGATATCTTCAATTCAAATTAGTTCGAACCTTGGAGATTAAAATGTCCAATCTACAAACATTACCGGATGTCAAAGACATCCTAAACTCACTTAGTGAACAACTTCGCAATGAGATCGCAATAAGGTATGGCAACATTGAGGGTGATCCGGATATGCTTCCGTTCTACCACCTGCTCGGCGATCACAACCAACACACACGGGACCTCACCCAACAAGTGGTGTTTGGGCGCGTTAATGGCAACCATGTGGACGCACTCATCGCTGCTCTCGAAGGTGGGTGCCCAGAGCTGCAAGAGCTAAGCCTCAGCTTCTTGAATAAGTTTACGCATGAAGATAAAGTTCTTGTTGCGATTCGTGCCGCTGAAAGCAATAAGAATGCAGAGATCAGTTCCCGAGCGAAAGAGATTATGGACGATTTTGATCGACGGTAATCCTATGCGCGAATTACCGACAGAAACCATGTTCGGCGCATCCAAACAATTCTAAAACAATTTCGGGCCACGTCGTGTCATATAGCCCATGTATCCGTGAAATCGCTGCGAGAGGACAAGTCAGCCAGGTCTTGTTATCGCAGGCAGGTGTACTCACCCTGATAACCAGGAATTGGGGAAAGAGCTGTCCGAGTTTGCTGATCCTTCCCAAAGACCTCCCTAATTCATTTAGACGCAGTTATAGTGTGAGATCGTTTAGGCAACGTCACTGGGCACTCAACATGGATCGTAGGATAGTTCGTGATAACTGTGTGGCCCCGCTCCCAAGTAAAGGCCGTGCAGAGAAATCTGTGCGGTCTTTTTCGTATTCCATGTGGAGACGAAAATGGACCGAGACGAACAGCAACGAATTGTAAAGCAGCAACAGGCGGGTTTTAAGGCGTTCCATCGCTTTGAGGTCAGCGAGTGGCGCAAAGCGACCGTCGCGGACAGGTTAAGGGACTACGCGGCCATCATGGAGTTCGCCGAACTTATACCCGGACGTGCGCCTGTCAAACCTGATTTATCGGTGGCGGAGCGTTGGAATAGGATACGGGCGCGTTACAATGAGACCCATTGATCAGAAGCATGTAACGGCTGTAAGGGATCTCGCCCGGGCGTTTGACGATCTTGGACTGAGGCTCGTCTTGATCGGCGGCCTCGCAGTCTGCCTTGTCGCCAGACCACGGTTCACTAAAGACATCGATGCGCTGCTTATATTTAATACTGACCTGGTCGAGGGCCTGCTTTCCGATCTCCACATATGTGGGTTTGACCCGCGGTTCAGCGGCATGGCCGAGTTCGCGCGCGAAGCTCGGTTCATCGGACTAATACACCGCGCCTCCGGCGTTGCTATCGATATAGCGCTTGGGTGCATGCCTTTCGAAGAGGAAGTTGTCGACAGATCGACAGAACATCGGGACGATGCAGTGACGTTGCGCCTTCCCACTCCCGAAGATCTCATCATTCTCAAGGCGATTGCACACCGCCCTCAAGACTTAATCGACATCACAACTGTTGCCGAGGTCAATCCATCAATCGACCGGAAACGCATTCAGTACTGGCTGGAGCAATATGGCGAATTGATGGAAACGCCGGACCTTTGGAACATGACGGAACAACTTTTGGACGGCGGCGCTTAGAGGCAGATGACGGAATTTGACGACGTCGAAGTCGGTCTCGTAGCCGGCGGCCCGCGCGGTGGCGCGGTCCGGTAGCTCGTCGGGCTCATAATCCCGCATGCGGGATCATCAGTTCGAGCCCAACTCCGCTCTTTAATTAAGGCCTCATAGAGAAATCTGTGCGGCCCTTTTTCGTCTTGACTGGTAAATAGCATCTACTACTTAGGACCGAGGCATTTGGTAACGCAACCGAGGTCAATCTCGGAGAGTGGACGTCGTGGACGTCGTGGACATTGTGGACGTAGTGGACATGGGACGCTGAACCGAGTGAAACCTGAAGAACCACTTATACCGAAGCATGGAGGGTACCGAAATCTGAAGAGCTTTCAGGTGGCGCAGCTAGCGTACGACCTCACTGTTCGATTCTGCAATCACTACATAGACCGCCGCAGCCGCACCCACGACCAGATGATTCAAGCAGCACGTTCCGGCGTGCAGAACATTGCAGAAGGCAGCCAGGTTAGCGGAACTTCTAAGAAGATGGAGATGAAGCTAACGAGCGTGGCAAGAGCGAGTCTCGAAGAACTTAAACTCGACTACGAAGACTTCCTTCGTCAGCGCGGGATGTTGCAGTGGGAACGAAACGATCCAAGGCGCGCAGAACTCATTGCACTGAGGCCAAGAACCGAGGCCGACGTGGCAAACTGGGCAAGAACGACTCACCAGCGCGAGAACGCTGAACCGACAAAACCTGATGAACACGGCGACCTGGATCAGTCCACGTCGTCCACATCGTCCACATCGTCCACATCGTCCACTGGAACCACCACAACTTACGCAGAAATCCTAGCAAACGTGGCGCTAGCCCTGATTTCTGTTGCCACCGTGCTGTTGGACCGACAGCTTGTCGCTCTATCTGTTTCATTTGAAACGGAGGGTGGATTTACGGAGCGATTACATCGCCGGCGGCAGGACTGGCGGCGGAAGTAAAATCGTTACTGAATACCGCGCCGTTCGATAATGCTGATCGGATCCGCACTTTTTCGGCAAACATGAGACCGGTGGCAGTTGAGATTTCAGCGCGTTTTCGGCGTATAAAACGTAATATGAAACGCGAATTTACAATTGTATTTGAGCCTGCACCCGAGGGAGGCTTCACGGCGTTCATTGCGGAGGTACCACGAAAGTGATCTTGCCGTGTCGTTCAGAGTTGAACGCCGCACAGAGAAATCTGTGCGGCCGATTGTATTTCAACTGGTAGACTCTAACATGGACTTCGAAGAGCAAAAAAGAATACTCATGCAGAAGCAAGCTGGGTTTGCGGTGTTACATAAGCTTGAAATCGAGCAAAATTGTCCATTACTCTGCCCGAGCCGACAAAGTATTTAGCGGCCGAGGAATATCCAGCCAGTCTACCACGCTTCCGATTAGTTCCCGGACACCTGCACAAGCGCCAGCTCTATCGCATCCCCGATCGACATGGGGCGCCCATTCCCGAAGGCGACATCGAAGGCAGTCTCTCCCATTGCCTGACGGCATGCTGCGACTTCCTTATTGTAGCAATATTGTGTATCCGGCGTCTCACACATTCCCTGCGCAGCGCCCCACAACATGGCGGCCCGTTCGTACTGGTTCTGGAGCAACGCGTCTCTGGCGAATAATCTCAGCACGCTGACCGTCCATTCACGGTCACCGACTCCTTTGAGCATAAAGAGGCATTCTTCCCGGTACGCCCGGGCGCTGGAAGTGTCACCCAGATGCGCGGTCACCGGTACCAGATGGATCAATGCCACAACAATTCCGCTCTGTTCTCCGATCTCCCGGAAGATAGACAGACACTCTTCAAGGTAAACCCGGGCAGAAACATGGTCAGAGCCGGCAATCGAAATCTCCCCCAGACAACTCAGCGCGGCTGCGATCCCGTTACGTTCTCCAATCTCACGAAAGATAGCCAGACAATCTTCAAAGTATGTGCGCGCCGAGACATCGTTACCCTGGGTCATCGCTATCGCCCCGAGGTTGCGGAGCGCCCAGGCCATGCCGCTGCGGTAATCGCTCTCTCGGTGGATCGCCAGGCTCTCTTCAAAGTAAGCGATGGCTGCAGCATGATCGCCACAAGAATCTACCACCATCCCCAGGTTGTTAAGCGATGTGGCGATCCCCACCTGGTCTCCAATCACCCTGCGAATGCTCAGGCACTCTTCAAAATACGCACCGGCGGAGGCAAAGTCAACCCGTTTAAGGGAGAGGTTTCCTGCCGCAGCCAGCACATCCGCTCGCTCGCGAGTTGGCCCAGGACATGCTGGTCCTTCCAACACATGTTTGCACCAGTCCAGGCCTTCGGAGAGATGTCCCCGGGTCATCCAGAACCGCCATAGCGCAGTGCAAAGGCGGGGGCCCTCATTCGCAGCTCCGCCATTGAACAGGGTGAATTTTAGAGCAGAGCGTAGATTGTCATGCTCCATTTCCAACAGTTCAAGCCACTCGGCCTGGCCCACGCTTTTCAAATGCGGTATAGCTGCTTCCGCAAACGCCAGGAAAAAAGCAAGGTGACGATACCGGAGTGCCTCGCCTACCTCGCTCTCCAACAATCGGTCCTGGGAATATTCCCGCAGAGTCTCCAGTAGGCGATACCGCGCCTTCCCCTCTCTGTGCTCGTACACCACCAGGCTCTTTTCCACCAGCGAGGTCAGGAGATCCAACACCTGATGAACCTCTATTCCGTCTCCGGAACACACACACTCCGCCGCCTCAAGAGTCCACCCGCCTGCAAACACCGATAGCTGCGCCAGCAGTCGCTTCTGCGGCCTCTCAAGAATGTCATAGCTCCAGTCGATGAGAGCACGCAGCGTCTGCTGGCGCGGTAGGGCCGATCGACTGCCAGCTGTTAATAGACGAAAGCGCTGGTCCAGGCGTGCATCTATCTGATCCGCAGGCATCGCTTTCACTCGGGCAGCTGCCAGCTCTAAGGCAAGTGGAATGCCATCCAGACGACGACAAATCCGCGCAATCGTGTTGAGATTTCCGGGCGTCACAATAAACTCTGAGTTGGCGTCGTGGGCACGCTCTACAAATAGCTGGATCGCCTCATAACTCAGCAGCAGTGAGAGCCTATCCTTGTCCAACCGCGCCAATTCTTGTGGAGCGGGAAGGGGCAGCGGAAGAACACGCCACAACGCCTCGCCTGTCAATCCCAATCCCTCACGGCTGGTCGCCATAATATGAAGCGCCGGGCACTGCTTCAGCAGGTGGGCTGCAAGCTGAGCGCACGCCTCCAACAGATGCTCGCAGTTATCGAGTACCAGCAGGGCCTGCTTGTTCTTCAGAAATGCAGTCACAGACTGCAGCACTGGAACTCCCGATGAATCAAGTCCCCCCAAAGTTGATGCCACTGTCTGCGTCACCAGGAACGGGTCGGACAGCCCTGCCAACTCCACAAACCAGATCCCATCTGAATAAAGATCTGCTCGCTCTTCACATAGTGATATCGCCAGACGGGTCTTCCCAATACCTCCTGCACCTGTCAGGGTCACCAGACGCGCTGAGCCGAACCGATTGTGGATCTCCTCGCGTTCGCTCTCCCGTCCGATTAAGCGTGAAAGGGGGATTGGAACGCAGTGTAGCGAGGAAGATGGAGAGGCAGCAATCGCAGTAGAAACAGGATATGTGGGAGGTCGCGGTTCAGATTCACAGCTTTCACTGACCCGCACCATCGCATCTACAGTTACTGAACGGCGCGCCCGCTCTAGAAGTCGCTGGTATAGCCGGGTAGTCTCTGCCGAAGGCTCGATCTGCAGCTCTTCCCAGATTCGCAGCCGAAAAACCCGGTAAACCTGGCTAATCTCCGCATGATCGCCAGAGGCTGCCAACGCTTCCATCAATCGGCAGATTGCACTTTCGCGCAGGGTATCCAGACAGATCAGGCGCCGAAGATATCCTGCGGAGATATCCGCCTCTCCCCGCGTAAGCGCTTGCTTTGCCAGTCGCTCCAGCGCGTTCAGGCAAGCCTGCTCGCGGGCCTCACGCTCAGGAAAGACCCACTCCTCAGCGCACCCTTCCAGCAGTGTTCCGCGATAGAGTTCCACCGCTATCGCCAACGATTCGCTATCTCCACGTGCTACGGCAGCATCAAAGGTCAGCAGATCGACATCCGCTCCTGTTAGGTCCACTTGAAGGGTCTGTACCGTGGGAGAAAAGAGTCGCGATCCCTGCGATCCCAATGCCTGGCGTAAGTCGTAGAGTGTATCTCGCAGCTGCACCCGTGACCGCCTGCTATCAGGCCACAGGGTAGAGGCAAGCCAGCTTCGCTCGACCAACCGCCCATGCCTTAAGAGGAGGAGCGCGAGCAGCCACTGCTCTTTGCGGGAAGCGCCGGCAGGCAGGATACGCCCTCCAACTTCGATCTCAAAGGAGCCGAACAAACGGATGGCAACTGGCGTGGAGGGTACATCTAACCTGGCGGGCATACACAAGGTCCTATCGGTGACACTTTCCCGCAACATTCGTCGCGCACCGATGCATTTCCTCTAGTTTCACCGACGGTTACGCCGACGCTCCAGCTGTACAATTGTCCGATACTCTAACTTCAATCGCGAGCGATATGGAGCATTTAACTGCAATGCCACTTCTGCATACCACCATTTCACGGCTGTTTCTTCCTGTGCTGCTACTTGTACCGTTGCTTGCGTTAGCAGACGACGCACCTGGTCACTCGGCACATGGTTCGGCATTCGACTCCGGAATGCGCACTCGGCCCTGGGTCATGCAAGGCATAGGCGACACGCCTTTTCCCATCACGGCCAAAAACCCAGAGGTCCAGAAGTGGTTCGACCAGGGCAACGCTTTACTGCACTCGTTCTGGTTTGAGGAAGCCGAGCGCTCGTTTCGGTGGTGTCTCAAACTCGATCCAGACAACGCAATGGCTTATTGGAGCCTTGCTCGATGTGGGTTTAACTGGTTCACTATCGGCTCCAAGGACTACGATGACAAGCAATTTGATCGGTACAAAGCGTTTCTGAGCGAGGCTGTGCGACGCAAAAGCAAAGTCTCCGAACGCGAGAAAATGTACATCGAAGCCTGGGAGCACGCCTATGCGCCGTTAGAGAAGAACCGAACCAAGACGATCTGCAACGCGCTCCAACAGATTGTCATTCGGTTTCCAGACGACGTGGAGGCAAAGTGCCTCCTATCGCTCTTCAATATTGGCCAGGGAAGCGCCTATGCAAACGAATTGCTGATCCAACAGGTCCTCACCAGGAACGCAATGCATCCTGGCGCACATCACGCCAGCATCCACAACTGGGATGGCGTCTCTTCCGAACAGGCCATCAAAAGTTGCGAGCTGTATGGTAAATCGGCGCCTGGCATCGGACACGCGATGCATATGCCAGGCCATATTTACAGCAAGATCGGTATGTGGAATGAAGCTGCGATCGCGATGGATTCAGCGACGCGAACCGAGTTACGGTACATGAATGACCGTTTAGCATTGCCATTCGAGACCTGGAACTATCCGCACAATCGGAACTACCTCTGCTACATCCAGGAGCAATTAGGGATGGCGGAAGTTTCACTTCAGGGTTCTACCGACATGTTAGCCGCACCCCGTGACCCGGACTATAACTCAGAGAATGCGGGCAGAATCGCCGTGGAAGGTCTGGTTGCCAAGATCCGAGCCCTCATCAAGTTCGAACGCTGGGACCAAATTCTGGCCCCGAAGGGAGTCGACTGGGGAGAGCGTGATGATAATGGTAAGTTAATGAAGGCATTTGCCGAAGCTGTAGCCTACAACGGTGTTGGCAAATTTTTCGAAGCAAGAGAGCGCGTTAACACCGCTAGAACTCTCGTGACAAAAATAAAGGGGAAAGAAACCGATCCTTCGCCGTTAGACCTCACCGTCGACATTGCAGACGGTATCGTCAGCCTCGGCGAGGGACGAAACCTCGAAGGCGAACGCATTCTGTTGAACGCAGCCGACTTTGAGCAGAGAATGCGAGCCAAGGAAGAGTACAGCGATGACCCACCAGGACTTCCGTGGCCTGTAATGCGCATCCTGGGTGACCACTACCGAAAACAGGGCGACAACAAACTCGCCATCCAATGCTATGAACAGGCGTTAATGAACGAAAAGAACGACGCCTTCTCGCTATCTGGACTTGCACTCACCCACTATGCTAACGGCAATCGCGAGCAGGCGGCTCACTGCGCTGGCAGACTTTCGTATGTCTGGTCTCAAGCTGACCCCAATCTTAAATGGCTCACAGATGTTCGCAAACTCGGGCTGACATCGAGCCCAATTGCTGAGACACCACGGCCCGAACGCCTCTACCGACCACGGGATCTCGATCCGATCGGCCCGATGAACTGGCAACCGTTCCAGGCTCCGAAACTTCAGGTCGTAGATAGAAATGGAAAGCTGGTTGGACTGCAGGAATTCAAGGGCAGGAACGTAGTGCTCGTCTTCTTCCTCGGAGAGGCCTGTGTCCATTGCGTGGGCCAATTAAAATCGCTCAATGACCGCAGTTCGGATTTCGACGCTCAGGACACTGTAATGCTAGCGGTATGCAGTACGTCACCGGAAAAGCTGAAGCAATCGAAAATGCTGGACCATGCGAATATCAAGTTTATGTCGGATAACGCACATGAGAACGCACGGCGGTTTTCGTCGTATGACGATTTCGAAGATATAGAACTCCATTCCACAATCCTTATCGACAAGGCTGGCCAGGTCCGGTGGAAAAGGACCGGTGGCGATCCCTTCACAAACATCGATTTCCTGGTGAACGAGTTGAAGCGGATCAATGGATCCAAATGATTCAGCATGATGCAACGGAGCGCTCGTAGCGAAGCGATGATGATATGGAAGTGGTTAATGCCAGCTCTACGGCTCACGGACAGTATTGTCTGGCTCGCTGGACGGAACGCGATTACCCATATCGGAAGTCATGTGGTCACCCGATGCACGATACATTGTCACCCGCTCCGTGCCTGGCAAAGGCTCGAGCACCGGCGACCTTTGTATCTGGAATGCGGCGAATGGCGTGATGGTGCACACGCTGCCTAATGTGCCGGGTGACTTGATATTCTCACAGGATGGTCGGCGCATACTGCTGCACGACCAAACCAACACGCATTCGGTATCCGTATTTGATCTAGATACTGGATTATCGATTTTTGTTACGCCAAAAGGCGCACAGGTAGCTCAGGCATCGTTTCTCGGCGGTGATCGTCTGCTTTTGCTCAATTACCAATCTTCGGAAAAGGAAGCGTTTCACTCCTTTGTTTTGGAGCTGCCAGGAGGACGAGAGCTTTACCGTTTGAGCCAGGGCACTAACAGTTTTATCGCGGTGGCCTCGCCGGACGGAAGCGCATATCTAGTCGTTGGCGTGGATCCGCGGATTTATCTCTTTGATTCAGCCACCGGCCGAAAACTCAATACGTATACAGAACCACACACTTTCGACGCTCCCGTTTTCACAAGAGACGGCAAGCGGATTGGGATCTATTCCGGTCAGTCCTGTACTTTTGTGGACGTTGCGACAGGACGCGAAACGCTCACCATCCCCCTAGCCGATGGCCCGGACAGAGCCATCCACTTCTCGCCGCATGGTAGTATGATGTACCGCTTACCGCAGCAAACAGATGTCGCAACGTCTGGGCTTCACGCTTGGGATCTTCGTTCTCACCCGGATGATTGACGGGGGACGCGAGAGATTCTGCCTCCCCCGGCGAACAGGCGATCACGCTGGAATAGCAGGTAGGATAGCGTAAGCTAACACCATTACTGATAACCAACGCTCCGCACGGATTGCCCATGTGCTGTTCCTCGACATAGTAGGTTACTCCCGCCAATCCACTAGCGCCCAGGCGCAGTCTCTTGAGCGGCTCAACGCTGCCGTTAACGGTGACCGCGAGTGTGCTAAAATTGCGGAAGAATCGATCGATAATTCCGACTTCAAACTGGAGGTATACCTACATGACCAAACCACGCCTGTTAGGCCCGGCGGCATTCTTCACTCACAATCATGCGCCTGTAGTCAATGTCAACGATGTTCTCCAGGATAACGTGACGCTCGGCCAAAAGGTATCAGATCGCGTAGCCGCAACAGTCGGCAGCTGGCCGTTCATCATCATCCAGTCGATTATGCTTTCCATCTGGATAGGAGCAAACGTCTATCTGGCGATCCACTGGAAGGACAAAGCGTTCGATCCCTACCCGTTCATCCTGCTCAATCTCGTCCTTAGCTTCCAGGCCGCGTATACCGGCCCCGTAGTCATGATGAGCCAAAACCGTCAGGCCGATAAGGACCGAGTGATGGCCGAACATGACTACCAGATCAACCTGAAAGCAGAGCAGGAAATCGAAGTCATCATGCGTCATTTGGCGTACCAGAATTCCATCCTCATCACTATGATGGAAAAGCTCGGAGTGAGTCACGAAGAAGCAGAATCAGCACTAAGAGCTCACGGAATTACCGATCCACTGCCGATGGGGATCGATGGCGCAAGCACGGTCTAACGATGAACGTGAACGGGAGACAACGGCGGAGTACATCAAATTTGAAGTCAGCTGCTGGGATTTCGATATTGCAGACGATGAGAAGTGGAGGCAGGCCAATTTTCTCAACGATGTAAGGCATCACGACTACATAGGGATCCGTTGGCGCGATTGAACAGGTTCGCCCCGGATCTGGGATATAGCGTCAGCCGCCTCGTCTCTAACGTGCCACCACGTAGGACATATCTCGTCGTCCTCGTCCACCAACCGCTGCAGGTTGGCGATTGTGCGACGAGCCCGCAAATTGCCGAGGGCAAAGCACGTCCAGAATCTCACCTCGACCGCCGGATCCTGCAAGCCTGGAAGCAGCGCTTCAACGGCTTTTCTGTGGATGCTCGTTCTTCGATCTGAGTACCCGAGCACGTACGCCAACCCCTCCGCGGCCTGCGCCCGCACTGCCGGCGGTTGGCCAGGATCGGAGAAGATACGACCGAATTCTCCTGTCAGGCTGACATCCCGCGCGAATGAGAGCAGGTAACATGCTTGCTCGCGCCGCCACACATCCGCGTGGGTGTCAACAATTTTCAGCAGCAGCCGATAAGCCCGACGGCTATTTACGTCTTGCAGCGCAACACCGGCTTTGAAGCGAACGTCCTCATCCTCCGACAGCCAGCACGCCACAAGCGCCGGACCGGCACATCTTATGCGAAGTTCATCAAGCAGATGAATTGCAGCAAGCTGTCGATCCTTATCGAGCAGCGGAATGAGCTTGATGAGGTTACTACTCAGGCATCTACTCGTGATAATATCCGAGCGGGTTCCTGTCGATAATTTTGATTTGTAAAAAAATCTTTGGATTTCACAGAGTCATTTGGTAGGCGGATGGTGAATCTGTATTTGTGAACAGATTGAAGC
>CAIXIX010000371.1 GCA_903919615.1 uncultured Chthonomonas sp.
CACTATCACGAGGTAATAGCTTCGCTCGAAGCGTAAACGAATCAACGACAAGACGAATCAAAACCTCAACCTCGCGGAGCACCGCAAAAGCACTATCACAGGGCAATAGCTTCCTACGAAGCGCATACCAATCGACGAAAACTCAAACCAACACCGCGACGCGCAAACCAAGCGACGACAAAGCGAACGAAGTCTCAGCCTCGCACATGTAGAGGGACCTCAGCCGCCTACCGGAAAGTGGCGATCCGAGATTGGAAGGCACTGCCGCGTGGGGACACGCGGGCTCCAACGGTTGCGATCGGTGCAGGCAGGTAACAAAAATCGAGGAGGCAGCTTTCGCTGGCCTCCCCGATTTGTTCGTTTCTATGTGCCGCTCATCTTGCAGCAGAAACTACCTGCGGTGTCCGCCGCTATCGCGCTCGTGGCGATCGTCATCTCGATCATGTCGGCGATCGTCCCGATCGTTCCATCGATCGTGATCGCGATCATGCCAGTCTCTGCGCTCAACCACAACGGGAGCGCTAACAACCGGCACACAGGCCTC
The DNA here is from genome assembly GCA_903919615.1 of uncultured Chthonomonas sp. Classification (GTDB taxonomy): domain Bacteria; phylum Armatimonadota; class Chthonomonadetes; order Chthonomonadales; family Chthonomonadaceae; genus CAIXIX01. The sequence goes on from CAIXIX010000371.1 coordinate 545, forward strand.
GACAGTGACGAAGGGCAGCCGAACAACCGGCCGAACCACAACTACAGGCTCAACCATCCGTCGGATGAAGTGATGCTCGTCGGCCTTGCTCGGGCTTGCGCCGAGAACTCCAAATGCAACCGCCGCCATCGCCGCTATCATCATGCTTTTCGCTGTTTTCATCGTCGTTTCTCCCGGTTCTGTAGAGTAGTAAAGCTTGTTATAAGCGGCCTTTGAAATCTGTATGTTTGCCGCTTATACAACCTTCGACGACGCATTTTGCGCAGGGTTCTGTGTTTTCGGGTCCCTGTCTACACGTTCACAGAGGGGCTGTGAGCTGCTGCACTCACGAGCGAACAAATCGCAATAGTTCGCCTAAATTTCCCTGATCCGCATGTCTTAACGCATTCACAATTCTCAAGTGCGCAGCAGGCAGCGCAACTACCAATTCGGACGGCGACGAACGCATCGTCTCCCCCTTCCTAGCGAGCCCAGGCGAGCGCTTTAGGGAAGGGGGCTCGCGGGGATAGGTGGTTCGTTCGTGTTGGCGGCGTGCAAACCACGTGGTGCGCAGCAAGCAACTTTACCGTCTCACAAACGCCTGCCCAGGTGTTGATGGGAACGGTGTCCGTCCGCCGGTAAGGCTGTACCAGGTAGCCCTGCTTAGCCAGTAGGGGTCCGCGCCATCAATGTGGCTCCAGTCAAGATTTTTCGTGCGGTTGAACCAGTAGCGATACTCCACACTCATCTTGCCGGGCTGCGGATTCCGTTCGTCGAGCGGGATGTTGTTCGGCACATGCGTGTAGGGCGTTAAGTCTGGCGTTTCATTGAAGCAGGTGGTAATCGGGTTCGCCAGCGCATCAAACTTCGTCATCGGGTTGATGCCGAGCATCAGCTCAATAGAGCGCAGCATGCTCGTGCCTGTATAGAAGTTCGAATCCACATTGTGCCGCTTCGTGTATGGGCTGATCACCATATACGGAACGCGATGCCCATCCACATGGTCCGGCAGCGCCTGGCCATCGTCCTCCGTTACAAAGACGCAGGTGTTCTTCCACTGCGGGCTGTGCGTTAGCGTATCAATAACTCGCCCTAGCGCAAGGTCGTTATCCGCCCGCATCGCCCTCGGCGTAGGATAGTCCGGGTTTAGCCCTTCACTATGGTCGCACGGCAGGCAGATAATCATGAGATCCGGCATCGTGTTTGTTTTGCTGAACTGCTCGTACTCCCGAATGAAGATATCCGCGCGGCTCTGATCGCTCTGGATCAAGGGCCAGTAGTGCACATCCGGGCACACATAGGGCTTCAGCCCCGCCACAAGCGTATGTGCCTCGTAGCGAAACTTGTGGCCGCCACTCTCTCTGTCCTGCCAGGCTTCAAACCAGTCCTTCGGCTTGTAAGGCCGATACACTGCTGCATCGTCATCGCAAAACTCGCCGTAGACACGAATGGACTTGTGTTTCTCCGCAGCGGAATCCCATAGACAGCCGCCCGTTGAGATAGACATCGCGCAGTCGCCATCGTCCGGATAGGTGCGCGACGATATATAGAAGTGCTCCATGTAGTCGTTTGCGATCGATTGCGTACACCAGGAATGGCCGTCGGCGCTGTTTGTGCCGCTTACGTAGCCGTTATCAAACAGCGTGAACTGCCTTGCAATCGCCCTATGATTCGGCATAATTTTCTCGCCGATCACGCAGAGTGAGGGATTTCCGTTGCCTTCCGGCATATCGCCAAAGATCGAATCGTAGGTCTGGTTCTCTTTAATGATGTAGACCACATGCTTAATGGCGCCGTTATAAACCGCAAGGTGAGGCCGATTGTGCGCCGGATCGACGCTCCAGCGGTTATCGCGAGCCACCACCTTGGTCTCTTGGGTTAGGTCCTTTGTAAGATCGATGACGGAGAGCGTGCCTACAAAATCGTGTGGGCTTCCTGGATTGCCGGCCTGTGTGTTGCCGACGGAGCCATTGCCTTTGGAGTTGAGCACATAGGCCGTTTTGCCATCTCTGCTGAGCTGAATAGCACACGGCCAGTATCCGGCATGGCGGAAACCGCGAATCGCCCCGCTCTTGATATCGATTTCGCAGAGCGCATTATCTCCTCCATCGCAGGCATAGAGCGTTCCGCCGGCGATCGCCAGCGCGTTCGGCATTGCGCCAATCACGCGAGTCTTCCCCCACTTAATCGGGATCGTGCGAACAACGCGTTTGGTTGAGATTTCCAGCTCGGAAATCGAGTCGCTCATCGCATTCGCAACAAAGGCGCGATCGCCAGAGAGGACAATGGAGGTGGGGTGAATGCCAACATCGACGTTGGTCACCGCGGCCGTTTCGCGGTTGACAAACGATACGGTTCCGGTGGAGGGCGCGCCGCGTTTATCTACAACGATATCCTCGTCGCCGCTCTTTGCTGTCTCATCGCCCGCGACAGGCTTTCTCCCACCCCAGTTGCTTACGATCAGGGTCTTCTCATCTGCGGAAAGCTTAACCTCGTAGGGGAGAGTTTGAACCGGGAAATCGCGTACGCGCTTATGCGTCTTGAGATCAACCTCAACAACGGCATCCAGGCCGGCCGCTGCCACAAAAAGCGTCTTGCCGTCCTTCGTTAAACACATTCCGCCGGGCCAGGCGTTGCGTTTATCCCCGTCGCGGTTCAGCGTAATCTTATCCGAGGGGTCTAACTGCATATCGGAGTAGAGAAACTCCTGCAGGTAGCCCTGATCGGTGCTGGCGACACAGCGTCGCGCATCTGGCCACCAGTCAGATCCATTTTCGGGGGTCCAGATGAGGCCGTGAAACCCGGCGGATACGTCTCGACCGAGCGGGGTATGAGATCTTGCGAGGGGACCCTTCGGGGTCGTGATAAATATCTCGCTCTTGCTAAGCACCGCAAGAACATCTTCAAAAGGATGTAAAGCGATATCGCTGGGACGGCCAGGGAATGCGACGCCATCACCTTCGATTCTCTGCCCGCTGCTCACCAGGAAGCTGCCATCTGGCTGCCTGCCCATGTGCGGAGCGTGTGAGTTGCGATAGGCCTTTATGGAGGCTCCAGAAACAAGGACAAGGGCAAGGGCTGATGCGATAGCTGGCAGGGCGATGCGAAAGCGCAATAGGGTGATTCCTCTACTTCTCTTCGGATTCGGCGACAATTAGTATATCTATTGCGCGCAGCTCCTGAGTCAATCGGTAGATAATCGATCCGTGAACGAACTCCTGCCAGCGCGTTCTATTGGAGTGGCCGACGATGATCTGAGTGATGCGATTCTCTCGGGCATATCGAATTATTCCCGTTGCGACATCCCCATGAAGGGTGACCATCGGAATTTTGAGCCGATCGGCGAGGGAAAAATCGTTGCGCAGTACGTCCTGCTCGGCCTCGCTTGGAGGGTGATTCTCTACATAGATCGCAACGATGTCGCCATGCAGGCGGTTCGCAATGCGCCATCCGCGCCGGATTAACCTCAAGCTCGATTTATCCGGACTCACACACACCATAATTCGATCGTGGGTCGCCCACTGTTCAACAATGTGCTTCTCTTTGCGGTAGTTGGTAACCTCTTCGTCGACGTCCTGAGCAATTTCACGAAGCGCGATCTCTCGTAATGCGCTCAGGTTGCCCTCTCTAAAGAAGTTGCTGAGCGCCTGAGGCACCTTTTCGGCTTTGTAGATATCGCCGCGCTCGAGCCGGTGAATGAGCGATCGTGGAGTGATATCCACCATCTTAACCTCATCCGCCTCCTTTACAACGCGGTCCGGCACCGTTTCTCGAACCCAGATCCCTGTGATATCGTGGATGGTGTCGTTCAGGCTCTCAAGGTGCTGCACGTTCATGGTTGTCGCCACGTTAATGCCTGCATCCAGAATAACCAGAACGTCTTGCCAGCGCTTTTCTCTTACCGACCCGGGAACGTTCGTGTGAGCCAGCTCATCGACGAGTACCCATTGTGGCTTGCGTGCAATAATGGCGTCGGTATCCATCTCTTCGAAGGTCGTACCGCGGTACTCCACCTTCTTGCGCGGTATCAGTTCAAGATCGCCGATCTGGCTGGAAGTGCCCTGCCTGCCGTGCGTCTCAACGTAGCCGATGATCACATCCTGGCCACGTTGATTCTTCCGGCGATTGGCCTCGCTCAGCATTTCAAAGGTTTTGCCCACACCGGCGGCAAAACCTAGAAATATCTTGAGGCGCCCCTGCTTTCGCTCCTCGCGCTTAACTTTTTTGAGGATCTCCTCTGGGGTTGGCCTGCGATCTATGGAATGATCTGCGGACATCGGTTGCTCCGTCGGGAGAAGTATCGTACTTCTCCCATTTAGAATAGAATTAGGCGCTTACCAGCGCGTCCACCCAGCGTTTCATCCCACTGGTGAATTCATCAATTCGCAATTCATGTTCTGTTGGCACAGAGGCATGCTGATACAGGTAGTTTGCCAGAACCTCTTCACATAAAGCCTGCCAGAATCGACCCTCTTCAGGAACGCCATCTTGTCTGGCGTGCGCTCTTACAAGCCCGGCGATCTCTGGTGAAATCGCCACCGCGCAGCGTTCTGTCTGATTTGAAGGCGTTCTTACAGAGAACTCAAATGTGGTGTCGCCAGGCTCCTGACTGCCCGCAGTTTGTGTGCTTTCCAACCTGAAACCATTGATCGTTGTAAGAGCGAAAGATGGGACGGTTCCGATCTTCGATGCGAGCGCCGGCGCCTGTTGAGCCAGAGCCGACGCAACCGCGCCTCTCAATGTATCCGTGGTAAAGGGTTTACGCAGGAAGTCTACTGCGCCTATTTTCATTGCCTCAACAGCCAGATCGATCGTTCCAAACGCCGTTATCATAATCACTTTTGCCGAGGGGTCCGTTTCGCTCATCTGTTTAAGCACGTTAATGCCGTCGAGCCCTGGCATTCGCTGGTCCATCAGCACAAGATCGAATGTGTCACCCGTCCCAAACCTATCCAGCGCTTCCAGCCCATCGGCAGCAGTTTCCACGTCATAACCAGCAGCCTGCAGCGCCATCCGAATCATCATTCGGATGTTGTGCTCATCATCAACAACAAGTATCTTAGCCATCTTCTGCCTTCCTGCTATCGTGTGGCTCCGGATTCACTTCCAGGTTCTGTGGTAGCGTAAATATAAAACACGATCCCTGTCCAATGTCGCTTTCAGCGTGGATCTCTCCACCATGGGCAGCGATGATGTTTCCAGCGATCGAAAGCCCAAGCCCGGCTCCGCCCCGTGTCGCGCCTGGCACTTGCACAAACCTATCGAAGATCCTGTCTACGAACTCCGGAGGAATTCCGCACCCGGTATCCCGCACTGCAAACTCAACCAAATCTTCTTTGCGAGCATCATGATCGTCAGCGCTTTTCAGGCTCAACTGAACAGTCACCATACCGTCAGCCGGAGTGTGACGTATCGCATTGTTAAGCAGATTGACCAGAACACGCGTAATCTGTGCTCTATCTGCACGAACAGCTGGCAGATCCGGCTCATAGTCAGTATTAAGCGCCACACCTTTGGCGCTGGCCGTCGCTGAGACGGCGCGAATTGCGTTATGGGCTATTTCGTATGGCGCCACAAGTTCGAACCGGGGCGTAGTAACGCCAGCTTCAAGCTTTGTAAGATCGAGCAGGTCGCTGATGATGCGCTCCAGTCGCCCCAGGTCCTCTCGCTGCGCCCTCACAATCTCCGTCTGTTCGGGCGATAGCGCTCCAGCAGCGCCTTCATCCATCAACTGCACGGCGAGCATTAGCGATGTTACCGGCGTTCTCAGCTCATGGGATGCCACGCCGATAAACTCGGTTTTAAGCCGATCCAGTTCGCGGAGATGGGTGATGTCTTCGAGCACAACGACGGCGCCCAGAAACTCCCTCCGATCGTACATCGGATTGGCAAATACCCGATAGGTTCTGTGCGATCCTCCCACCGGGACCGATACTAAAGCGCCTTCATCCTCAGCTGCAGTCGCGCGCTTCTGTTGGATCGTGCGGCTAACGGTTCTGGTTATAACGTCGTTTTTAATCGCCTCCGCAATGGGCCTACCAATCTCGTGCTCCAGCGGCCCGAACAGGCTGGAGGCAGCATGATTCCAGAAGACGACATCCCCCTGCGCATCGGTAACGACCACGGGGTCGTACAGGTTTTCGAGCGCAGCATCCGACATCTGCTCAGCTCGATGCAGCCTTTCCGCCTCACGGCGCCAGGACTGTTGCAGCTTCTCTGCCATCGCGTTTAGGGAATCGGCCAGAACTCCGATTTCGTCCGTTCTGTTCAGTTCTATTCGCTGATTCCAGTGGCCGGCGCCAATCTGCTCTGCCTGCCGTGCAAGTGACGTAAGCGGCGCTAACTGCACCCGCGTAATCCTAAGCGTAAAGTACACGGCCGTTACGAAGGAACCAATTGTAACCGCAAATGCGATAACCGACGAGCGTCTTGCGTCGCGTGATGCCTTGTCAGTTGCACGCTTTATTGCCGATTGATTCACATCGAGAACAGCCTGAGCAAAGTCCTTGATGCGAATGAACTCCGGTTTCAGGTAGCGGAAATATTCGTCATGCGCCCTCTGCTTGGAAAGCGGTGGATTCGCATAGATAAATCGCCTCAGCTCGGTCTGGTACTGCGTATACTCCCTGTGGATTGCGTCTGCCATCTCCTGCTCGCCAGGCTCAGTGATGTTGTGCGCCTCAAAGTTGTAAGCCTGCGTAAAGAGCGGCTCATTCGTTTCAAACTGCCTGCGCCCAAGCTCAATTTCACCGGCAAGCACAAAGGAAGCAGCGCTATCCTGTCTTTCCAGGGTCTCCTTCATCACCTGCGCAGCGCGCACGCTGTCGTAGTTATCTCGGAGTATTCTCTCGACAGAACCGGCGAGATGCCCAAAATTGATCGCTGCGATCATCATCACGCAGAACATCAATACCACCAGGATCAGGTGGCTCATCAACAGTTGAACACGTATGCTTCGCATTAGTAAATCAGGGCCAATCCGCCATCAGACTTCCGGATTCCGATTCAATTTTAAGAGATCTTCATCGATCTGCTCTCCGATGGCTCTCCAATCGATGTGAGCCAGCTTGCCGAGCTTTTCAGCTTCGATAAGGGCGCTCTTTTCCGCCTTGAGGATAGAAGCCCTTGCCAGAGATTCGTTTTTGATCTTTTCGGTTTCGTAACCAGGCGCTGCCACTTCGAGCATAGCCAGAATCCGTGCTTCGCGGGCGGCATACTCATCAAAGAGCTGCTGCAGATGCCACTCTGGCTCCGATTCTGCGAGCTTCATGCGCGCAATCTCAGCCAGACCGCCGGTTACCGCAGTAAGCTGCGCTTCAAGTTCGGCCGTCTTTGCGCTCTTGCTAGCGCCTTCTCCGATGAGGTTTAGTCTGCGCAGAAGCGATCCAACGGTAGAACCCTGAATCAACAGGGAGCAGACCACTACTCCGAAAGTTGTTGCAATAAGCAAACCGCGGTACTCGCCGTACCGATACCCCGCATCCAGACCCAGCACGAGCGCCATCGAAAGCGCTCCGCGCAGTCCGCCCCACACCAGCACATGCTGCCACGATCGTGGGATGTTACCGCCAAGGCGGTTGATGGCGAACGATATCGGATAGATCGCAGATCGGCCGGCCAGTACTGCGAAAAAAGCGATAACCGCTGCGACGATTTTGTGCCGCCAGTCGATACTTGCCGCTTCGATCCCGATCAGCAGAAACACCACCGAGTTTACGACGAAGGCCAAATACTCCCAGAAGGCGCTCACTGCGAGTTGAGTTGAAGCAGACATCGCGTTGCGCATCCCGTAGTTGCCAAGCACGATTCCCGCAGCCACTACCGCCATGACACCGGATACGCCAAGCCGTTCTGCCAGCCAGTAGCTTCCAAATGCCACGGCTGTGGTCAGCGTAATCTCGATCAGGTGATCGTCGATCTCGTAGTGTAACCGAGAGGCGACCATGCCAATCGCGGTCCCTAGCAGCGCGCCGCCCGCAGCCAGTTTTAGAAACAACAAACTTGCCGCACCGTACGAAGTCGCGGTTCCGGCGGTCAAACCAAGGATCACAGTATAGAGAACGACTGCAATATCGTTGTTGAACAGGCTTTCGGCCTCGAGAATGAGCGTTAGTCTCTTGCCAGCCCCAAGCCGACGGAACACAGCGATCACCGATATCGGGTCGGTGGTCGATATCAGAGCGCCGAACAGCATCCCGACCGGCAGTGGTATGTGCAGCGCTCCCGCAGCGACTGCACCGATTATCATCGTTGAGGCAAACGTTCCCGCAAGCGTGTAGGCGGCGATGGGCATCCAGTCGCGCTTGAGCAGATCGATGTGCAGATTGAGCGCAGACTCGAACAGCAGCGGCGGCAGAAACACCGTCATCAGCATCGAAGGCTGAAGGTGCGCATGCGGGAACAGCCTGAGAACTCCCAATACGAGGCCCGTAACCACCAGCGTTAGCGCGTATGGAAGCCGCAGTCGTCGCGCAAATAGCGCTACGACGAATGCCGCCATAAACAGACCAAATAGCTGTTGGAAGCCGGTCAATCCAGTGCTTACTCCCCAGTAGATCCGATTGCAGAGAAAATGTACCGCTCATGTCACACGACAAAGCAATCTGGATGCCAGAAGCCCTGGCAGCCGGATCAGAGTATGACATGGACCGTTTGTCAGAATCTACTATCATTTCCAGCGTTCTGTCCAACAGAAATGCCGAATACGAACCGACGACGCCTTTGTCGCCCGTTCGTATCGGCTGTACTCCACCTGGAGGTTGTGGAGACTGTATGGATTCCCGGTAATTACGCACGCGAACCTACTTGCCAGCAGGCGCTGCCGGG
>CAIXIX010000372.1 GCA_903919615.1 uncultured Chthonomonas sp.
ACCGGTCCGGTAAAGAGGCAACCCCACTTCCCCAACTGTTAGCCCGCGAGGGCGATCGTATAGAGCCAATGTCACGATCACTGCCTCCTTCCGCCTTACGCGCCAACGGCGCACAAGACGGAAGGAGGTGAGAATGGGAGGTGTGGGGCGGGCCAACAACGAACATGGCATGAATGCCACGTCTAAGAGCCGATGCCTTGCGGGCAAAATGCAACGATGCTGACGGGCTGGTCCCATGCCGAATTTGTGCCAACCGCGTCGAAGGATGCTACCGACATAAACACCAAACGATGGCAATCTTAGAGAATTTGGCGTTCTTCGAGGGCGGCGTTGCCCTCCCAAATCGACCATCTCACGTCATTTTGGCAGTGAACCCCACGCGGACTCCAGTCTGACGCGATCGATGGTTGCGGTCAGGTGCTCCTGGGCTCCGTCACTGCGGACGTGGTGAGCGGCGCGGACTGTTACGGAATGCAGCTACGGCGTCAGCGGCACGAGATGACATTGAAGCCATAATTGCATTTGAACACGCACTAAGCGATCCTGCGGAGTTGGTGACGGGCACGGCCGAGTGTGCGTTAGAGAGAATCAGGAACTAGGTGTAGGAACCCATTACCAAATCCGCTCAACTCCATAATCGTCGAGTAAAGCGTCAAAGCTGATAATTGGGATCCGTTCCAGATGCGATTGAACAACCAAAAGCCGGTCAAAGGGGTCATGGTGAAGCATTGGCAACGACGCGACACCGAGTACATGTGTTGTCGATATATCGAGGATCTCGATCTCGTTAACCAGTAATTGATGGTGTACGTGGGAACTAAACGAGTCGGTTACATTTATCAGATTTAGCTTTCCGATGCTGTGCTTGATCGCCATCTCCCAGAGACTGGCAGCGCTCAGGAATACATCAGTCGCTTCGTCTTCGATAGAATCTCGTGCTACCGCGCTCAAGTGTGGGTCGTTCTGGATAAACCACAAGAATGCATGCGTGTCCAGAAGCACCTGCATCAGATGTACTCCGCAAAATCTTCCAAGGGTGCGTCGAAGTCTGAAGTTAAGCTTAGTGTACCTGTTGCACTGCCAGCGTGGCGGCGTTTACGGGTGCCGATTATTGTATGCGAAGGCATACACACGATTCTTGCTGTTGGCTTATCGCCCTCTGTCAGAATGATCTCCTCGCCTTGAAGCGCAAGTCTCACCAGTTGATCTAATTGCTCTGCAGCATCCTTAATACTAATTTGCGTCATATGGCATCTCCTTGGATGGGCCTACAATGCGCTGAATACGATTATTGTACAACACATGTAGTTGTAACTTCGCTGCAATAATTTAAGTCGAAGGTCGACAACAGCCCGCATAGTCCTCAATGGCTCGTTGTGCTAGGTTTGCGACTATGCTATAACTTACATTATCGATATCGCGAGGATTGTGCGTTGCTGCGAAAATGAACTATGGGTCGGCAAGGTGACTATCGGATGAGCGCACTCAAATCTAAGTGGATTATAGTGACGTCCGTAGCTGTAATTATTGTACTCGCTGGTGCCCGACTGCGCCACCAGAGCGGCGGCTGGCGAATGATTTGGACTAAAAAATACGTTGAAGGTTCATTCCCAGCTCGAACGTTTACTCCCCACAGTGCTTGCGTGACACTCGTATCTGAGCAAGTTGCAGTTCTCGATGCGTTATCTGGTACCACAAACCGAACGCTTACAGCCAATAAGGCTACCGTGAGGACGTTATGTTGGCCGCGCAAGGGCAAACTGCTATTTGACGGCACCGACGACGGCAAATTGTGTGTCTGGAATTTGGACAACTTTAGGGAGTCGACACTTACAGCCGGTTACGGCAAGCTAACCCACATCACATGTACATCCTTTCGATGTGATGGGGATATGCTTGCAATTGGGACGGACGATGGGGACGTATCAATGTGGGACCTGCGCACACTCAAATGCGTCTCTCGGCTGCCTCACCACCGTGGGGGGATATAGAGCCTGGAATTTTCAGGAGACGGCCGGTGGTTGACGCTGTTATGCGAGAGCGAATCAGTTGGCCTGTACGACGTAGCTACGCTCAAACTGGGTTACGAATACCCAAAATGCCTAACGGAACGATCACGTGCGCAGCCGTGGCTCCAGATAGCTCCACAATCGCCATTGCGCACTACTCAGGGCTCATACGGATTTTCGGATTAACACATCGCCGCACTCTTGCCGAGTTCAATCCTGGACTGGGTGTGCCATACGATTTTGCGTACGTTAAACGCGGCTCCGTGATTTGCGTACAGTGTCACTGGGGCGTCGCTTTCTACAGCGCCACAACCGGGCAATTGGTTTGCGCGAGCCGTGGCTTGACATCTAGCATGTCGATTTCGGCAGACAAGAAATTTGTCGTTGTTGGCTTCAACTACGAATTGTATGAATTTGACTGTAATAGCATGAAAGTTATAGCAAGAATCACGAGCCGCACGGAATTGTCCAAGCCGGCTTAATTCGCCCGATAATACCCTGCTGTTAGTAACCGGCGACGACGGTACAGTCGAGATGTGGCAGCGAGATCGTATTAATTAACTGGGAATCTTGGCTTTCGCCAGGGCTTCGTCCCAAAGGCGTCTTCGAGTTGCTCACTGATTGGCATCATGAATTTATTCGCCATTCACAATCTAGTTGTAACAGGAATAGCCGCGAAACGCTGATACAGAAAATTTCTGCGGCGGGCGTTTCATCCAGCCCGAAGGGCGATCAGCGAAGCTTCCTGCCGCGACCGCTCTCCGGTCTGGTAAAGAGGCAACCCCACTTCCCCAACTGTTAGCCCGCGAGGGCGATCGTATAGAGCCAATGTCACGATCACTGCCTCCTTCCGCCTTACGCGCCAACAGCGCACAAGACGGAAGGAGGTGAGAATGGGAGGGGTGGGTTGGGCCAACACCGAACATGGCATGAATGCCGCGTCTAAGAGCAGATGCCCTGCGGGCAAAATGCAACGATGCTGACGGACTGGTGAACGGTCGCGGCATGGTGATTCACTGATTGCCCACTCGGGCTGCATGCCGCAGCCGGGCGCGGGCGGTACTCAGTGAGATTTAAGGTGCAGCAGGCGTCTGCTCTGCCTGCGCTACTTGTTTGAATGCCTCATCAAGCAGCGCCTCTGCATCGTCCAACTTATTCGCCTGCAGCAGCGCTGGCATGCGAGCTTCTACATACCGGATGATCGGATCTGGGTTCCGCCCCTCAGCCTGCAATCGGCGGAAAGCCGCCTGTAGCTTTTCCATCTTGGCTTTCAACCGCAATTGTGCAGCTTCGCCAGCGATCGGTTTCTCGTGCAGTGTCTCATTTCTGAGGAACTTCCGGTAGGCGCCAAGCGCCTCCGGGCTGAAGGCGCTCTTCTCCAACTTCGCGGGCAGATCCGTGCCCGTCGCACCCAGGTTGATGGCCACGAGCATCGCCCCATGATTGTAGTGCCATCCCAGATAGGACTCCCAATCTACTAATGTGCCGGGCATCCCGACATTCGCCTCTACCCCGCCCCAGGGTGGATTGCCGTGCTGTTTGAGCGCATCGTAGAGGGGCTGAAAGGTCTTCCCGAGATACCCTACGGGATAGGTGGACCATCCGGGACGGGAGAAGTCGTTAAAGGCGCTCTCAATCGGTGCGCTGGTCACCTCCAGAGGGACGCCAATCGGTATGTGTGGGTAGAGAAATTTCGACTTAATTCCCGCCTGCACGAACGTATTGCACCAAAATGCCGCTGTCTCCTGGATGATTTTGCCCAGCGCCTGATGGATGTCCGCAGGCGGACTGTCTTTGGTATAGCCTCTGTCGAGAAGTGCGCGGTATCCAAGCTGGCCAGCAGGCGCCCCGTCTGCGGCCACTAGCTTTGCGGTTTCAGGGTCAGTATGGGAGTAGTTATCAAACATCGGCTCGGATCCCACCAGAACTCCGGCGAACAGTTGACCTTTCCCATCGTGCTCCAGGCCAAGCATCTCCTTTTTGAGGGTCGGTGCAATGACCTCACGGATCAGCCGTGTCCACTCGGCTCGAACAACTGTGCTGGTGAAGCATACCGGAGGAGCCATCCGTAAAGCCTCACCGTGGTTCAGGTAACGCGC
>CAIXIX010000373.1 GCA_903919615.1 uncultured Chthonomonas sp.
CGCTCTCATAGAGCCGACCACTCGAATTGGCGGTATGCCCGCCAACGGCCTGAGCGCATCGGATCTGCGGCGCGCCGAGCATGGCTCCGGCATTTTTGTACGTTTTACCAGGCGTGTAAGTGAGATCTATGCTGGCGAAGGCATCAAAGCGAATGGATTGAGCTACGAGCCACGGGTTGCGCATGAGGCGATGAAATCGCTTCTCTACGAAACACCGAACGTCGATCTTTTCAAGCTTGCGAAGCCAGTGGGTGTCGTAAAGCACACATCGGAGGACGGTCATACTCATCTGGACGCCGTCACCGTGGAACAGCAGCAGAGAGACGGCAAACTCCGAAGGCTGAACTTTCGCGCGCCTGTATTCATCGATGCCACCGATTGTGGCGATATCGCTGCCTGGGCTGGAGCAGCTTTTCGACTTGGCCGTGAGCCGCGTTCGGCGCGTGAACCGCACAACGGCATGATCTACTACGATCGCGCCAACGATCGCCCACTCAATGGCAGCACCGGCAAAGCCGACAACAGAATTCAGGCCTACTCCTATCTGCTGACCGTTAAGGACTATGGCAAAGGGGCAGACAAGACTATCCCTCGTCCTGCTGGCTATCGCAAAGAGGATTTTATCCATTCGCCGGCATGGGCACAGTCGTGGGCTGTTACGAGTGGTACGATGCCCGGATCCAAGCTGGAGCTAAACCAACATCCGCAGGGCGGCGATATTCAGGGAATAAACTATAAGTATCCCCTCTCAGGCTATGCCGAGAGAGACCGCATCAACAAGCTCCACCGTGAGCATGTGCTCTGCTACCTTTACTACATTCAAACTGAACAGGGTCAGAAGCAGATCGGGCTCCCGGATGACGAATACCGAGACACGGGAGGCTTCCCACCACTGTTGTATGTCCGCGAGGGCCGACGGATTATTGGCGACCAACTTCCGGATGAATTAGATGTGACTAAAGCGGCAAGCTACGCCCGCCCAGAGAGTGTCGGCATTGGCGACTATCCGATGGATTCCCATGCGGTCCGGCCGAAGACCGATTGGACCACGCCGGATATGGGTGAAGGAGAGTGGTGGCTCTACAAGCAGACGCCGGTACATCAACTGCCGATTGGCGTCATGACTCCCCGCGATCTCGATAACGTGTACGTCACTACCGCCGTATCCTCAACCCACGTGAGCTTCGGCACGTACAGACTTGAGCCGGTGCGGATGGCATTCGGCGAAGCTGCTGCGATCGCGACCGATCTCGGAATACGCTTCAAGCTGAACTCACATCGGGTGCCGGCGCGACAGATACAGGACGCCATGCTCCCGCACGCTGCCAATCTATACCCAGATCCGGATATCAAGCTCTCCTACTACACCGATCTTCCTATCACTGCTCGCCACTACTACGAGATCCAGTATCTTTGCGCGCGCGGTATTAAACTTCCGGGCGACACGTTTATGCCCGACGCGAAGGTCACTTACCACGAGTTGAAACTCCTACTTACCGCGATCGCGGCAAGAGCTAACCGACAGCCCTCTGCTAATGCATATCTCGGAAATTCTGCCGATCTCAAGGCGGTCGCTGCCGTGCCAGACAGCTCAGAGATTGTAACTCGAACAGCGCTCGCGAAGTGGCTGCCCGCATGCCTGCCCAACCAGGTCAATACAATTGGACGGCACGAACACTACACGGACGCCGCAGAAGACGCGGAGACTCTCGCTTCAATGGGAATCGACTCCATACTGTGGGACGGTGTGAAGTCGGTTTCGCCGGTAGATGGCAAGTGGTCATTCCATCCAGATCGACCACTCAAGCGCAGCGAGCTCTTCGCCGCGCTATACATCGCCCAGATCGGCATCGGACCACTGTTTGATGATCATCCCGCGGATATAGCCGCGAGGCGATAAGTCGGCGCCCAAATGGCAGTTGCGCGCTTGCCTGCTGAGCTGCTGGGTTCCCTCCGCGCCAGAGGCTAATCGTGTTTCAATACTCGGCGTATGATTGAGCAGACGTCCAGTGGCGCGCATTAGTCCCTCTCCTCCCGCTCGGGCACACTGTTTATTGCGTGTTCAGAACACATTTCGGGTGCCCAGCAGGGTGGGAGAGGTAAGGTGAACGGTCTATACTGAGCACCGCCATCGTCGTACGTAAGTACCACTTTACCAATTCTCCGAGTGGCCTAGCTGCCACTCCCGCATCTACATCATTAACCTCAAAGACTCAATGACTTTCGAAGCACATATTGCCCAGGGCGAACGCATCTTAATAGTTGAGTAAAGTGGGAATCTTTTGAGTCATGTTTTCGTACGCTTCAGAGTCTGTTGGCGAAATCGATGCCAGCAAGTCCAC
>CAIXIX010000374.1 GCA_903919615.1 uncultured Chthonomonas sp.
CCTGCCAATGTTAGCGTCTGATAAAACGCACATTTCCCCTGTTCTTTAAGCTTTTCTTAAGAAGGGTTGCGTACTTTGAAGTCACTGCCACACCTGCCCGGGCGGTTATTTCACCGGTTGCTAAACCGTGCAGCAAGCAGCAAATATCTGTTGCCGGTTCTGCCGTTGTTTTATTGCGTTACAGCCGCCCTTCCAGCACACGCTATCGATATCGATGTGCTTGTTGGCTTCGGTGCGTCTGTGCCTGCCAAGGCTCTCTACCGGCCCGAAACGCCCACCCCGATATGCGTCTACCTCACTGGCTCGAACACAGATGGTCCGGCCATTCTTAAAGTCGTTGCCGAGTCCCAGGACAAGACCGTGATCTACACGCGCCGCATAACGCTGCACTCTGGCAGCGGACGGGACGCTCAGATTGAGAATTTTGTCATCAATCTCAATCGGCAGAACTTCTACATGCGCGGCTCGGGCCCTCCCGAGCAGATCAATATTCAGCTGCAAGCCGAAGGTCGACTGATCGCTCATAAGACTGTGGCGCTGCCAAGCAGCGTCGAAGACAGCGCTTTCAATGTGCTTGCCCTCACGAAGGATGGCAGCGGTCTAAACTGTCTCACGTCTCACAAACTGGGTCTCTTTCATAGGTATGCAGACGCGAACGCGCAAGCAGTTGCGCGATCGGGTGGGAATCCACCGACGCCAGGCAAGGTAAACGGCGATGCGGTACTGAACCTCTGCTACACTCGGCCAGAAGCGCTGCCGACGATGCAGCAGGGCTACGAGATGATGGACGCGATCGCGCTGGCAGATCAGCCGCTGGAGAACCTCACAGACTCACAGATTAGCGCACTGAAAGGCTGGGTACGGGCTGGGGGCCTCTTAATCGTCTCGGGCGGCGCAGACATTGCAAGGCTGAAAGCCCACGCTTTAGCGGATATGCTGCCGCAGACCGAGCTTAAGACCGTTGCCGTGAGCGGTATTCCAGAGCTTTCTGGCAGGTACCACGGAGATCTATCTGCCGGGGAACTGCGCACTCTCACCGGCGGTGAGTTAAGGAAGGAAGCGAGAGTTCTGTTCCGCGGCGCTGGCAACACTCCATTGGTTATGTCTGAGCCGTACGGTGCCGGAACCGTAGTGCTGACAGCCTTCAACTACATGGATCCTGCTATTCGAGGCTGGTCGGCGGCGCCCGCATTGTGGAGGGATCTGCTTCAATGCGGCATGCGCGACTCACAGGCAAGGCACGCCCTGAAAGGTGTTGAAAACGCCGGAATGGGCGCCAATCTGTTAGTGGATGCGCTCGCCGGCAGAAAAGCCACCAGCAACCCGGGCTTCGTTCTGATTGCTGTCTTTCTGGTTGCTTATGTGGTTTTGTTAATACCGGCAAGCTATTTTGTGCTTAAGAAAATCGACAAGAGAGAACTCGCATGGTACACGGCGCCTGCGATTATCGCGCTATTCACGTTTATCTCCTATCTTACTGGCCTCGCAATTAAGGGAGGCAGCCTCAACGTGAACCGAGCTGCAGTACTTGAAACACAGGCAGGTTCCGATCAATTCGCGGGCTACGCCATGTTCTCGCTCTATTCGCCTAACCGTGCTGCTTACGATATCGTGCCAGATGCCGATAGCCAGGAAGCGCATGATGTCTCTCCCCTCGAGATATTCAGGGGCCAAACGCTCACCTCTGAGCTTAACCTGGATCAGTCTGGTACGACAACAATCCGCGGCGCAGACATCGGGTTGTGGGACAAGCGGAGCTTCGCCCTTCCCTTCTCTCATACCGAGACTGGAAGTATTACCGCAAAGGTCAGCAGTCTAAAGGGGAACAAAGTCAATGCGGCGTTCACGAACTCCGGCAACTTAACACTAAAGGATTGTTCTGTCGTGAGCGGAGAGGCAGTGCTTCCGGTGGGCGATCTTGCACCTGGACAGACAAAATCCGCACAGTTTGATTGGCCAAGTTCAGAAGAGGATAACTCGGTTTTCCATATAAGCCCGATAGCGCAGACGCAATCGAACGGATTAAGTTTGCAAGTACAGGACGATGACACGGGGACAAATGCGGAGGCGAGGTTAAAGCGCGCGATTACTCAAACCCTCGGCACCGACCCCAATAATTTCTCACCCTGGGGCAATATGTATGGCAATGTCGATCTGCGTTATGGCCGTCCACCCGTTGCTCTGATTGGCTGGTGTACCGATTCATTTCTTAACGTTCGCGTAAATGGAAAGCAACCGCCCGGCAATGAGATGAACCTGATTGTAGTCCATATTCCGGCGCCACAAAACCTCGACGATGGTGGCAAACTTGGAAACAACCCCTTCGAGGCTAAGCCCATTCTCGAACTTGCGCCTAACGTTAACGGCCCAAGACTGGTTAAGCCAGCTCAAACTGGTACGGAGTAGTCGTGATCTCAAATCCGGTGCTGCGCAAGGAGCTTGCAGGAAACGTGCGCATGCGGCAGTTGCCGCGAGTTGCGCGGGTTGGTTGTCTACTCCTTATAGCATCGCTTATCGGCACAATCTACTACTACGTAATCGTTCGATTTATACTGGCAGACAGGGGTACCACTACAGCGGTGGATACGTGGCATGTAGTGGTCATACTTCAGGCGGCATTAATCTGCCTGATATCCCCAAGCATTGCAGCAAACTCTATAACCCGCGAAAAGGAGCAGCAGACCTGGGAGATGCTTCTCTTTACGATGCTGCAGCCGTCGCAAATCGTTTTCGGCAAGCTTTTGGCCAGACTGTACTATCTCGGCCTCATGATCCTGATATTTATGCCGATCGAGCTGGCTTGCTGGGCCAAGGCCAGCAATGAGATAACGACGGCGATGGTTGCACTAACGTATCTCGTAATGGCTGTATCTGCGCTCTGCTTTACAACCATAAGCCTGTATGTTTCGTGGGTGGTTAAGCGCACTATCTACTCTATTATGAGCGGGTACAGCATCGTAATTGGAGGGCTGGTGATCTGCACATCGCTCTCCGCAGCCGTCGTAAATGGATCCTTAGCTAACAACCCGCTTATGTGGATCAATCCGATCTTAATGTTCGGTCAAGCGATAGATCCCCATATTGTTACCGGCGGAGACCTAACGGTCGCGATAATTACATACCTACTGGCGACAGCCCTTATGCTGACGCGAATGATTATACGCCTCAGAGACTTTTCCCTTGAGGCGTAGAAGCAGCTAGCGGCGAACCTACCGTTCGTGATTAATCCGGTCTAGCCCTGATTGTTTGATTTCGGGAGTGACGTAGCCAATGCCAATGATTGAAATAAACCACCTGCGCAAAGAGTACAGGGAAGGCAACAAAGCAAAAGTAGCGCTGAAGGACCTCTCGCTTGAGCTGGAGCAGGGCGATATCTTCGGCTTTATTGGTCCGAACGGGGCTGGTAAGACCACGACGATCAAAATGCTGGCGACGCTGCTGATTCCAACCGCAGGCACGGCTTCGATAAATGGCATCAATGTTGTGGAACACCCGGAGAAGATACGCGCCATTGTCGGCTACATGCCAGATTTCTTTGGCGTTTATGACGACATCAAGGTGTGGGAGTATCTCGACTTCTTTGCTTCCGCCTACCGACTTCCAAGAGATCGTCGCCCATCGATCATCGACGATGTCCTTGCGCTAACCGACCTCACAGAAAAGAAAGATTCCTATGTGGAATCGCTCTCTCGAGGTATGAAACAGCGCCTGTGTCTTGCGAAGACTCTTGTACACGACCCGCTAGTCATGCTGCTGGACGAGCCCGCATCCGGGTTGGACCCGCGTGCTCGAATAGAGATCCGAGAGCTCCTCAAAGAGCTGCAGTCTATGGGTAAAACCATTATTGTCTCCTCTCACATCCTGCCCGAAATGGAGGAGTTTTGCAACAAAATTGGCATCATCGAGTCCGGTGAGCTGATTGTCGCTGGCGATGTGAAGACGATCGCGCGTTCGGTTCGAGGGCAGCACAACATCGATGTGGTGGTGCTTGATGAGATCGGGAGAGCCCACGCCATTCTCACCGGCATGTCTGATGTCGTAAGGGAAGTTAAGTTTGTGGGCAACCGGAGACGCAGCCTCTCCGATGAAAACCCGGACGCGGAGACACAGCCGATGGAAAGGCGCATCGAAGATCCATCAGCAGGTGGAACCCTGCAAATCGGTTACACCGGGGAACCGGATGAAGAGTACCGAATTCTGCAGGTTCTGGTGCAAGCAGGAGTGCGAGTCAAGGCCTTCTATACACCAGAAACCGACCTGGAAGACGTCTTCCTGCGCGTTACCAAAGGTGTTGTATCGTAGCTAACTGCTGTCTGGAGCCAACAGTTGCCATTTAATGCGGCCAATCTAATCGATAACCCGGTTCTTACGCGCGAACTCCGCGTGCGTATGAGGGGCGCACGCGCCTACTGGATTCTGGCCGGGTACATCGGGATGCTGGCTGTCCTGGTGCTTATTCGATACTATAACTTCTGGTCCGACACTCAGGCGATGGGCTCGGGCGGTTCGAATGCCGCCGAAGTCGGTCACGAACTGTTTCTATGGATTGCACTGCCACAGATATTCCTTGTCTTCTTCATCACGCCCGCCATTACCAGCGGCGCAATTACGATCGAGCGCGAACAGCAAACTCTCGATCTGCTGGTGATGACGCACGTGGCCAAGCGCACCATTATAACCGGGAAGCTGCTCTCAGCCGTCGCATTTAGCGCGCTGCTAATCATATCCTCCGTGCCTCTGATGTCGATCTGCTTTATGCTGGGGGGTACTGCGCCTGTCCAGATTTTCACGTTCTACATGGAGATGATTGCCGGTTCCGTAACAATTGGCGCCATGGGGCTTATGTGGTCCTCAGTGGCAAAATCGACCACCTACGCCGTGATTGCTACCTATGCAACGCTCTTTGTGCTCATGCTTGTCGTCTTGATCGTTCCCTCAGTATCACGATCAAACGGAACAGGAACTGCATCTCTTGTCATCTTGTCGTTTGAGCAGACCCTTACGGGAAACTACTTCCTCGGGTACAAGCTCGTCGACGGCGTGGGCCTTGCAGCGCTGTGTACGATCTTCGGTGTCTTGATGGCGGCGATGGCGACCGCACGACTGGAGACCTATCCGGAGCGAAAGGGATATATCCCAAGAATTCTAACGCTTCTGATGGTTTTGATCCCGTTTACCTCTATGGCTGCGTGGTGGTACGATGCCTGGTACAACAAACGGTTTGCGGCAGCTGGTTTGAACGCGCTTCCGCCTATTGGATGTATGTGTTTGCCCGCTGGCATGATTATGCTGCTAACTCCTATTTTTTCTACGGGATCACTCGAACCCGAACAGGCCAGGCAGTTTTTCCGTTCGCTGCTTCGCGGATGGAAGCCATCGGCGCTCCGATATGGCAGCCTTACCTCTGCGCCAGCATTTCTTGCTTGGCTAGTCCTTGCTAGCGCGGCGCTTTACGTCGGTGTATTCGCTGCGAAAGGCAGTGCTAAGTCGGCATTTCGATCCGGCGGGCTGGCGCTTGGCCAGCCGGGACAACCTCCGCCTGCTCCGTTAGTTATTCCATGCAAGCCGGGCGAGGCCTGTTCCGCACAGGGAAGCACCGTTACCGTTGCACATCCGGATGGCTCTTCCGAAGCAGCATCTGTTGTTCCGAACGGCCAGGTTCAGGTCTTAAAGACGTTCACTAATGGCAGAAGCTCAATCACGTTTATGCGTGCGTGGCCTGCGAATATCCCCAGGCTGCCCGTGATACCTCCGCAAGGTCCGCCGCCGCCTACAGGAGACCTGGTACAGGGTATCGTCAGCCTGGTCGCAGCCATACTTGGGTTTTCACTGTTCTGTATGTCGTTGACGGCGCTGTTCCGAACGCGATGGCTCGCAATGCTAGCGGCATACGTTTTAGTTTTTACGACATCGCTGGCTCCTGAAATTGCGCTGCAGACGAACCGTGGCGGAACGACTTTGTCTGCATGGATCAATCTGTTTTATTTGAACCCGATGGAGCCATTCGTGCAGATATGTGAGCCGGCAAGCTACTGGGATCAAAGGACACTCTTGTTTGGTTTAACGCCGATGTGGCTGGGTGTCACTATTGTTTGGTGTGCCATTGGAGTCGTTTCACTAATACTGCTACTTTTCTGCACACGCCAGATAGCGAGAAGCGCAGATTCTGCAATTGAATACCTGCCTGCAACCCCTGTTAAAGCTGCCAGACGCAGCGTAAGGCCCACACAATGACCCAGAATGCATCGACCTTGGGAGCCCGTCCGGATTCCGGCCCCGTTGAAGAGCTCCTTCGGCGGGCCGGTACTCGCATTCTGATTGGTCGCATGTTTCGATATGCCGGCAGAGCGCTCTGTTGGTCTGCCGTGCCGTGCACTGCGGCAATCGTATTCAGCAAGCTTCGGTGGATTGCGCCCCCATCTCCAGAATTCACAGCAGTCTTGATGGTTCTTGCAACTCTGGTGGGCGCAGTGATTGCACTCATACGCAGATTGTCGCCATTAGAGGTTGCGAAACTCACCGATCGGCGTGCCGATCTTAAAGACCGCCTCTCGAGCGCCATTGAGTTTAAGCAAGTTGCTCATGACCGCGACGCTGCGTTCTACACGGAGCAGCTTGCCGATGCGGAGGCACATGCCCACAACCTGCAGCTTAAGGCTCTCTTTCCTATTCGCCTGCCCTGGGAAATGCCAGTCGGTATCCTCTGCGCTCTTGTCGTATTCCTAACCTTCTACCTGCCAACTCTGCCTCGATTCTGGTCCCCTGAAAAAAAGGCGGAAGTGGCGGAGGTGAAGCGTCGCGGAATCGAAATCGAAAAGTTGGCAAAGGATGCTGAGAAAAGCGCCGATCAACAGAAACTGGACGAAACCCGACGGGCGGCGGCCGAAGCTCGAAAGCTCGGCGAGCAGATGCGCAAAGGCAAAATCACGAAAAAAGAATCGCTGGTCGCGCTTAACAAGCTGACGCACAAGATGGAAGAGACTCAAAACAAGCTGGCCAATCCTCCCGCTAAGAAATCTCTGGCCGAGGCCCGCAAGGATTTTGAGAAGGCGCTCGACAAGCTCGAACAACAGAGAGCGCAACAGGAGCGCAAGGCGGCCGAAGCGCACAAGCAGATGCAGAAACAGAATCCGAAAGATGTTAAGCAGGGCAATAAAGAACTCGCATCGAAACCAGAATCGAACGCGATGAAGAAATCACGCGAGGCGCTAAAGCAGATGTCTGAGGCTCTTGCTAACCAGGATAAGCAGCAGATGCAGCAGGCGATGGAGCAGCTTTCCGAGCAGATGAAAAAGGGTGAAATGAGCCAACAGGAGATGCAGCAGATGCAGCAGGCAATGCAGCAGCTTGCAAATAGCCTGAAGGACACAAACCAGGAATCGGCGTCTCAGCAGATGCAGCAGCTTGCAGAGATGATGAAGTCAGATGGCGCCACGGACCCAAACAGTATTCAGAAGATGGCAGCAATGATGAAGGGACTTGGCCAGAAAATGGGCAAGGGAATGAGCCCTGGCCAGATGATGGATGCAAAATCGCTGGAGGAGCTAGCGCAATCGCTGAAAGAGGGCTCACTGACGAGGGCGCTGGGTAAGAATGGAAGCGGAACTGGCGGCAAAGGCCCGGGTAGAGGCTACAACGGCAGCGGGGGGCCATCGACTGCGATGAAGGACCCAGGCGCCACAACCCCGCGCCTGATTGCAACAGGCAAGGCTCAACAGCCTGGTGGCAAGAGCAAAACGGGCTCTGCAGAAGAGTTTGCGAAGTACCTGGCAATGAGCTCCTCTTCGCCGCACCATCTGCCGAACGGAAAGATAGCCGGCACGCGCAACGAGGGTGGCAATGAACTGCATATGTCGATGACTGGCGACCCACAGGCGGCGCGCAGCAGCCAGCCCTACTATCAGGTGGTTCAATCCAGCAAGCGGCAGGCAGAAAGCGCACTCGACAAAGAGAATATTCCGGCGGCATTGAAAAAACAGGTGAAGGACTACTTCGAGTTAACTGCGGAAGGTGCGGTCTCAAAACCCTAAGGCGGCATGTTCATTACAGGGCGGAGCAAGCACGTAGTTTTTCGTGACATTCACGGGACGGTATTTCAGGAGATCCAATGAGCGAAATTGAATTGAAGGCATCGCAGTTCAGAGAGGACTTCAACAGAGTCAAATCTGAGATCGGCAAAGTGATCGTTGGGAACGAACCGATCATTGACGGTGTATTGATATGCCTCCTTGCAGGAGGTCATGCTCTGCTTGAAGGCGTGCCAGGCCTCGGTAAAACTCTACTTGTACGTACCCTGTCCCAATCGGTCAGCCTCAAGTTTTCTCGCGTACAGTTCACTCCAGACCTGATGCCCGCAGATATCACAGGCACCAATATCCTTGCGGAATCTGCCTCTGGCCAGCGCGAGTTTCGTTTTCAGGCCGGCCCTATCTTCGCGAACATCGTGCTAGCAGATGAGATCAACAGAGCCACTCCCAAAACGCAGTCTGCAATGCTCGAAGCAATGCAGGAGCATTGCGTTACTGTCGCCGGCATACAGCACAGGCTGCATGAACCATTCTTTGTGCTGGCCACTCAAAACCCCATCGAAATGGAAGGCACCTACCCGCTGCCCGAAGCTCAGCTGGATCGGTTCCTTTTCAAGTTGCTGGTTACGTCGCCCTCGTTTCAGGATCTTGCTACTATAATTGACCGCACAACAGGCGTGATTCCTGAGCCGATCGAGGCCGTTATTGACGCCGAGACGATTCTGCAAATGCGCGAATTAGCGCGGGAGGCGCCAATTGCTCCATCTGTCCGCGAATTCGCCATTCGACTTGTGTTGGGCACGCAGCCAGACTCTTCGCATGCGCCTGCCACAGTAAAGCAGTTCGTACGCTTCGGCTCCAGCCCTCGAGGCGCTCAGGCAATTGTTACATCGGCCAAGATACGAGCGCTGCTGGAGGGTCGCTATAGCGTCGCCATCGAAGACATCGTCTCGGTTGCATTGCCTGCTTTGAGACACAGAATCATCCTCAATTTTGAAGGTCAGGCCGAGAGCATTACCACGGACTCACTGATTGATGATATCGTGAAGAAGACCTATTCGGAAAGTGAGATCAAGGTGGCGGGCGCCTGACGTGGAGGAGATCCGACGATACGTGCCGAATAGCTGAATAGTGTCTAAGCATCTGCCATCTCTGAAAGCGCGCGTGGTTATCGCAGTGTCGTGTATTATTTTTGCGCGCGTAGCCTTCGGCAATGGATGGGAGTAGCGATAATTGCTGTTGCCATTTCCAAGCAACCGTCGGCCAGAAACCCACCCTGTCGTCACGTGGTCCCTGCTCTCGATTACCGCAGTCGTGTCCCTCTACCAGATAGGTGTATCGCACAACGGCTCTCTGCCACTTCCCATGCACAGTCTTGCCTCTGTGCTTGGCATCGTGCCGATACATTTTCGCCCGTTTACGCTAATCACCTACACCCTGCCGCATGCCAATGTCGGCCATCTTCTCGTGAACCTATTTTATCTCTGGGTGTTTGGAGCGGGCGTCGAAGGTGCAGTTGGCCACAAAAGATTTCTGGGAATATACGTTTGGGGCGGAGCAATTGGCGGTGCCCTTCAGCTTCTCGTCGCGTTACGGTCGCCCGCGCTTCAGAGTCCTACCGTACCGATCGTCGGCGCATCGGCCGCATGCGCCGCACTCATTGGCAGCTATGCCGTACGCTACTATCGCGATCGCATCGCCTTCGTTGGAATTCCCTACCGCCCAACTGTAGTAGAGGTCGTAACCCTATTCCTCTCTGTTGAGGCCGCCCTTGGCATCTGGGAGTTCTTTAGCGGGCAGCCTGCTGATGGTGTGGCGCACTGGGCCCATATCGGAGGTTTCGTGGCCGGGCTCTCGGCCGCCTATCTGCTTCATCTTGATACAGATGCAGAGACGGCCTATCAGAATGAGGACGCAGCGGAAGCGATGAGCGTTGGTCGACCAGGCGCCGCTCTCACTAACCTCGAAGCCATCCTGCAGAGAAACCCTGGCGATGCCTCCGCCCGTGCAGATGTGGCAAGGGCATGGCGGGCTTTTGGAGATATGGAGCAGGCATCGATTCACTATGCCGAATCGATTCGGCTGCTGCTGGCTTCAAATAAAAGAGCTGAAGCTGCAAACATCTATACTGAAATGAGGCCCGCTGCGAATGATGGCACGGCATTTCAGATCGAGACGCCAAATGCGACATCCAGACTAGTGCCTGGCCTCGCGCCAACTGAACTCTATGCCGTTGGCCTTGCCCTGGAAGAGATGGGAAATGCAGAGGGCGCGGCGGAAGCGTTGCGCGCAGTTTCCATGCGTGCGCCAGCGTCGGCTGAAGCGGAAACTGCCCTGGTTAAAGTATCAAGAATTTACATTGGGCGTCTGGGCCGTATGGAAGAGGCGCGCATCTTACTCAGTCTCTTTATGGAGCGCTATCCCAACAGTCCATTGAGACCCAATGCAGAAGAGCTAATACGGCGCGCGACAACCGGAATCTCGTCGGATAGGAAGGATCCTCAGTGAAAGTAAGGCTTGATTACGGCACCGCCGGGTTGGAAGTCGAGCTTCCGGATGCGAACGTCACGCAGGTGCTTGGGCTTCGCCCCGCGCCACCGCTGACGGATCCCGCGAATGCCGTTCGGTCAGCGCTTACGCATCCTATTGGTTGCGCGCCGCTGTCGGAACTTGCAGCGGGACGCTCGCGAGTCTGTATCGTTGTATGCGACGTCACACGCCCTGTTCCCAACAAGACACTCCTGCCCCCAATTCTGGAAACGCTGCTTGCTGCCGGTATCGAGAAGCAGCAGATCACGATTCTGATTGCCACAGGCACACACAGGCCCAATCTGGGTGACGAGTTAGACCGCCTGATTGGCAGCAAGATCGCATCTGAATATGCTGTGGTAAATCACGATTGCCGCAATGAAACATCGCATGTTAGCCTGGGAATGTCTCCTGCAGGCGTGCCTGTGTCACTGGATCGCGTGTTCGTACAGGCAGACTTGCGCATCACCGTAGGGTTGATCGAGCCACATTTCATGGCAGGCTTTTCTGGAGGTCGCAAACTTGTAATGCCAGGTATCGCCTCTATCGAAACCATTAGTAACTGGCACTGTCCCCGATTTCTTGAGTCTCCGCTTTCGCAAAGCGGCACCGTTGGTGGCAACCCGGTTCACGCAGAGTCACTTGCCATAGCAAAGATGTGCCGCCCGAACTTCATTATGGATGTGACGCTGGATGAACAGAATCAGATCACCGGTATCTTCGCAGGCGATCTTGAACAGGCCTGGTATGCCGGAGTCGCTTTTGCCTCTGACCATGTCAGAGCGAGAGTGGAAGCTCCGGCAGACATTGTCGTAACATCCTGCGCTGGCTCTCCCCTGGATGCAAGCTTCTACCAGGCGGTAAAGGGGATGGTAGGGGCGCTGCCGGCGGTGAAAAAGGGCGGATCAATCGTCATCGCGTCCGAATGCGCAGAGGGCCTGGGAAGCCCGGATTTTGCAAGAGTATTAACGGAGACTGACGACCTCGAGGAGTTCGTTGAGTACATCTCCCAGCCAGGAGTCTTTGTTCCGGAAGAGTGGCAAGTCGAAGAGCTTGCCCGCGTCGTAAGGCATGCCGAGGTCTACTGCGTAACCTCTGGAATCGAGCCAGAGACTCTGGCGAACTGTTTCGTAATGCCTGCAAAGAACGTCGAGAATGCCGTTGCGCTCGCCATGGCAAAACATGGGTCAAACGCTTCAATTATAGCCATTCCCAGAGGGCCATATGTGATTCCAGACCCCAACGGATAGGTCACGCACGCGCCGAATGAAAATTACCCGAAATTTAGACTTTGTCTAACTAGAAAAGGTTCCAACAGCAAATTTAAAAAAATTTCATATTAAGAGTTGATTAAGATAGTTCGCTTGATTTTTCGTGATGCATCGTGTTATACTTCCCGCATCCGGGCTACCGGTGCCGGAACAGTGCAAACAGGCTGCAATGGAGCGAACCACTGCTCCGTATGGATCCTGTAGGCGGGAGAGTTTAAGCCGATGGCAAGCCATGCCAGTCCCTTTATGGAACGTGGATTGGCCTTCAAGATTGAGGGCCGTTATGAAGAGGCAGTTATTGAGTTTGAACAGCTGCTCGCCGATGATCCAAACTCCTGCGATGGGCACTATCAGCTTGGCTTGATACACGGATTCACCGGTATGTTTGATGAATCTCTTGCCGAACTGCAGCACGCTTTAACCCTCGGTCCAGCTCGTATCGATATCCGAATCGATCTTGCTTTAACGTATACGATGCTTGGGATGTTCGACGAAGCTAAGCATGAATTCGAAGAGGTGCTGCGTCGGGAGCCAGAGAACAAACGAGCCCTCGAGAGCCTCAGTTTCCTTTCTGAACCATCCTGAAGATGAAGCAATCCACAGCTTCTGACGAAGTACACAACAAAAAATCAACTCCGTCGATCGATTCAACTGCAGCCAGATCCCCTCGCAGTCTAGCGCCCTGGGCTCCTCCCTTAATCTATTTCGCACTGGCATCGCTGTTCCTCTGGCGCTCAACATTTACATCCGCTGTATTCCTGCCAGCCGACATGCTGTCTCACGTTGCCCCATGGCTATCGTCTGCGCAGCCGAGCCAGTTGCCTCCGTGGAATCCGCTTCGTTGGGATGGCATTGCGCAGTTCTACCCGTGGAGGCTATTTGCTGCGAGAACAGTACACACTGGCTACATTCCGCTCTGGAACCCCTACCAGTTCTGTGGCACTCCCTTCCTTGCAAATAGCCAATCGGCGCCGCTATATCCCGGCAACATCCTGTTCTATCTTCTTCCAGTTCAGCGGGCCTTTGGCTTCACGGCCGTCCTACATCTGACGCTGTGTGGTTGGTTCACGTGGCTCTTCTTGCGCAGAATTAAGGTTTCGGAATATTCCGCGCTGGCTGGCGGGGCAATCTTTGCCTTTTGCAGCTGGCAGGTCTCGTGGCTACAACTTCCCACGTTTCTGGCAACGTCAACCTGGATTCCGCTCATTCTGAGTGGTGTCTCCACTGTTTACGACAATACGTGCCGCAAGCAGCGCTCCATCCCGCTTCTCGGTATAGCGATAGGCATGCTCCTGCTGGCGGGGCACCTACAGATCGCGTTTTACGGCGTTTTGATCGGCTCGCTCTGGGCCATCGCTCTTCTCTTCCGCGCATTCAAAAGCTCTGGCTTCTGGCCGGCATTCGGACCGTTATTCGGTTGCGTCGCTTCACTCGCGATCGGTATCGGATTTGCCGCGCCACAGCTTGTCCCTTCCATCGAGCTGTCGCGGCTCTCGCATCGTCAGGGAAAGCCCACAGCGGAAGGATATGCAGACTATGCGGCCTACGCCCTCCCGGCAGCGGGCCTGGCCCAGTTGTCGCTGCCAGACCTGTTTGGCGGTGACTGGGACAGCACGAATCCCTACTGGGGCTTTTATCTCAAGGTGTCAGGCGATGCGGTGCAGGCAATCCGACATAACAGCGCTGAAACCGCAGTCTACGTCGGAATTGTCCCCCTATTCTTAATGCTATTTGCAATCGCAACCTGCAGGCATGCCAACAGAGTAGATTGGCGGACGGTGTTCTTTGCGCTGCTGGCAGTACTTTCTCTGTTGATGGCTCTGGGAACTCCCGTAGACGCACTGTTCTACTACCTCATCCCAGGGTTCTCACAATCGGGTTCGCCAGCGCGATCTCTTGTCATCTGGTCGTTTGCGGCTGCCGTACTTTCGTCAATAGGTATTGATGCAGTGCTTGAAGCGCCTTTGGTGCGCAACGAAGCTGCACGAAAGAGGACAATCGGTATCGGCGTGGGTGTGCTGATGATCTTCGCGCTCGGCATTAGCCTTGCGGCGCGATCCATTCAACAGACACTTCCTGGCTTTAAGGAGCTCAATGTACCACTCCTCGGTGAGGCTTTAGGTCGAATTACGGAGGACTGGATACGGCTGCTTGTCTTTTGCGCCGCGGGAGCCGTGATTATATCACCCGCGCTTCGTGAATGGCTACTGAAGTCAGCCCGCTATTCTGCAGAACGTATACGAGTATTTTTGCCTATCGGAGCCACGGCCGCTATCGCGCTTGATCTCTTCGTCGCGGGGGTTCGCAATAACCCGACCGCAGGACCAGAGTCGGTCTATCCGGTTACTCCCGGAATAGCGTATATGCTCAATGGCATTGGGCACGAACGCATCGCTCCTATCAATCTTCACTGGAGCCTGAATCATGCGCCACATGCCGTCCTGCCGCCAAATGCTGCCACCGTGTACCAGCTCAGAGATGCACAAGGGTACGATTCGCTCTTAACTGGAGCGTATAAGCACTTTGCGGATAACCTCGCCATCGAGGACCCTCAGTCTGCGCCACCCGGCAGGCACGACGCTAGCCCTCTGCAGGTCGGCAACATGGTATTCATCCAGAACCCGAACGATCCCGGCATGGCTTTCACGTCGGCAAAGTACGCGCTCCTCCCACCCACGACCGATTCCTGGGCTCCGCTGCAGCTTTCGGTCCCTCTGGCTCCGAAGGCAACGACCCTTGACGAGGGCATGGATGTGTTTGAGCTAAGCGGCGCTTTGCCACGAGCGAGAATCAGCGGCACACCGGGCAATATTCGGTGGGTGCAGGATGATGCGACGCGCGTTGTGATCGAAGCCACATCTCCCATCGATGCCACATTGTGTTTGAACGACCAGCTCTATCCGGGCTGGAAAGCGCTAATCGATGGCAAGCCTGCACACATCACGAGATTACCAGAGCAGCCTTTGTTCCGAAGTGTCGCCATTCCCGCAGGCGCTCACACGGTCGCATTCGAATTCCAGCCAGCTTCATTTCGATTTGGGCTGTATCTCGGCATTTTGTCTTTTTGCCTTTGTCTTGGGTTGATTGTATCGGCGGTTCCCAACAGGAAGGCGTAAGTTGACCCCGGCACTGGTGCGCAGCAAGCAGCGCAACTACCAATGCAGGTTATCCGTGCCGCAAGCGCAGCACAGGGATGCACGCTAAACAGCAAAAAGTCGCGTGGGGCCATGTGGTTTTG
Source organism: uncultured Chthonomonas sp. (assembly GCA_903919615.1). GTDB lineage: Bacteria > Armatimonadota > Chthonomonadetes > Chthonomonadales > Chthonomonadaceae > CAIXIX01. The sequence goes on from CAIXIX010000374.1 coordinate 15,066, forward strand.
ATCGCAATGCAATGCCAAAGAAACTCGGGGACCGACGCCACAATGGCGCGGTCCCCGATGAGATTCTAGAGCGGCATTTATCCGCCAGAATTAATGCCCCTTGACGGAGCCATTGCCCCAGTTGTTGAGATCCGTTCCTGGTCGGAAATTGTTGGGTCCATTCTCCCATCCACCATCGTTTGAATGGTTAGATATGGAGATGCTTGTCGCCGTTATCGTGTTCGTTGTCGAGTCATATGTCCCCTGAATCGCGACGTTAGGAGTTGTCGCAATGTCTGTAAAGAACACAGATGAAGTTAGAGAGCTTCCATTATCGGCATAGTAGGTTGTTGTCGACGTAGTAACGACATTGACTGATGTTGCAGTAGGTGCGAAGCCACAGCTCTGTTTAACCGCAACGGTAAAGGTCCCAGCCGTCGCGTTGATCGCCGATGCGGCTCCCGAAGCAACCTGAGTTTTGTTTGGGCCAGCCCCGGGCGCAGGCGCACCAACAGGCAAGACCTGGATTCGTGTCGCGACAAAGTTCTGTGTCGTTGTATCCAGCGTGCCAAAAACGACTGCATTGCTGCCGTTCGCAAGGGATGCGCCGTAAACAGCGCTCGCTGCCGTAGTGACCACGGTCTGAGCAGTACCGTTTGTCGGCGTGAGTGTGAAGGACAATGTTGGAATCGAGCCGGAAAGGGCCGAAACGACGCCCGTAATCTGGGTTAAGTTCTGTCGGGCTGGATCGGTCATGCCGGGTCCATCGCTGTCCTGAACGGATGGCAAAACCTGGCTGTTCTTGATTACGAAATTTGCGAGGTTGAAGTCGACAACAAAGCTCGAAGTTGTTGTCGTAACCGTCTTGGGCGCCTTGAACGTGAGAGTCAGCACGGGATCACCCGAGCTGTTAACCGGGAGCGTGGTCGCGACTGGAACCGTGGTTGCAGTCGTGGACCCGACAGCGAAGAGCTGCATGGTCGGGCCAACAGTAATCGTCAACCCGGTGTAGGTGCCTGCGGGAATGCCTGCGGTGCCGAGGAACGAGAACCTCTGTCCGGAAGCATCGTGTAGGCTGGCAAGATCAACCGAATCGCCTGTCGTGCTGCTAAACAGGACAACTGGCGTTCCACCACCCTGAGGAATGGCCGTAACCTGGTAGATAGTTGCCCACACTTGCGTGTAGTTGTCGTTAAAGGCATCCGTGATCAATACGGACGTAGGAACAGTGGCAGCTCTGCCGGCAATCGATGAACCGCGGCCGCCACCACCGCAACCCATAACGTACACGCCTCCGATCAGCGCGCATGCTGCAATTAGCCTCTTCAAAATATGCCTCCGTTCGTTGTCTGCGAGTCGATCCGATTAGGTGATTACCAGGACTGGACTCTTTAATCTAGTCTAAGCGGACTTACCGAGTATACTATCACTATACTAATTCGTCAATAGCGATTCGCAAGCCGTGTATAGTATTTCACATCCACAACGGAATTCACGCTTAATATACACTAAGAGAGGGATGCGAACATCGAGTCCTGTTGACGCATTCGACTTCCCATGTGTATAATATAAACAGACAATCGAATTGAGATATGGCTGCAGATTAATGGATCTATCAACGCGCGACGGGCGCAGACAACAGGGAGAGAGGATTAAGAGAGCCGCTCGCGATGCTGGGCTGTCGCTAGACTATCTCGCCCGGCTTATTGGCTGTTCGCGCGCACTGATATTTCAGTACGCCTCAGGCGCATCACTAATCCAGACCGATCGACTGCAGCAAATTGCAGAGGTCGTTGGTCGCCCGCTCTATTGGTTCTTCCTGGATCAGGATGGCGCAATTGGTGCGGACGACATGCATGCCCAGGAGCGAGCCACCGCGCAGACTGCCAAGCTGCAGTTGGAGCGGGAACAGTTTGAACTGGAACGTGCAAGGCACGCACAAAAACTTCAGCGCGACGAGATCGCGTACCTGGAGCTGCTCATAGCAGCATCCTCCAGCGGACCGGACCAGCGAAAGGTCGTAGAGTTTTCCTATCAACTCCAGCCTCTGATCGCGCGCGAAGATGATCCTGAGAGGATGGCCGCGCTTCTCTTGAAGCTTGGAAATGCGCTGATTCAGCTTCAAGAATGGGGGGCAGCCAAACAACGCCTGGAACAAGCAGCCGAACTTTACCGATCGTCTGGTAAGCCAGCTCTCGAGCGGGATTGTATTCAAAGCATCGCACACGCAAACATGATGTTGGGTCGTGTGGCGGAGGCGCTAAAACAGTTTGAGTACGTTTCGACGAGTGATGACTGGACGAATCGGTGGCAGGGCGCCCTGTCGATAGGAGCGGCGAAGGAGGTTCTGGGTGATTACGATGCCGCAGTAACCGCGTTTGAGAATGCAATGCAAATCGTGGCTGAACGCAGCGAAGGAAAGGACCAAGATGCATCGTCTACACAGATTCCCTGCCTGTATATCGAAGCGAACTGGGCGAACCTCGAAATCGATTTCGGCGACTTCCGGCAGGCGCTGGCACGTGCTAACCGCTGTTCGCAAATTGCGCAAAGACACGGAATCCAGGATCAGTACCTCGAGGCACTCCTCAATGCAGGAGTCGCACTTCTCAACCTGGTTCAGATAGATGAGGCCATTGACACCCTTAGTCACGCTCGTGATCTGGCGCAGCTCACTGCGGATCAACAGCGCGTGGCTCTGGCTCTGGCTGCAATCGGTCAATGCTGCATCTCAATGGGACAGCGAGAACTGGCAATCGAACACGGCAAAGAGGCGCTTGCAATCGCACTGCGTTGTGGCGTTATCCGTGCAGAGATAGCCGCCCAGCGTACTCTTGCTGAAGCTTACCTGGCTTCAGGACGAAAGACGGAGGCCGGGTACCATGCATCCCAGGGGCACGCTGCGGCACACAACCACTCTCTTCCGCTCACTTCTGCACAGTTTAATCTGCTGATTGCGCGTGCGGCTCAAGACAGAAACGACCAGGTTTTGCAGCAGATGACGGAATGCCTTGAAGTATCAGAGCGGTTGGGCGTGCGGCCTTTACAGGTCGAAGCTCACTTCGCTCTAGCCTGGTTTCATTTCTGCCGTGGCGAGCTCGCAGCATCCGTATACCACGCAGTAACCCTTACCCAGTTGGCACAGGCGATGGAGCTACAAGGCCTGGCATGGGCTGGTCGTGCCTTGGGCGCTATAGTTAGGTATGCAGAAAATCTCGATCCCAACGCCGCAGCCGTGACTACCGTGCAAAACGACCTGTTGCTGGGAATTGAAAACGCTGCCTATTCACTTCGCGACATTCTGCTTGGTGATAACTCTGTATCAGAACTCCTTCATCGTATTATCGCTGCCGATAGGGATTTACATGGACGCGACCATGCTATGCAGCTTGCCTTAGAGTTGGATTGGCCTCCGCTGCTTGATTGGGCCGAATCGAACCTCCCCCAATAGGATAGGATTGAACATGCACGTCCAGACGTACATCCGAATATTACCATTTTCCGCTCAGCATGCTTTTGCTTTGGTTGGGCTAGCCGTAGTCGGTACGGCCCTCACCGGCTGTGGCGGCGGAGGTGCGAATAGCCTCACCGGCGGCAGTATCCCAACTGGCAACCGCGCATCGGTTACCGGCACGGCGCTCTTGCCAGGCTCAGTGCCCGCGAGTGGCGCCTCAGTAACGGTTAAGTCATTGCCCGGTGGAAACGTTGTTGCGCGTACAACGACCAACTCCAGTGGCCAGTTCACTGTTGACGGCATCAGTACTAGTGCAGATTTGGACGTAATCGTTGTGGCGTCGAACGCAAGTACGCTGGAGAATATCGTATCTCACAACAGCTTGAATGGAGGCGGATCTCCATTTAATATGGGAGACATTACCGCGCAGACGAGCATTGTTTCCGCAGCCTTAAGGTTAGAACAGGCGCCTGCTCCTGAAGATGAGGACTCGATACTCTCTAATCAGGGAGCCCTCTTAAATTCACAGGTCGCCAGCCAGAACTATTCTTTAACTGTGCAGCAACAGCTTGTCGGCAATCCAAACAACATGAATGCGGAAGCACTAACGCTTATCTCACCAGTTGCCAATGCTGCCCTTAGCCAGTTCAACGCTCAACCCACTTCGGATAACGCAAGCGCCGCTCTTAACAGCGTACTGGGGTACTTGCGAGCCGCGCATGGCAGAGATTTTCACATCACAACAGCACTGCGCACTGCGCTTGCAAGCGCGGAACTCGCCACAACCACATACACACCCGCCACAATTGCCGCTGACCTGAAGTCGGCGGGTCAAGCCCAGGTAACGGAAGTTTCAGTGAGCGCAGCCTCCGCGCGAGAACGACAACTGCTGCCTGCTCTTGCACAATCGGCGAGCTCAATATCGCCCTACGAGGCGCTCATCATCGCAGCCGATGTAAGTGCAAACGGTGGATTCCAGTGTAACCAGAACCAGATTAATACATTCCTGACAAAACTACTCGGACTTTAACGAATAACCGTATGCCCGACTTGAAGTCGGTTTCTAATCGCTTCGTTCGTTGCGGCGCGCGCAATTCCTGTGGCAATGACCCCGTCCTCGCCCGTGGGCAGGTCCCCGGGTTCACCAGACCGAAGCGATCGGGCAAACTCCTGGTACATACCATGGAAATTCTTTTCCGACCCCCCGGATAGCACCTGGGTGGAGTACCCGTTTCGCATCTCGAAGAACCAGCCATCTCGGTTGTACCGAATTACGCCACCGGTGCCAATTAACTCATAAGAGAAGTAAGACAGCGGATCACGCGCCGTCGCACTGTAAGAGAAGCTCATTTCCACCATTGTGTGGGCACCGCAGGCGTGATCCATGTGCAGATAGACGTGATCTGGGGCCTCATACTCTTCCAGCCAAACTCCAATGCCATGGTGACGTACCACCTCGGATTGAAGCCACCAACGGGCGAGGTCGACCTGGTGAACGCCGCAATCGACCATCGGGCCGCCTTCAACCATTCTCTCAGCTCGCCTCTCGTTAAGCCCCCACTCCCCGTCCGGGTGAATTACATACTTACCGTCGAGGTTCCAGAGATACATCAACCGCAACGCGCGCACTTTGCCGATTGCTCCGCTTTGCACAATCTCCCGTATCTTCATCGAAATCGGGCTAAAGCGATAGCAGAACCCTGTGTATAACATCAGGTTTCGGCTTTTCATCAGTTCGATCATCTCGTTCGCCTCCTGCTCGGTGCTGGCAAGCGGCTTTTCGCACAATACTGGCAATCCGCGCGCGGCAGCCAACTCCAGATTACTGCTGTGGCTGGGAGCGGGACTTGCAATAACAATCGCATCAAGCGGCGCTTCAATAAAACTATCTGCGTCCGTGAACTGCAGAACACCGGGGTATCGATTTCCCAGTTCCTTCACACGGCTCTCATCTGGGTCAAATATGGCGGCCAACTGTAGTTCAGGTGTATCGACAATCGCGGGCAGATGACCGTATGACGCAACAACACCACATCCCATAACACCAATGCGATACATAACTAAAACCTCTTTAGCCGAGAGACCATTTCGTGAAACGCAAAATTCCCGGCTTGCGTGTTACGCCCCGATTACCATCGAGATGCTGACCAACATATACCTGTAAACACAACCGCCGTCAATTGAATTGACGCAACCTGCAAAGGAAAATCGAATCCCGAATGCAGCAGCACGCCGCCCAACCCGATCACAACTCCGAATAACGAAGCGTTTCCCGGCAGCTTTGGCGCATAATCCCGTACCCATTGCCTCCATGCGACAGTAAGAAGCCCACCGCCCAAAATCACAGCCAAAAGCAGAAATCCCAACCAACCATACTCCACAATTGTCTGTAAATAGTCGTTGTGCGCCATGCTCCACATACTTGTTCTCTCACCTGGTATGTGCTCCTGAATGATCCATCGGCTATAGAGCGCATTGGAAAGGTCCTTAGAGATAGGCAGCATCATTTTGAATGCGCCAGGCCCATGCCCCAGCAGACCGGCAGATCGAACCATCGGTTTTGTTACGTGCCACACCTGCCAGCGACTTGCATCCGAAGACACGGCCCCTGCGATGTTAAGCCACTTATTGAGATTTCGATGAGATTGACCAACTAGCGCAGCCAGAAGAAGCACGCAAAGGACTGCCACAAGCGGCACAGCATACCGCTTCGTGCGCGCCTGAACCGCCTTGTGGTGTGCGAAACTCGTGACGGCGAAACAGCCTAGCGCCAGAATTTCGAGGAGAGAGATCAACTGCGCTCCACGCGAAGTATTGAACAAAACGCCGGCAACGGTAATCGCAAGAAGAACTGAATTTCCTCGCCGCCGCCAGGCGCCGAGTTTTGTCTGGTCCTTCTCGCTTAAAGCCTGCAGCAGCAAACCTCCCGATATAGCGAGCGAGAGATTCATGTATGCCCCGGCATTGCCATGATAGTTATACGTGGCAAAATGTGCGCCTTCGGTCTGGCTCATCCGCGAGGCCAGAAAGGTCACCAGGCCAGCCTGTTCACTAATTCCCAGCGCTGCTATTGCGGCTCCCGTCCACGCTATGGCGTGCAGCCAGCGCATCCGCCACTTCTCTTCGGCTCCAAGATCGCAGGCAATTAAAAGTGCACCCACAAGCGCGTCCAGTCGGATCATGGCAAGCTTCGCCGTGATCTGCTCAAACGCGCCGGGAAGGTGCGCAAAAGGGTGTGCAATCGGGACAAGCGCATTGTGAAACGGGTCAAAAATCCGGGTGGCGTTCACGGTCATGAACCATCCAGCACAGAGAAGCAGACAGGAGCATACAACAGCTACTTTAGGCAGCCGCGTGCTGGCGCTTCTAAACCAGAAGATACGATCTAGAAGCCAGAGGCCAGTTGCAACCGAGAGAGCAAAAACAGTTTCGGCAATAGCCCAGGGGGGAATACAGCCAAGTGCGAAAGGGGCAAATACGAGCGCCGCTGCAACTATCCAACCTGCAAGGTTCCTCAGCGGTCGTTGAAGTGTTAGAATGGATCGGTCCCTTTCCGTTTTGCATCCTGTTGTTTTCAGATGCACGTCTTGATAAGCCGTCTGCTGGTACGATAACTGGTAGAGTTTATTATGCAGTGCGAACGGCTGTTCCTCCAATTGCACCGATCATGAATTCGTGGTCGCGCTGCTTGCTGCGCATGCATTGGTAGTCGCGCCGCTTGCTGCGCGTGTATTCGAAAGGACTCAATCAATGGCGTATTGTGAACTCCGCTTTTTCAGCAAGGCGCTCCAGAAAATGAC
>CAIXIX010000375.1 GCA_903919615.1 uncultured Chthonomonas sp.
GCCGAAGAGTAAATCAACCAACGACAAAGACATCCGCGTGAGGACACGCGGTCTCCAGTTTGATGCGTTCGATGTTTACGTCACGCAAGCTGAAATCGTGCTTTGCAAGCAGCGCACCTACCAATACGGGCGATGTCAGGTATCTGAATTCAATCCGGTCCATCCCGTTGATCCCGTATAACAATCCGTGTTTCATGATCGCGGTGTCTGCAGGAACCGGCCCGCGCAAACCATTTCGAGCGCTTAGCAGGCAAACCAGACTCCGATGCAGTAATTGAATTCAATGCGGATGTAGGTACAGAGACATGATCACGATTATCAAAAGAGCCATGGTTCTTATCATTTACGTTTTGCTGGTGCTGCCCTTGCGGACCGCCCAATCTCAAAAAGTCGTCTGGGATCAGAAGTTCGACACACAAGAGGCGCTCGCGAGATGGGAGCCGAATGGCGACATCTCCGATATGCACATTGCGGAGGGTGTGCTACAGGGTAAAGGCACGGGCACTGATCCACTGATCGTCTATCGACCCCATTTTGAGATCCCGGCGCACGCATTTCAGGCGATTGAAATAAGGATGAAGGCAGATCACTCAGGCCTGAGTCAGATCTTCTGGTCAAATACCTATAACGGTAAGTACAGCGGCTTCACTGGCGAAAAACGAAACGAATTCAGCGTCAAAGGCGACAATGAGTTCCACACCTATCTGGTCTTTCCAGCCTGGCAGAACGAGGGCAAGATCATTCGGTTCCGATTCGACCCGTTCTTTGGGGCGAACTTCGCGCTTCAGTCGATCCGCGTACTCGAATGGGATATCCAGAAAGATGAGAAGAAGAGCCTCGCTGCAAGTGAAGGCTGGACCGCCCTTCAGGGCTGCACGAATGAAAAGTCCCCATCAGGAATCCGACTTAGCTTTAGCACCTCTGATAGTATTGCGATGCACTCCGCTGGCGGCATCGATACCGGCCTCAACAACTTGATCTCGCTTAAGGTAGCCAGCAAATCGGCCCGCCGACTGGAACTCCTCTACGCCCTAAGCGACGTCTATGGCCTGCAGCAGATTTCAATACCGCTTGAAGCGGACGGAAAGAGCCACGTCTATAACGTCGACATGCTAAGCGCGCCAGTGTGGCATGGCAAGCTGGAACTGCTCGGAATTAGGCCGGAAAATGCAGCAGGTACCACGATCCACCTAGATGGCATCGAGACAGGGAACAGAGCGCTTGGCCCTGCAGATGTTCGTATTAGCTGGACCGGCATCGAGCAGACCGCCCCACGCACTAACGTCCCAATGACACTGTTAACCCGGATTTCGAACACCGGTGGCGAGACCGCGCAGTCTGTGAAGGTGAAGCTGAAATTGCCACAGGGGCTCGTTGCGTCTGACTCGAATCCGCCATTCAACTTAGCGTTCAGTGAAGAAAAGCAGTTGCGGTGGAACATCAAGGCTGCTCATCCTGGGACATATCAGATCGGCATTGATGCCGTATCAAACAACGCGGCGCTTCATACCAGCGCCACCGTTAGCATCGCGCCTGCGCTGCACATCAACCCAACAGCAATACCCGCGGTTCGGCCCGTAACTCCAGAGATCGCAGTTGGCGCCTACTACTTCCCCGGTTGGAAAGCTGCCGGATCGTGGGCTCCGATCACTCGCTTTCCAGAACGGCGTTCTGCCCTGGGCTGGTATCGAGAGGGCTCCCCAGAAGTCGCTGATTGGCAGATTCGCTGGGCTGTGGAGCATGGCGTCACCTTCTTCGCATACGACTGGTACTGGCAGCAGGGAGTGCAGCAGCTCGATCACGGCCTAAAAGACGGTCTATTCAAGGCGAAAAATCGCAATCTCATTCAGTTCTGTCTGCTCTGGGCCAATCACAATGCGGAGGGCTCCTCATCTCAGCAGGACATCCTTGCCGCCTCCGACTTCTGGATGAAAGAGTACTTCTCCCGGCCGGAATACCTGCAGGTCGATGGGAAACCCGTAGTCATCATCTTTAGCCCCTATCGTTTCCGCGCAGATCTCACAAGCGCCGGAGTTCGCAAAGCATACGACGCGCTTCATCAACACTGCATCTCGGCGCCTGGGCCAGGCGGAAAACCGCTCAAGGGCATCTATATCATCGCATGTGTGAACTCGCCCGAAGAGGCGCGCATCGCCGAGCAGGAGGGCTACGATGCCGCATCAGCCTACAACTGGCCAGGCCTGGGAGCCAAAAACGCGCAGCGCAGCGCGCCTTATGCAGATCTGCCTGCTGCCTATGTGGACGAGTGGCAGAGCATCACCAAGGCGACCACGTTGCCGCTTGTTCCTCCCGTAAGCGGCGGCTGGGACAATCGGCCCTGGGCTGGCGAGGCCGCATTCGTGAGATCAGATAGAACTCCTGCTCTGTTCAAGAAACATCTTCAAGATGCTGCCGACTTCATCAACATGAACCGCAGTAAAACGCTCCCGATGGTGCTCATTGAAGCGTGGAATGAATGGGGCGAAGGATCCTATATTGAGCCGCAGCAACAGTATGGTTTCGGGTATCTAGATGCGATCAGGGATGTGTTCGGAGGTAAAACCGGCCCACATGGCGATTTCACACCTGCCGACGCTGGGATGACAACACCAGAAGTTGAGTTTCGATCGTTGGATATCACGGACTGGGACTTTTCACAGAAGCTAAGCGGCTGGGAGAATGGCATGCAGGTAACGCCTCTGGAGATTCTGGATGGCGCTCTGACAGTAAGGACGCTCGGCCCAGACCCAGCCCTGTTCGGCCCGCCCGTTCAGTTCGCTTCCTCAGCGAAGCGCTTTCTACACCTTCGATTGAGGGAGACAGCATCCGAAACAAGCGCAGGATCTCTCCAACAGGACACCGCGCAGCTCTTCTGGTCGACGCGAACATCTGCCGAGAGCGAAGACAATAGTATTCGCTTTCCAGTGAAAGTGGACGGAGAGTGGCATGACATAACTCTGGATCTCAGCAGCAACCCGCACTGGAGGGGCGTCATCACGCACTTCCGGTTCGATCCCGGAGA
>CAIXIX010000376.1 GCA_903919615.1 uncultured Chthonomonas sp.
ACTTGTCTCATGCTGGAAACAGGTGGGAACGTGGTACCAGAAACGCCGGGCACTTTCAAGCAGAATCCGTGCGATTTTTCAACCAGAACAGCTGCGCACTTTCAAACAGAGTGGCTGCGCACTTTCAGCCAGATTTTGCAGCTGTGAGCCAATCTATTCGTTCCGATGTTTTGTTAGGGCATGGATGGTCTCTTGAGCCCATCGGAATAATAGGTCACCGTTTTCGATACTTGGCGGGATGGCGTAACCTTCCGTCCAGCCGTTCCAGCAGTCAAACGAAATACCAGCGGTTTCGTAGTGGAGCGCCAGATCTGTTTGTCGCTTCAGCCAAGGCGCGTTAAAACCGTAGATTCCCATTTTAGGAAATACAACATGGGCATCGTAACCCGGCATGAGCGGAGCAATAAATGGGATAGAAGATTTTGACCACTTGTGCATTACCCCCTCCATATAGTGAAGTCTGTCGTCTTCCGAAATAGAGTGCTGATCGCGGGGCGGTCCTGGCGCTTGAGATGTGATATTGAACGGGTCTATTGCCAGGATGCTGACGTGGCGGCTAAGTTCCTCCGGTTCCGGGCCGAACTCCGAGCCATACGGCGGTAGGGGAGTTGGATCGATAATAAAGCCGACTTTGAAGCCCGTGCGAGATTCTATCTGTGCCGCGGCGGCGTCAAATCCAGCAGCGAAATTTTGCGGATCGATTGGGCTTGCATGGATCGTCTCGATCAATCGGATGGCAATGCGTGATTGACCAGTTCGATCGAACAGCCGCAGCCAGGCTGGCTCTGTGCCGAAGTGGGAAAGCAGAAACGAACAGCGGCTGACAAAGTTTTCCAGGCGAACTGGAAATTCACTATAGAATGGATTAGAAGGGCTAACCTCAATGAGCGGGGCAAGATAGAGGTGGCGGTTTTTCGCTTGAATAAAGAAAGTACGGGCTGATGCCGCTTGCTCAGTATCTGAATATGGGGCCTCACTCGCGAAGCTCGGCCAGTGCTTACGGGAGAACATCAGGGTTGTAGCCCATTTGTCAGTTTCCCCGTCATGGCCCCAATACGAGAAGAATAGGGTGTTGATCCCAGAAGTTTGCACCTGTCGGAGTGCAGTATCCACATTCGCCGAGCTCCATCCGTTAAGCTCTGGGTCTAGTGGATGGCGCGTGTAGTTCCTGAAAACTGCAGGATTGGGCGGACCAGCGAAAAAGACGGAGCCAATTATCATTTCCGACCGCGAACCCGGGTTGGCTATCCTGCCCCAGGCACTTGAAGGCTGTGCATCGCCGCTCTGTGCCGAGAGACAAACTAATGCGATCGCGACGGCAGCCCTGCCGCCGTTTAACATCCGAAGGCGATATGTCCGTCCTAACACCAAATACCAAAAACCTAGCGCCAACTCGTCTACTCTTCTACGCCTTCGTACTTTGAGGTGAACTCTGCCTTGAAATCGAGGAATGTGTTCGAGTGGATTGCCCTGCGGATTGCAGCCATCAGTGCATGATAGAAGTACAGGTTGTGATAGGTGGTTAGCCGTGCTGCGAGCATCTCCTTGGCTTTAAACAGGTGGCGGATGTAGGCGCGAGTATGTACTCGGCAGACCTGACAGTGACAATCAGGATCAATAGGTATGAAGTCGTCCCCGTATTTCGCATTGAGCAGATTGAGGACGCCCTTTGAGGTGAAGACTTGAGAATTCCGCGCGTTGCGCGTGGGCAGCACGCAGTCAAACATATCGACCCCTCGTTCGACGGCATTGAGGATATCGATTGGTGTGCCGACACCCATAAGATATCGGGGCTTATGGAGCGGCAATAGTTCAGTGGTAATCGAGATCGTCTCATTGCGCTCGGCGGCCGGTTCACCAACGGCTAGGCCACCAATTGCGTATCCAGGGAAATCCATTTCAACAAGGGTTCGCGCACTCTCTGCACGAAGGTCGCCATAGACGCCTCCCTGAACGATGCCGAACAGCGCTTGTGGCCATCCGCCGGTCGCTTTGCGATCGGCAGCGTTGTAGGCATCGATGCACCGCTGCGCCCATCGATGCGTTCTATCCATCGCCTCGATCGCATATTCACGCGTGCAGGGGTAGGGGGCACACTCATCAAACGCCATGATTATGTCTGCGCCGAGGTCCTTCTCTATCTGCATTACCGTTTCAGGCGTGAACTCATGTTTCGATCCATCGATGTGGGATTGAAATCGGACTCCATCCGACCCGATGCGGCGCAAACCTGTAAGGCTAAAAACCTGAAAACCACCGCTGTCGGTCAGCAAGGCGCCCGTCCATCCCTGGAATTTGTGGAGTCCGCCTGATCGGGCAATTAGCTCCTCGCCGGGGCGAAGATGCAGATGGTAGGTGTTGCCGAGAATGATCGGAAAGCCGATCTCACTTAGTTCACCCGGCGTCATCGCCTTAACGGTTGCCTGCGTGCCGACCGGCATAAAGACCGGAGTTTGTGCAGTGGCATGAGGCAGGGTCAGTAAGCCAGTGCGAGCGCTGCAGCCAGCTTCAGTGGATGTATGTGAAACGGAGAAGGCAAATTCCGGCCATGTTGCTTCTGAGCCGGTAAGAGAAAAGTCGGTATCCATAATGGAATTATACATTAAGAAGGCTTTGAGGTCGGGGAGGTTAACACTCTTCTGACAACTGCTCTCGCAAACGAAGCACGGTTCTCCGGTGCCGCTGCCGTGCCGTCGCAGGGCTCACCTTGAAATATTTCCCGATCTCCTCAAACGATCTCTCTTCGCAATTCCGAAGCCAGATGATCTCGAACTCTGGATTTCGAAGTAGTTCCTTGATCTGAGAAAGGTAGACTTGATGAAGCAGCGAATCGGACTGCGGCACTGTTGGTGTTTCGCGCTGAAGCAGCTCTTCGATCTGTGAGCTATCCGCAAAAGACTGGTACGACAGGCGGCTCCCTGCCCGACGCTGACGGTCTACAATGGTGTTTTGGACAATGAGTGCAAGCAGATTGCGCGTGAGAAATGTTAAGCGGTTGCTCGATAGAAGCCGGACGTAGACCTCGCTGACAATATCCTCCAGCTCCTCGTGACTGGCAGATGGAAGCCTGCTGGCTGCAATCGCAGTCAGATGCGACCAGATTCGCCTAATCAGCACGCGAGATGCTTCGCCGCGCTCCTGTTCAGAAAGCGATTCATCGCGAGACCAATCGACGAGCTCCTGGTTGTAGGGGACGGCTCCTGGCAGCAATCGTCCGACCTGCATTTTGTGATCGGGTTCATCTTGGGAAGCGCATTGTCTCGCGGCATGGCGTGCGCGTATTCGCTCCCAGACTGCGTTAGCTTCGGCGCTCAACTCCTCTTTGTTTGCCATGAAATGCCGCTCCAAAAGCGAATTCACAACTCGCACACACCAACGTCGCAATGTTCCCAGTTGCTAATTCCGTGTGATGGTGCAGATCAAAGTAACGGGTACAGTTTCAGCTCTTCTTTTCGTCTGATCCTGCCAAACCGCGACCGCTGATGCTAAATTCAGCGATCTCCACTTTGATGCGTGGACTATCCGGGTGGATTTTTGATGCTGTTTCAGCCTGTGATCGACAGCTACTGCCACCGGCACGCTCAAGCTTGCTTGGCGCTCCAGTAGAAAGTATCGCAAGCCCAACGATGCAGAATAGGTTGGCGGCGTACGTGTTAACGTTAGTTCGCATCAAAACTTTCATCGGTAGCTCCTTAGTGCTTATCCATCATTGTCCAAGCGCTGCGAGGGATGGATATTTCGCTATAAAATCTGTCAGTGCGTCCCATGCGTCGTTTGCATCGACAAAGGACACTATTCGGCGGATAAGGGCCGCTGCCTCGGGGGGTTGATTCAGCTGCTGTTTTACATAAGCCCACGGGCACAACAGCTCTAGACGATCGGGCACGCCGTTTGACGGCCCGCCTGCGGAGTCGCTAAGTTCAAACTGACTATCAGAATGCTGCAGCCATCCATCCCGGTCGCAATCCGTTGTTGTGCAGTCTGAGGCGCGCATCAGGTATACCGATCCCAGATTCTGATGGATCATGCTAACAACCGCCTTGCTTATCCAGCCGGAACTCTCCATCGAAATCAGCCCGATAAACACGTCTTCTGCGGCAGCGAGACCATCGTCCGTGTTGCTCATCGCATAGGCGACACCTAGCGAAATGTATGCTTCCAGGAAGGTTGGCTCATCACTGATACACGCTTCAAAGCTGCAGATGGCCGACTCGACGTCCTTTTCCTCAACCAGAAATCGTTGACCAGCCTCAAACTCTGCGACTGCCCTGGGATTATCCGGCATTTTGGGCCAGATGCCGTCGCTGGAATAGAGGCCAACGAGGTTCGCTACCGCAGCCTTATGAAACGCGGCAGGCAACGGCATATCGGTCGCCGCAGATGCGTTTGCGACAACCTGTGGATAAGCAATCGGCCGCTCGGGCTTTGGAGAAACGGGCATCTAGAAACACTCCTGCAATCGCAACCAGGTTATGTGGTGCGCGATTGCAAAGCCGGCATTCATAGTAAAGCTACTATTAAATCGCTCAACTTCGTAGAATTGTGACAGTTGAAGATGAGACATCCAAATAATTAAGTCAAATGGGACAAGATTAACTTCAAAGTTCCACTTTCAGATGATTGAGCTTGCTCCACAGCGCTCGACTACAGTGGGGTTTCAACAATCTCACTTTTGCACAATAGGATTCGCAGGCGTTGTACGGTTCGGCGGTGTCTCTGCCGGGCATTGGCAGCGCTGATATTATAGTGATCTGCGATCTCTACAAACGACCTTTCTTCGCAATTCCGAAGCCACACAATCTCATACTCAGGATGCCGAATGAGCTCTTTGATCTGGGCGAAGTGGACCTGATTCATCAATGAATCAGGTTCGGACCAGCTGTTTGTTGAGCCGCGTATCAGGTCTTCGGCCCGTGAGTTGTCCGCATAGTAGGTCAGGCACGAAACTCTGGCGCTCTCACGGCGTTTACGGTCAATGACTCTATCATGTACGATGAGCGCTAGCAGATTGCGTGTCAAGAATGTTAGGCGCGTCGTTGACAAGAGCCGGATATAGACGTCGACGGCGATATCTTCAAGCTCCTCAGGTCCAGCAGAGGGCAGTTTGGAGGCAGCGAACGATGCGAGATGACACCATATGCGTCGAATGAGCAGAAGCGACGCTTCACTTCTCTCTTCTTCCGAAAGCGACTCATCACGAGTCCATTCTATGAGTTGCTGATTAAAAGGTGGTGAACTCGGCTTTGCCGTTCCGACGAGCCACTTGCGAGCCCGTGTGCCCGGCGAATCCGGTTGCAGCGTAGAGCGACGCGAATGAGTTAGCTTTGCAGATGAGGTATGTGTTGTCATTCCATTGACCTACGAAGTGTCTCGTATATATTAGATACGAAGGCCATCGTAGATGTCAAGGTTTGCGATAATACAGGTCAGTGGACCAGCAGAATGTTGTTCCGCTGGCCCAAGTCAAAGGCAGTACTCAGCAGTCAACGCCTATCGTGATGTGATCTTGCGACGCCGTGTCGCCAGACCAAATACAGATACACCAGCTAACAGAGCCAAGGATCCCGGTTCTGGCGTCGATGTCAGCGTGATTGTCGACGTGAGGTCGTTATAAAGCAGACCTACCTGTCCGTACCCAGGGTCGATCGAGTTGAGGGCCATCAATTGCACGGTAAATCCACCGCCGACGGCTGCAACCGGCGTGAAGTCAAATGTCGGAACAACAGTTCCAGTGTCACCTGGATTGATCACGAAATTGCCAACGTCAGAACCGTTAAGTACGACACCCATATATAGAGTCTCGCCCAGAGTATTTGAGTCATATGTCAGGTTCAGGCTCGCCTCTGAAACAGAACTGAACCCAGGAATGCTCCATGAATCCTGAAAGTAGTCGCCAGCGTTGTAAATGTAAGGAGAGTCAGGTCCACTTACGGTGTAATTAGGCGCTCCAAATACTTCGGTGACGGATACTTGCGCCATCGCCGACATCGACAACAACACGAGACCAATAACGAACATAACTCTTAATGGTTTGAATACCATTGTACTGTTTGCCTCCTTAGATCGCGAAGATCGTTGTGCCATGTATGCCACTGTGTCGTGGAGTACACGGTATCAAACAACACCGCACAAGGTGCCTGGAATGTGACAACAAGTCCGACGAAAGCAACTGGATCGGGGGAACGAAGGAGTGCGATGTGTCCAAAGCAATAGTGGCCGATCAAACTGATCGGCCACGTCGCGCAAATTACTTCAAATACGGTATTGCCTGCAGGCGCCTATTCAGTTGCAGCACAAACCAATTTCTTCAAAAGGCTGACAGTGCCACACATGATTAGCGTGGTTTAATGGGGATCGAACACGCTGTCCGGTATCCCCTGATTGACCTTTACATCGTTGTAGCTGAGCTCTCCTGCCTTCTGTCCCTCGTTGTTAGTTGCGGCAACATGTGTAGGGAAGTAGACTCCACCGGAGATCTCCTTCGGGTCCATATAGGTGTAGGTAGCGTTGAGCTTACCAGTCTGGCTGTAATCTTCACGCTTGAGCGTGATCTTCGTTTTAGGATCCACCCAAATCAACCGGAACGAGGTATCGCCTTTGTCCTTATACCAGAGGCGGAATTTCGCACATTTAACGCCGTCATAGGTAACCACACCCTTAAACTCCGAGTTGGAGTATGAGAGATATCCATCTGAAAGCATGCCGACATCTAGCAGTGTCTTGCGTTTGCCAGGGTTGGGGCCAAGATCATTTATTGTATGAATTCCGATCGCCTTTGCGACAACAATCTGCTTTGTACCATTAACGACAAAGACAACGTTAGCGGTCCTCAATCGTGCATCCAGTCTCAGTTTGTTCTCATCCTTGTACTGAACTTTGACATCGCCTTTGAGCTGATAGATCATCGGGAAGTCTTTATTGATCTTCCCACCGGCAATGTCGTCATGAAACACGACTTTCATGACACCGGTAAAATCGTCGAGCTTGGCGCATACATAGTCGTTAATATCATGGCTGATGTTTTGTGCGCGGGCCGATGACGGGACGATGATTATGCTGCAGAGCGCTGCGATCGAGATCAGGTTTGCGCCTAGAATTGAATTTCTGGTTTTCATGCCTCTCCTTGCGAGTTATAACTATAAATCTAACGGCTCACGACAACAGTCGAAGCGGCTGTTACCATAGGACGAACATTATATTCTCTTGTTACAGCAGAGATGATACCCGCCGATGATTGCGTGAGTGAACTTACAGTGCCGATCTCGGTTGATCTGTGCTGGTTGCGGCATAATGTAGTACGAAGAAACGATGCAGCCAGGAGCAACCCATGGGACCGGCCCCGCAGTCGATGTTAGAAGCCAGTTTTATTCATGTTCAGGGAGTGGGCCGTACAACAGAGTTGAGGCTCTGGGAGGCTGGAGCCCGTTCCTGGGACGATTATCTTGGTCGGCCAGATCACGAATGGCCCGTGTCGCCCGCATTAAGAGCGCGTCTGAGCGATACCGTCCATGAATCGGTTGAGCGGCTCGAAGTTGAGGACTTCGCCTATTTTGCGGACACGCTACCTGCGGCGGAGCACTGGAGAGCGGTGCCTAGCTTTGGACATCGCATGGCATTCCTGGATATCGAGACAAATGGAGGTATGGAGCCAGACGACATTACCGTGATCGGCCTATTTGACGGTCGTACCATGCATCAGTTTGTAAAAGGGGAAAACCTGCATCAGTTTCCGGAGGCGCTGGACGAGGCAGCGATCATCGTGACCTTCTTCGGTACTGGATTTGATCTGCCATTCATTCGCCGGGCATTTCCGAAGTTGCCTATGCCGCAGTTGCATGTCGATCTCTGCTACATGCTTCGCCGTATCGGCTATCGCGGCGGCCTGAAGAGCATCGAAGGGCAGATGGGAATACGCAGATCGAATGCCACGGTGGGACTTAGTGGTATGGATGCAGTACGGCTCTGGAACGAGTATCTCAGGGGGAATCGGCGTGCCCTCCAGACCCTGCTTCACTATAACGCCGAGGACGTGCGAAATATGTCTGACCTCCTTTCGGAAGGTTACCGTAAATTAACGACGCGGGTTCTTTCCGGTGAAGCGTAACAGAACAGTAAGACAGCCAGAGACAAGTTCAGAGGTCGCCGCTCTCGGCAGTCCGTGCCACCATGCAACTTTATGGCATAATATCGCTCCGGTGGACAGCCTTTTCCACCATTCTTGAGGAGTGCATTCGATGTCCCGAGGAACGGTTGTTGCCGCGATGAGCGGTGGTGTAGATAGCGCGGTTACTGCTGCTCTGCTTAAGGAGCAGGGTTACGACGTTATAGGCATAACTCTTCAGATCTGGCAGGAGCATGCGGACCAGGGCAAGCATGGCGGCTGCTGCTCGCTTGGAGCAGTCGAAGACGCACGTCGCGCCGCATCGCGCATCGGCATCCCGCATTATGTTTTGAACTTTCGAGACTATTTTGCCGATAAGGTGATCGACCAGTTCGTTGATGAGTACCGCAAAGGTCGAACTCCGAATCCTTGTGTAGAGTGCAACCGAAGCGTGAAGTTTGATGAACTGCTAAAGCACGCCGAGGACCTAGGCGCCGATTATCTCGCCACTGGCCACTATGCACGAATCCGGTTCAATGAGACTTCGGGCAGACATGAACTGTTGAAGGCGGTCGATCTTTTGAAAGATCAGTCCTATGCGCTGTATACGCTCACACAGGCTCAGCTCAGTAAAACCTTGATGCCTCTCGGTTTCCTCAGCTCGAAGGGCGAAACGCGCAGTATCGCGACTCGCCTGGGGCTTGCCGTTGCTGCCAAGCCCGATTCGCAGGAGATCTGCTTCGTACCCAAGGAAGGCTACGTAAGCTACCTTAAGCAGGTTGTACCTGAGGCGGCCGCTGTAGGTAACGTGATAGATACTTCGGGCAAGATTGTTGGCACGCATGAGGGCATTGCATTTTATACCATCGGGCAGCGCAAGCGGCTGCCTGCCAGCACGACTGGGCCGCTGTTTGTTGTTGCGCTCGATGCAGTGAACAATACTGTGATCGTAGGGCCGGACGCGGAGCTCTTCCGAGATGGCCTCATCGCCGATAATTGCATATGGAGCTCTATTGCAACACCTGGCATCGAGACGCTTCCCGTCGACGCGAAAATCCGCTACAACGGCACGCCCAGCCCCGCAACTGTTCGATTGAAAACAGTCTCTGGGGATGTGGAGGTCCACTTCGAAAAGCCGCAGCGGGCGATCACTCCTGGCCAATCGGCTGTGTTCTACGGCAGTGACGGAGACGAGCCGGGCAGCGTTGTCGTTGGCGGTGGCGTAATTCGAGAGAGCTTCGCTCTGAACCAGGTTGAAGTTCGCTAAAATGTGCGCCTGCAGTGTGCACTGGTTCATTGCAGATAGTTACCGATTCAGATATAATGGCGTTTAGTTGACCGGAGTGGAGAGTGCAGTTTGCGCGAAAACCTGCTACCGCATGAGGATGAGCTTCTTAGGGCTGCCAGAGACGCGGCATCCCGAGCCTATGCACCCTACTCTCGTTTCCGGGTTGGCGCCGCGATTGAAACCGATGCGGGACGTTTTTCTGGGTGTAACGTGGAGAATGCGAGCTATGGACTCTGCATGTGCGCGGAACGAACTGCAGTTTTTCAGGCTGTTGCTGCAGGGGCAACGCATGTACTCCGCTGCGCAGTAAGCTGTATCGATGCAAGTGATGATGCGGGTATACAGGGCAGGATGCCGTGCGGCGCGTGCCGACAGGTACTTGCTGAGTTTTGCGGGGCAGATGCAGAAGTGATCGTCGATGGAGCGGGCGTGTGGCAGCTGAATGAACTGTTGCCGATCTCGTTTCATCTTTAACTATTGTAGGTATGATTTTCGAATACGCAGAATATAATGCGTGATCGGGAGACTCGACGTGGGTATTGGTCCACAGATTATTCAGGTGCTCTTAGCAGTGCTGCTCATGGTGTCTATCCTGGCAGTCGGTAAGCTTTTCTTCGTCCTGGGCGAGGTTAGCACGACGCTCCAGAAGTTGGAACAGACACGAACCGAAATCGGCACAACCCTCGTTCGAATCGAGGCGGTTGCGGATGCGACTGAAAAGGTGATCCGCGAAGAGGTTGTTCCTACAGTTAAGGCTGCTCGTGAGGCGATCGAGAATGTTGAAGTTACTACTCGTGCTATTGCCGAGACCACGGTGGCCGCTAGAAAGCTTGCTGCAACGCTCGAGAATGTGCAGAAGTACTTCACAATTGGCGGTCCAATCGCCCAGGCCGTCTTAAAAAAGGTGAGCAGCGGAGCGGGCGGCTTTTTTTCGGGCATTGCCTCCGGTTTCAAGTCGGTTGTCGGAACATCTGGCGCCGGAAAATCGTCCGGGCAGGTGACGGCTAAGCCGACGAAGAAAGACGGCGGAAAAGTCGTGCGGCCAGCAGATGCGACGACCAACGAGGTTTTGAAGCCAGAGTAATAGTCCGGATTGAAGCATATTGCGGCTTTGCCGTGAATGCGCGTGCTGTGTGTGCCGGTTACCACAAAACGGGCCGGGTCTGGTAGGATGAATTCAGGTTACCTTAGTAGCAGGAGGAACTAAAATGTCTAACAACAATGATGACGAGAAGAGCGTTTTGGTCAGCGTGCTGGCCGGCATTGGAATTGGTGTTCTGGTAGGCGCAGTAGCGGGTTTGCTGCTTGCGCCGAAATCTGGCGTAGAGACCCGCGAAGATCTCTCCAAGTCACTTGGGGATCTGAGCGATAAGGTCAGTGAACTTGGCCGAACCGTTACCCAAAAGGTTAGTGGCGCAGTAGAGCGCACCCGTGCCCAGGTTTCTCAGAAGCTTGGCGAGGGCTCTACGGATGGTGAGGAGGCGCTGGGTTAGCGCTCGGATGACTGAGGAAAGCTCACCACCATTGTCAAGTGAGTTTGCAGGCGAGGGGCATGGCGAAAAGACGCCTACCCCTCGTCCGCACGATTCTGCCTTCCCAACTGCGGTTGTGGAGCTTACGTCACTGCCATCATCAATCAGTATTTATCCTTTTGGCTGGACCCGTCTGGATCTACGCCGGTTTGTAGGTCTAACACTTACCGCGATTGTTGCGTTGGTTTTCCTCTGGTACGTGCAGCCAATCCTTCCACCCTTTCTTATCGCCTTCTTCCTTGCCGCACTTTTCGAACCTACCGTAAGAGAGATTGAACGGCACGGCCGCTCTCGCGTTCAGGGCATCCTCACCGTGTATGCCCTCGGCATCTCCATCGTTGCTATCATCGCATTCATTGTCGTTCCGAGGGTGATCAATCAGGCGTCTGAAATTAGCGCCAATATGGATAGCTACTCGACTCAGTTGCGCCAGTCTGCCGACCTGTTTCTGACGCAGCACAAGGTTCAGCTAGAGCGTGTTGGCGTTAAGCACACGAGTGTGAGCCAACTGATGAAAGATAAGTCTGGCCCGATCCAGGCTGTCCTCACATCAGCCCTCAGCAGCATCACCTCCACGCTCGCTGGCCTGGCGTCACGGGCACTGTGGTTGGTAATTATCCCGCTCACTGGTTTTTTCTTTATGCGGGACTATCCGGTTCTGCGTGCCCGGATTATCACCCAATTCCCAGAGCTTTATCATGAACGCATTGACAGAATGAGCAGAGAGGTGATGGACGTCTTCAGCGCCTATCTGCGTGGACTTGGCAAGATCTGCTCGCTGTATAGTATTGTGGCGATTTGCCTCTATTCCGCTCTGGGGCTTCGGTATTCGCTTATACTTGGGTTGTTTGCGGGCATTTTCTACGCAGTTCCGTATGTTGGACAACTGTTTACAGCGATCGGCACGGGCTCGATCGCCTACTTGATGGAAGAGCACAGCCTGTTCCATTTTATCCATCTCGATCTTCCGCCACACTCACTGGTCTACACAGTTGGCGTTGTGGTGATTGCGCTAATCGTACAGAATGTTTTCGATCAGATACTCTATCCCCGCATTGTGGGCGGATCTGTCGGCCTGCATCCCGTTGCCAGTATTTTTGCGCTGATGGCCGGGGCCACCCTCTTCGGCATCTGGGGAATGCTCTTCGCAGTGCCAGTGGCGGCGTCGCTGCAGATCATCATTATCTATTTCTTCCCAAAAGTCCGCATGGCGCCTTCTCAGGCGGTCCTCACGAGTAACTACGGCCGAGATTAAGCTGCTAGATAGGTTTGGGCCTACCTGAGCAGGCATCGGGTATTATCAAGCAGACGGCGCACAACGCATGCTCCGCAACTCTATCGGACATAATCCGATCCCCAGTAGAAAGACCCGGTCATAGAATGAAAGCGATTGCGAAAACGCAAGCCGGCCCGGGGGCCGAAATCATCGATGTTCCCGAACCACAGATCACGAGGCCGGATCAGGTAAAGGTACGCACCCAGGCAGTCTCCATTTGCGGCACCGATTATCACATATACAGTTGGGACCGCTGGTCTGCGGGCCGTGTAAAGCCGCCGCGTGTATTGGGACATGAATTCGCAGGTGAAGTAATTGAAGTCGGCCGAGATGTTGTTAGCATTAAGGTTGGAGATTACGTAAGTGGCGAGAGCCATTGGGTGTGTGGCCACTGCAACCAGTGCCGGCGCAACGAGCGACACGTGTGCGCAAACACGAAGATATTTGGTGTGGATGTTGATGGCTGTTTCGCTCCGTATGCTGTCGTTCCCGAGGCGAGCACGTGGAAGAATGACCGATCCGTTCCACCGGAATTAGCCTGTATTCAAGATCCGCTTGGAAATGCTGTTCATACCACTCTTTCTGGCGAAGTGGTTGGCCGAAGCGTTGCGGTACTTGGCTGCGGTCCAATTGGAGTATTTGCTGTTGGCGTTGCTCGCGCAGCGGGCGCCTCGTATGTCTACGCCACCGATACAAAGCCTTTTCGGTTGGATCTTGCAACAAAGCTCGGCGCAGACTACGCAATAAACGTGCTGGATACGGATCTCGAAGTGTTCGTCAAGGAGCAGACCGACGGACAGGGCGTTGATGTTGTGCTTGAAATGTCTGGCGCGCCAACGGCGATACGGCAAGCGATGCGCATATGCCGCATGGGCGGACGAGTGAGTCTGTTAGGCATACCGTCGCAGCCTGTTGAGCTTGATATGGCCGAGGACATGATCTTTAAGGGTCTGACTATCCATTGCATTGTTGGCCGACGTCTTTACGAGACCTGGGAGACGATGAGTGCGCTTCTTGGCTCCGGCAGGCTCGATATCTCAGCGGCCATTACACACAAACTCCCGTTCGAGGAGTTTGCCTATGGAATGGACCTGATGCGGGACGGCCTGTGCGGTAAAGTCGTTTTGATGATGGAGTAGAGGATATAAACAAAACGCGGCCCTTTCCGCTCACAAGTGGAAAGGGCCCCGTTTTTGTTTCTATTAGTCGAGTGGCTTGATCTTGATGGATCTGTAGAGAATCTTGGAATTAGGATCGTGTCCCTGGATAGCGATGGTGCCGACATCAATGCTTCGTCCTGAATGGCCTTTTGGAGGAGTCCAGTCATCCGGCTGAGTCCAGTCGCAGGTGGTTTTACCATTGATCTTCAATACTACATGCTTGTCCTGAACGATGATGTCGTACTTGTACCACTCACCCGTCTTTACCGGTGATACATTCATGACGTCCTTAACATCGTAGAGGCCGCCAGTCTTCTTCACATCACCATGCGTTTCGTTTACCTGGCACTCGAACCCTTTGCTTGGCCAGTTGTTCTCCTCGAACTCTGTGTGGAAGTAGATACCGCTATTTGCCTGCGGGAAGGTC
This sequence comes from uncultured Chthonomonas sp., assembly GCA_903919615.1. Taxonomy (GTDB): domain Bacteria; phylum Armatimonadota; class Chthonomonadetes; order Chthonomonadales; family Chthonomonadaceae; genus CAIXIX01. The sequence goes on from CAIXIX010000376.1 coordinate 13,785, forward strand.
ATCAACTCGGCTTTGAGGTGGAAGTTTTTCCAGTTGTGATTGTGAATTGGGCCAAGGTAGAACAGATGAGAGCGCTTACCATGCACCACCATGTTTCCATCTTCAACGCTAAACGTCTCAGGATTTTCGGATGGCTTCCAATCGTTAAGGTCTTTCCCATTAAATAGCTGATAGAACCCCTGACGATCTGGCTTAACCTTGTCATTTCCGTCTGCATGTACAGCGGATGTTAGTACGGCTGCGGCAGCAGCAAGCAGCAATAAGAACCCGGGACGCATAGGTACCCTCCCTCGTTAAATAAACAGCGAATTCCAACGCAGGGGAAGAAATCGTGCGTCGGATAATAGCTCGATATAGTCTACCATTCGTCACAGCCAGATGCAGGCGAATCTAGCCGCGATCAGGCAGCATCCATATGCTTCAACGCGTAGTCGCGGTGCATTTCGAATAGGGTGGCAAGCTCCGCGATGGTAGTGGCCGTCACGATACGATCCCGCAAAAATGATGCACCGGGATAACCGCGCACATACTGGGGAAGCTGAGCGCGCAGCGAGCGAACGGCCACCGGCTCACCGATCGTTCGTGCAAGATCGGTTACGTGCTCCAACGCCACCACGCCGCGCTCAGCCAGCGTAGGCGGAGGTGGCATGTCTCGTCCCTGGAGCAGAGCGACTGTATCTCGCACGATCCAAGGGTTTCCAATCGCGGCCCTGCCGATCATAACGGCATCGCATTGGGTCTCCTCGAACATCCTTAGCGCATCTTGTGGGGCCTTAATGTCTCCGTTCCCAATCACCGGAACCTTTACCCGCTGTTTTACTCGAGCAATAAGGCTCCAGTCGGCGTCGCCTGTGTGCCCTTGTACGGCATAGCGTGCATGCAGTGCGATCGCGCGCGCGCCTGCAGCTTCTAACCTCACTGCAAAGTGTTCCGTGGCAAACTTCCCATAGTCCCAACCGGCGCGCGTTTTAACTGTAACTGGCACGGCCACCGCGGAAGAGACAGCCTCCACAACTTTGCAAGCGGTGGCCTCATCCTTCATCATGGCCGCGCCTCCGCCCGTTTTGCACACCTTGGGAACCCAGCATCCCATGTTGATATCGATGATGTCGGCGCCTTCGTCAACGGCAATCTTTGCGGCTGCGGCCATGATTTCTGGGTCGGATCCAAATATCTGAACCGAAACAGGATGCTGATTCGAGGTGATGTCGAACATCGAATAGGTGCGAGCGCTTTTGTAGTGGAGCGCCATCGTGCTTATAAGCTCCGTTACGAGCAGGCCTGGTTCCCCGATCCGCTTCACAAGTCGACGGTAGGCGCCATTGGTGATGTCCGCCATAGGCGCGAGAATTACGGGCGGATTCACGAGGACGCTTCCGATTGAGAAACCTCGCGGCCCAGTGCAACGCGCGCTCACAACGAGCGCACTCTCATCAGCTGCGAGCGTGGTCATTCGTAGTACTCATCCGACGCATCAAGCTCCGACTCGTCGTCGGCTGGCAGAGTGGGTATCCAGACTTGCATTGGCCCAGCTTCACGATTGGCCCAGAGGAAATATGGTATTGCCGAAAGAGTTACAGGCACGGCTTCAAGCGGTTCAGATGGCGCATATCGGCTGTATAGCGCTTTGCTTGCCGGAGAGATGGCAAGGGCCTCCGCAGACAGCATGACGGCTCCACCAAGGAGCTCTGAAACAAACTTCTCTTCAAATTCTGCGTCGTCTGGCAGCGCGATATCGAGCACGTCGACGTCTTGATCCGTATGATCGGCGGCTTCGATGCAGTAAACGAGGGGTCCCCGAGTGAGCGCGATCCGTCCCAGGCACGAGGTCACATGGGCATGCGCGGCAATACGCTCAACAGGCATCGGCAGTTCCAGCACAATAACATCGTCGCCAGTTAGTGCGACTTCAACATAAGAGCCGGCCGGCGACGCGTTAATCGGCCGCGCCTTGCCGTTCAGAGTAAGCCCAGCGCCTTCGGCCCAGCCGGGAACACGCAGCCGCAGCGCAGCGCAGTTTACTCCAACAAGTTTCGCCTGGATCTCGACCGTGCCATCCCACGGGTATTGTGTGTTCTGTCGGATCTCCACGCTGCCATCCTCTACAGGTACCGTCGCTTCGTGGGTAGCGTATAGATGCGCGTAGATCGTTGAATCCGCCGTGCTGTAGAAATAGCCAGGAAGAGAGGCGAGCATTCTGGCAACGTTGGGCGGGCAGCATGCGCAGCCGAACCACGCCTGTCGACGGTGGCTGCCTCGATCGGCAAGCGGATTCTGATAGAAGTAGTGAGATCCATCCAGAGAAAGGCCCGGCAGCACTGCATTGTAAAGGGTCCACTCAAGAAGATCGGCGAACCGAGCCTCGCCCGTAAGGTTGAGCATTCTCCAGTTCCACATCACGCTTGCGATTGCGGCGCATGTCTCTGTGTACGCTCGCTCTGCCGGCAGCTCATACGCCGCTCCAAACGCCTCACCTTCATACCTGGATCCCGCGCCGCCAGTCACGTACATCTTACGCCGAGTAAGGTCGTCCCATAGCGTTTCAAGCGCCTTGCGATACTCAGGCGCACCTTGCTCTGCCAATACGTCCGCTGCGCCGCAAACATAGTAGAGGTGGCGCACGGCGTGTCCAATAAATTCGGTTTGCTCCACGAAAGGCAGATGATCCTGATGATACTTTGCCCCACCTAGGATTGGCGGCGTTTGGCCGCGAGCGTCCACCATCAACTTTGCCAACTCAAGATACCGGTTATCTCCAACCGTGCGGTATAGCTCCACAAGGGCCATCTCCGCCTCTTCGTGACCGCAGGCGCCGCTGCGTTTGCCTGGCCCAAACACATCGTAGAGATGATCGGCGAGGCGGCATGCCACGTTCAACAAGTTTCGTTTCCCGGTAGCGCGAGAGTGCGCCACGGCTGCCTGTATCAGATGGCCGGCACAGTACAGTTCATGCATGTCTTTCAGGTTGGAATAACGCTCTCCCGCCCTTTTAAACATGAAATAAGTGTTCAAATAACCATCGGACTGTTGCGCTGCTGCGATCACTTCGATAACTGCGTCCAGCTTTGCATCCAGTTCAGAATCGGGATGTGTGCTGAGAGAGAAGGCCGCAGCTTCAGCCCATTTGTACACATCCGAGTCGTTAAAGAATATTCCCTGAAATGGGCCGCTAGATCTGCCCGCAGCTCGTTCGAAGTTCTCGATCCTACCGGTTTCCTGGCACTGCCTGAGCTGACCGGGGATTGTGACTTCGCGGTTCAGACGGATGCGCGGCTCCCAGAAGTTGTCGGTTAGCGTCACACTCGCAATATCGAGCGCTTTTAGCTTGGCGAAAGGGCTGCGGTCAAAATTTACGACGGGACTGGCGGGGCGAATTCTGGTTGTCATCATCGAACCTCAGAAGAGTTGCGGACCATGGATACGAACAGTTCGTGCACACTGTTATCTGCCGTGAGCTCTGGATGGAAAGCGGTGCCCAGGATGGCTGCCTGTCGAACTGCGACAATTCGACCTTCGTATTCGGCGAGCACTTTCACCTGATCGCCAACCGATACGACATACGGCGCCCGGATAAACACACCTCGTACAATCGATTTCGCCGCCGGATCAATCTCGTTCATTGAAATATCGGCTTCGAAACTATCCACCTGTGCGCCGAATGCGTTCCTGGCAACCGTTGCGTTTAAAGCTCCAATAGAGGGCTGATCCGGGCGATCCTGAATATGAGTTGCAAGCAGGATTAATCCGGCACAGGTGCCATATATCGGCATCCCATTCGCGATGCGCTGCCGAAGTGGTTCCATGAGCTCAAATCGGTTTAACAGCTTACCGATGGTTGTGCTCTCGCCGCCCGGCAGGACAAGACCATCAACGCGAGCTAGCTCAGCAAGCGTGCGCACCGTCTGAACCGAAACGCCCGGGATCTGTTCGAGAGTTTTGCGATGTGCGTCGAAGTCGCCCTGCAGGGCGAGGACACCGATGTTAACAGGCGATAAAATAGTCTCCATTACGGCCCTATTATACCCTTCGAGGCGTCGGGCGTCGGGCGAACTTTCGTTGACGCTCCGGAATCCTGTAAGGTATACTTCCACACGCGTTGCCGCCAAATTCATGCCCATATTCGTAAAGAACGATGGTTTGTGGGGATGTAAAGTGCTGGGCAACGCTTTGCTGCGTTTAGAGCGCGCGAACGAGCCGGAGGCGTTACGTGAGTTTAGGAGATGCCAGAACTCGTGCGAGCGGAAACTTTGGAGTTCGTGAGACGGCAACGACTGAGAATGCTCTGCCTGATCCGCCCCGTGAAGACTCGACTTCCGGCGTGATCGCCGAGCCGCCAGTTCGTCTCGATACTGGCTCACAGTCGTATTTGGCCGGTACCTCGACTACTTTCAATGAAGATATAGATGCGGTTGTGGATCGCCTGCTGGCGGTGCAGCCGAAGGAGCTTATAAAAATGTCCGCAACAGGCGAATTTGATGCCGATGTCGTAGTGATTGGATCGGGACCCGGCGGCTACGTATCTGCGATCCGAGCAGCGCAGCTTGGGGCCAAGACTGTCTGCATAGAGCGTGGTGTTACCGAGTGGGGTGGCACCTGCCTTAATTGGGGTTGTATCCCAACCAAGACGCTCATTGCTAGCGCCGAGCGCCTGCACGATGTGCAGGAAGCTGCGACTATGGGTGTTGTTATAGACGGCAAAGTGAGCTTCGACTTCACTAAGATGGTTGAGCGCAAAAACAAGGTCGTCACAACGCTTCGAGGCGGCATTACCGCATTGTTCAAGAGCAACCACATTCGAAGTGTTGTGGGCAACGCGAAGATTGCCGATCCTCACACCATTGAAGTGACTGCACAGGACGGCACCGTTGAGAAGATCCGAACGAAGAATATCATTATCGCCACAGGCTCGGTCCCGGTTATGCCGCCTGTCCCAGGCCTTGCAAAGGACCCCGCTGATGCACGCGGTGTAAGCACTAATGGCATCTGGACGAGCGATGAGGCGATCAGCACGTCCGTCTGCCCCAAAAGCATCGTTGTCGTCGGAGCCGGCGCTGTTGGACTCGAGTTCGGATTTGTGTTCCGCTCCCTGGGTGCAGAGGTTGATATCATCGAAATTGCGCCCGAGATCCTGCCGACTGGCGATCGCGAGGTTGCATCGGAACTGCGCAAATCTCTGAAGAAACAGGGCATTCGCATCCATACCGAGTCGAAGGTGACTGGAGTGGTTCGCAAGGATGGCGTGAACACCGTTACCATCCAGAGCGGCGACGCGACGAAGACAATCGATTGTGAAGTGGTTCTAGTTGGCGCGGGCCGGAAGGCCTATTACGAGGGCCTTGGCCTGGAGGCTGTTGGAGTCACCACTACCAGGCGTGGTATCGACGTTAACGACTATCTTCAGACCAGCGTTCCAAATATATACGCCATTGGAGATGTTACCGGCAAGATGCTGTTGGCGCATCTGGCATCGCATATGGGAATCGTTGCCGCTGAGAATATCATGGGGCATTCCGTCAAGATGGACTACCGGGCTGTACCGGC
>CAIXIX010000377.1 GCA_903919615.1 uncultured Chthonomonas sp.
AGGAAGTGGGGTATCACGCCCGGCGCCCAGTGCGATCGCATCGACACTGCTGGCATCGACATCATCGAGAGAGCCTCTTACTGCAGCGATCGCGAGTCGCACAATGCGACGTCGCAATGCGATCGGCTTCGCGCCTAATTGGATCGCATCAAGACGCACAGAGGTTCCCTGTTCTGAGTTGTTAGTACCTGTTGAGATATCCTCCATGGCTTCGGCGGCAATGGCATTGAGCGCTGCGGAGTCGTCTGAAGCGAGATTCGAGAGCCGAAGCACAGCTTCTCTAGCGGATGGATAGTAGCTGGCCTCGATAAGAGGCAGGAGTTCACCTCGAACACGATTGCGAAGATAGTCCCACTTTTGGTTTGAGGAGTCTCGCCTCGGTTTTACTCCTATTGCGAGCAAGTAGGCTTCAATATCACTTCGGGACATCTCCAAAAGGGGCCGGATGATCGGTAATCGAACGGGGGGAAGGGCCGCAAGGCCATCGATACCTGTACCACGCAGTACATTCATCAAGATCGTCTCGGCTCGATCGTCGCGATTGTGGCCCAGCGCGATACGCGTAAAGTCGCTGGCCCCACTCGAACATGCAGCTCTGCGCAGAAAGGAATGCCTCAGTCTCCGCGCGGCGATAGTTATCGATTCGCCGGTATCTTTAACAGCAGCCGGAATATTACCATACTCGAGCTGTAGTGGGAGGCCAAGATCTTTGCACTGTGCAACGACGTATTCTGCGTCCAGCGCCGATTCTTCACCTCGTATGCCGTGTTCAAAGTGGGCGCACGTCAGTTGAAAGTTGAATCGTGACCGCAAAGTGTTGAGGCAATAGAGTAATGCCATCGAGTCGGGACCGCCAGAGACGGCGACGACAACATGGGCTCCGTCTGGAAGCATCGCGAATCGCTCAAGAACTTCACATACTCTGGTTTCAAATTCGACTTTGTCGGACATAAGATGCTATCGAGATCTGTTGACTTATGTCGAAAACTGAAGGAATCAAGCGGATGCGAGCTTTCCTTCGATATCTTCGTCCGTAAGTTCTCCGACGAGTTTTCTACTTCGTGTCCACGACGGCAGAAACGGAATGAACACGACAGAGAATAACGTAAATGCAAAACCGAACCAGCAAGACCACTGCCAACCATGCTGCAAAGAGTAGTGATGCGCGATATTTTGCGGTCCGTAGTAATCGTATAGCTTTGCACCCAATAGCTCAGACAGCATACTTGCAAACACAATCGCAGACATCACCAAGCCGTATATGACGCCTTCGAGCTTTTTAGGACACATCCGCGCAGCAAGTGTGAATAGGCATACATTATACAACGCGCCGATAATAGAGTAAGTAACCTCCATCGCCTTAGCCGACTGAACTCCGCGCATTAGCAGCAAAGCAGGATAGCCAACACAGTCCATCAAAAACGCACCCCAAACCAGCATATACACGGGCACACGCCGTGAAACCAGGCCGTACAGGAAGTAACCTGTTAACGCACCGATATTTGCGTAAAAACCGAGATGACCGATGAATTCACGCGAGAATTTGAGATGGTCCTGGTAGAAGTAGACCTTTGTGTTGTTCACACCGGGTGTGAGAATTAGATAAAACACGTAACCAACGAGTGCCCACAGTCCGGGAGACCTAAATGCCGTCACCATGGAGGCCAGGATCTCTCGTCTCTCTTGAACCTTTATGGTTAATCGATCTTCATGATCTTGTTGGGTCTCGGACGCCTCCCTCTTGCTGTTAATACGCTTCTCATCGATGAGGAACACGATAGGCGTGGATAGTAGCGTTAAAATGGCTCCGACCAGGAATGCACGCGAATAGCTCCAATGATCGGCTATAAAGCCGCTCAGGTTAGCTGTGCCCCCGATGCGCATCAAAATCGGTATCAGCGAAATAGCAGCAATCAGCTGCCCAAACCGTCCGGTGACATTACCAAGCTTCACGACAATCGCGTTAAAAATAACGTTTCTGACATACGCACCGGAGATGATTAGCAGCAATAGTGCAGTGACGCTTAATAGGCTCGTCTGACCTGGTCTAATACCGCCTGGAAAGTGCTCCAAGAACGCTAGCCCTAGATACCCACTAACGGCGACAAGTTTCGCCGTTATGAAGTAGCTTCGCCGGTGAAATCCAAGAAATGCAAAGGCGTCGGTCCACGCACCTATAAACGGCTGAACATATCCAGGAATTCCCAGAATTAGATTGAGATAGCCAAGCTGGGTCGCACCAATTCCAAGTTGTTCTTTAATCAAGAAGCTCTGTTTGAGACCAACTACAGCAGACACAAGGTCTAGAAACACCACATAGGGGAGGACGAACAGCAAAACCCGAACAAACGCCGGGTTTCGCCATGAATGAAGCTGCTCTGCCTCAACTTTATCTACTGAAACGGATGAGCCGGCGGTCATTCACTTCCCTCCCTATGGCAAGTCAAGTTATTACTTGCCCATACTTAACCGCGTGTAATGGTGCCGTATTATAGCAGCCAGACGTTCGATAAATCGGGTAGTTCGCGGATTATGTGACAGGAGGCTGTTCCGTTGCGAGTTTTATTCTGCTTGCGCAATCGGAAAGGATCTCGAATTCCCATTCTGGCCGGCGTGGACAAAGAGGATGCGGTTCGCTGCTGGGAACAAATCCACTCATATGCAGGAATACTGCTGCAGAGTGCTTATAAGCGGGAACTGGGGCTCGGAACGCAACATTTCCGAGGAATTGCAAGGCGTCGTTAAGGCGGCTGTAGTTCGGATTACTGGTTTCCCAGGCGTGGTCCCTGGCCGCAAAGGCCGCAGGGCAGAAAGTTGCAAGGCCAAGCAGATAGTCGCTGCCGAATTCAACCATATCGATGCCCAGATCGTTTCCCGTATACACTCGGAAATCAGGGCGAAAACGATTGCGCATTGCAATACGTCTTAGTTCAGTTCGCCGATCTAGAGACGAGTGCTTCGCTCCAGTAATCGACGGGATATCCAGAATTCGACGAAACGTGTCATCGTCCCAGATTTCGCCAAATGGCGCGAAAACTGAGCTCAGTTCAAAGGCCAGAGCCCGCGGCGTGTCTAGGCAAGCTTCACGATAGATCTTAGCCTTCTCCTCGCCAGTTTTGCCATGGAGCGCCGAAGCCTGAAACAGTACCGGTACGGCTCCAATTTCCGTAATCTCTTCGATCTGCGTTCGGTAGAGTGTTGCAGGATCGCCAGCGATCCCTTCAATAAACGCGCCGGCGTAAAACGGAATGTCCTTCCCAAGCGCCTCGCGAGCTAATTTTAAGACGCTCGACCGCTCTTCTTGCGTAAGAAGGTTTACGTATCCCGTATCCATATTGACAGCGTTCGCGAGGCCCGCCTCGTGCGTGCGCTGCAGATGCTGAACGAACGCTTCCTCAGCGATTTCACCCGACGGCTCGTAGGGTAGTAGCGCCGCCGCGATCCCCGATATTTTGCGTCCAAATACCTTGGATTGTTGAATTGCCTGAAGGTTCTGTTCAACCGTTGGTTCTGTCAAACCACTCTCCAGATGCGATCAAAACAGGGACGGGTCCGAGTCACGATAACGCGTTTCCATACCGATATGGAGATAAGCCGGCCTTGTGGCAACGCGCCCTCTAGGCGTCCGATTGATAAAACCCAACTGCATTAGATATGGCTCAACCACATCCTCAAGGGTGTCTCTCTCTTGCCCAAGCATCGCCGCAAGCGTCTCGAGACCGACGGGGCCACCGCTGTACTTATCGATAATGGCAGCGAGAAACTGACGGTCCAGATCATCCAGACCAAGATCATCGATACCGAGACGCTCCAGCGCATCTGCCGCAACCTGTTCGCTAATAATTCCGTCGGCACGCACCTGAGCAAAATCTCGAACTCGCTTCAAAATGCGGTTGGCGATACGCGGTGTTCCACGAGAGCGGCGAGCAATTTCGCGGCTTCCCTCAGGCTTGATGCTTACGCCAAGAATTTCAGCCGAACGGCGAACAATCGTTTCGATTTCGGCTTGAGAGTAGAGTTCAAAAGCATGGTGAATTCCGAACCGGTCCCGAAGTGGTGAGGAGAGCAGACCCGCACGCGTCGTCGCGCCGACAAGTGTGAACCGTGGCAGATCCAAACGCAGCGTTCGCGCACTAGGCCCGCGGCCAATCATAATGTCGAGCTTGAAATCCTCCATCGCCGGGTAAAGCGTCTCCTCGACGGTGCGGTTGAGCCGGTGGATCTCATCGATGAAGAAAATGCTGTGACGCTCAAGACTTGTGAGGATCGCTGCCAGATCACCTGGCTTTTCAATGGCTGGTCCAGACGTGACGCGGATCGGGACCTCCATTTCATTTGCCAGGATATTTGAAAGTGTTGTTTTGCCAAGGCCTGGAGGGCCGTAAAGCAGAACATGGTCGAGCGCCTCTTCGCGCTTACGAGCCGCCTCAATTGCGATGCCGAGGTTATCTTTGGCCTTTGGCTGCCCTATCATCTCCCGCATGAAACGCGGACGGAGCGAAAGCTCTCCCTCATCTTCCGAAACTGTATCTGGCGAGACAATTCTGTCCTGAGGATCATTAGGTTCATTCATGCGGCAAACCTGTAAGGGGTGTATTGACTGCATCGCACCATGCTGCCACCTGCAAACCATGGAGCTCTGTGTGGATGCATAATACTGCTTAAAGTGCCTATTTGTCTACTGAAACGGCGGATCAAGCACATAGTGGTGATTGCCGGCGATCACCTTGAAGACTTAGGTGACCAAGGAGCCCAATACAGGGCCTCTTGGCCACCGCAATACTAGTGGGGATCACGCTGAACAAACTGGTAGTAGTTGTGACCGTTCTTCTTCACTGTCCGTCGAACATAGTGATGTCCATTACGATCGTATGACTTGCGGCGGAACATCTCTGCACGTGCACGGCCAGATTGGTTCTGACTCTTGCGGTCCTGCTCGTAGCGATTGGCTGAATACAATGCTCCGGCTGCGCCGGCGAACGTCAGGGTTGAGTCACCCTTCGCGATGCCAAGCAAGCCGACTACTGCCGAACCAATGCCGATGTTCCGCCAGTTGTTCTTCGTCTCCTGCCGATGGTCAGACGCTCGGTTCTGCGAACTGCCTCGCATTGGCGCACAAACAACTGCTGATGTGATAACGACTGCCATCATACAACTCCACAATGTGGTCCATTTCGTCCTCATAGCTCTCCTTCTGTTCGCGGCCTCATGTCTGCATACCATAATTGGTGCGTGCATGCGTAATAGCGCCGTGCGAACTGTTCAAACGGTGGACGGCTTGTTCCCAAATTCGGTTCCCGCATATTGTGCTTACCGCCGCGTTTGCAGGTCCAGCGTGTTGAGGTTACCAATATTCCCTTATTGTGCGACCCCACCCAGAAACGAATGGCATAGCATTGAAATCCCTATGTCAATCTGATAGAATTAGAGCAGAAATTTCACCGTAGAATCTACCGCCTTTAGGGATTGTAGAATGAGCGCAGGTTCCTTTACATCTGATGATTAACTCAAGTTGCTTTCATACAAGACAAGTCACCCCGGTACTCTCACATGCCAGATATTAGTTTGCCTGGTGCTCCTGAATTCACCTCAATACGTTTAATGATGCGTTACAGGCACGTTTCCATTGCCTTTTTGGTTCTCTTAATTGGCTTCTGCTCACATCGGCCAGCAGTTGCAGGAGCGCCGCCGGGGCAATCCGTCACTGCCACGGTAGTCTTCGTGCCAGGTATACGTGCAGAGGATTTATCTCGTCCTGAGCTCTCGGCCGCTGCACGGATGATCAACGAGGGCCAGAGTGGATGGATTGTGTGCCGGGCAGCGCGGCCCGTTGACCCGGATATGCTGCGGCCAGATGGCAGGGAGTCGATCGATTCTCTTATGCTCACGTTGGGCTGCGGCGCACGCGCGAGAATTGCTGCCAACGCCGAGCATTTTCTCTCCCCCACCCTGCATCAGCTTCACACTCAGCCCTTTCCTCCACAGGGCGCTGTTGCGAGCATGAAATCGGCAAACAGCGGGATTGGCTATCCTGTAGTGGTTGGAGGCCTTGGGTTGTCACTGCACCAGGTTGGCGTTCGCGTTGCAGCCATGGGCAACTTTGACAGCGCACACTCGGATCGATCGATTTACCTGTTCGCGATGGATCAGCATGGCTTTGTCGATGATGCCGGGCAGCGCCTCTCAAAGACGCTTCCGCGAAGCACTGCGCCATTCGGAATTGTTGGTAATATCGACCGCAACCTTTACGATCTAGACCAGATATACAGTCAAGATAGGCTTCGTGTCATCGGGTTTGGCGATCTGTATCGCGCGGATCAGTACACGCCATTCTGTCCAAAGGCTCTTGCAGCGGCTCACCGAACCAATGCGCTGCTGCTTCTCAATCAGCTCTTAATCGGTGTGCTGCAGCGAGCGGAGGATGAGACAAAGCGTACGGGAAACATGTCTCGAGTGGTGCTGATCTCACCGGGGCCAGCCGATTCGACTGCGGATCGTCTGGATACGCTTGCTCCGGTTGTCCTGTGGGGGCCAGGCATCGAACATGGCCTTATCACATCGTCATCGACGCGCCGTATTGGCATGGCTATCAATACGGATTTCACAGCAACTCTGCTCACCTGGTTTAACGCTCCACGATTCAGTGGGCAATCGGGGCAGCCGTTCCGGCTTACAAGCGCACGTGTCGCCTCCGTGGCTGACCTGGTGCGAATCCACGAACAAACGGTCGCATCCGCCAAAAATCAGGATCTGCTTGGCGGCCTGCCAACTGGCCAGGCGCTTCTCGTAGCCGGATCTTCCATCGCGCTGCTAGCATTTAACCGCAAACGCCTGGCAGGAGCGCTGATTGCAGTTTCCGCCTGGTTGCCGGTCGGTATGCTTGTGCTGCCTGCCACTGGCAACGCTTCGGCAACCGTAAGCTGTACAGAGCTGTTTCTGTTCTCTTCAATCGTGCTTGGATTGGTTGCTACACGCCGCGTCACGGCTGGTAACGCAATCAAGACAGCCTGTTTCACGCTTGTTGCAGCCATTGCAGCAGATCTTCTCACCGGATGCCATCTCCTGCAAAATGGCTGGATGAGCTACAGCGCTGCGGATGGTTCTCGCTTTTATGGCATCGGCAACGAGTACATGGGTGCCACTCTAGGGGCATTGGTCGCCTTAGTGGTCTGGATCCCGTACATTGCTGCTTCAAACGACAGAACCGCTGGGAGAATCCCACCGAGACTTTACTTCATCGCTTTCGCACTGATGGCAGCATTGATGGTTCTCCCCTTCAGCGGAGCGAAAGTAGGCGCCGCGCCAACTCTTAGCATCGCAGCGTTCGCGATCTTCGCGGTGTGGAAGAGGGGCCGCTTAACTATTCAAGACATTGCCCTTGGGGTTACGGCAGCAGCGATATTGATTGGCTCTGCTGCCCTGATCGATGCCCATAGCGCTACACATACACATCTGCTTACGACCGCAACTTCTGGCTCAGGAGGAATTCTAGCAACCGTAAAGCGAAAACTACTCATGGAGATGCGACTGATCGTACACAGCCCGTGGATGGTTACGCTGCTAACTGCAGGTTTTTCAGCTCTTGCATTAGCAAGGTCGCTCAAAAACTCGGCAAGGTCCGAACAAAGTGACCGCACGCGCAAGGCTCTGTTCGCTGGCGCCTCCGCAGGCGCTGTCGTGGCATTTGCCGTAAACGACGCCGGAGTACTCGCTGCCGCGATGGTTCTCATCTACCTATGCTGTGGGCTTAGCGCGATGGCCCTAGAGAATAGCGCAACCGCTCTGTCTGGTATCGCTTCGACTGGAGACTAACTTCGTATGCAACTTATCGCAACTCTCGCCATTCTAGGGTCCATTGCTGCATTCGCTAGCGCTAGTTCTCCGGCAGCAGCAGATACGAAACCCGCAGGGAAAGTTTCTCAGCCAATACCGCTTTGGCCGGGAGCGGTACCGGGAGAAAAGGGAGACATTCAGCCAGAGCACGACACCACGAAGCAAAACGCGCAGGGCAAACCTGAGGATGGGATCATCCGGCTAGGATTTGTATCTCAGCCCACTATAACCATTTACAGCCCGCCAGCAGATCGCAACACAGGCGCGGCAGTAATCGTCTGCCCGGGTGGAGGTTACTCTATCCTTGCTTATGATCTTGAGGGCTCTGAGATCTGCGACTGGCTCAACTCGATTGGCGTTACAGGCATATTGCTAAAGTATCGTGTACCAGTGCGTAATGGTCTGCCGCGATATGGCCCGCCGCTTCAGGATGCTCAGCGAGCGATTGGCCTTGTCCGCAGCCGGGCTGCTGAATGGGGTGTCAAAACAGATCGGATCGGCATCCTCGGGTTTTCGGCTGGAGGGCATCTTTCAGCTGTAGCCTCAAACAACTTTAGCGAAAGAACCTATCCGCCAACCGATGACGCGGACAAGTTAAGTTGCCGGCCGGACTACACAATACTGATCTATCCCGCCTACCTAACCCCCGATTCGGACCACGCGAATGTCGTGAAGGAATTGCCCATCTCCAGCAAGACTCCACCAACTTTCATGGTGATGACTCAGGACGATCCCGTGCACGTGGAGAATGTGTTCACCTATGGCATGGCGCTAAAGCAGGCAAATGTCCCGTTTGAGCTGCATGTCTATCCGGATGGTGGCCACGGGTACGGCCTGCGTAAGTCGACGCATGAAGTGTCGCATTGGCCCGAGCGTGCCGCCGAATGGATGGCAGCCCGAGGGCTACTCAAGAGGTAAGTAGGTAAATGGGTAATAAGGTTAGGAAGTAAAGTGATATAAAGAGCGCCCTGCAGCCAGATGGATGCAGGGCGCTTACTAACTCACTAACTCACTGGCCCACTAACCCACTATCCCACGCTTCCTAGGTTGCAGCTAGACACTTGACTACGGGATCTTCATCTCGGGCCGACGGAGCAGTTGGCTAACCACTACGGCCGCGAGCAAAAGCGCTGCTGAAAGGTAGAACGCCGGATCGAGAGTATGTGTCGCGTCTTTGATGTATCCGGCGAGCTGAGGCACGAAGAACGCGATACCCCAACCTGTAAACACAAGCCCGTAATTGAGCCCCATGTTTTTTGGCCCGAAGAAATCTGCTGTAAAAGCAGGCAGCAGCGCTAGCCCTCCACCATACTGCCAGTACGCAACCCCAACCACAACAAATAGAAGCGCTACATTCTGCTGCTTCATCACCGTTGGCGTCGCAATGAGACATATCGCAGAAACCAACCCGTTAATAAGGAACGCTCGCGATCGTCCGATCTTATCCGAGTAGAGGCCGGTTGAAACGCGCCCGGCTGCGTTAACAAATCCTCCGAATGATGCCAACAGCCATGCTGCGCCGGCAAGAAACGGAACCGATTTAGCGGTCTCGTTCAACACTTTTGTGGCATTGGCGATTACAAGAAGGCCGGACTGGGCTGACCCCATAAAGATGAACACAAGAGCATAGAACTGCCAGGTTCCAAGCATCTGCTGCGCAGTCCAGTTGGTAGTAGTTCGAGTGGATTCGTTTCTAGATGCCTGAGCGCCGGCCGCAGGAACATATCCTTCGGGAGGAAGCTGCAGCAACCTGCCAGCAATGACAACAACCACAGCGAACAGAATCCCAAGACTTATAAAACTTCCTGAAATCCCATAACTGTGAATCAGCGCGGTTGCAAGCGGCGAGATATAGATCGCCGCGCCGCCGTATCCGGCCACTACCGCGCCAACGATGAGTCCGCGCTTTTCGGGTCCGAACCAGCGAACTGCGGCCGGCGTCGCGGCAGCATATCCAAGCCCCATGCCCGCGCCTCCCAGCAGCCCAAAACCAAGCAGCAGCCCGGTATAGCTCTTCAATAGCCCAGCAACAATGCAGCCTGTGGCCAGCAACAATCCGCCAAGTGTAGCGCCAAGTCGAGGACTGAATTTATCCTGTATCTTGCCACCAGGGATCATCGAAAGCGCAAAGACAATTCCGCACACTGCATAGGCCCAAGTGGACTGCGCGTCTGATAGATAGTGCCAGCCCTGGTTCAGGCCGCCCATCATTTCACCTGCGTGATGCAGCTTATCTGCCAACAACGCCTTCTTCCACACGCTCCATGCATACAGAATGCCAAGGCACAAGTTGATCGCCATACCTGCCAGTGTGACGACGATCCCTCTTCGTGCCGCGCTCTGCTGATCACTCATTACGGTCGCTCCTTTGTGTTCCGTACATTGACGCCGCGTCATTGCGCAGCTTGTATTGCTCGCTCCACCCTGTAGGGATGCATTTCAGTGGAGATGCCCTTCACAAAAACGGGAGGCATAGGTTCAAACCAGAACTGACTGCCTACCACATCGTGAATCACATCGCTCACAACGATATCGCCGCCCTCTGCGAGCGTTTGGAGCCGCGCGCTAACCACCACCGTTATGCCGAGGGCGGTGTAGTTTATCTGGCGTTCGGCATTGCCGACCAATCCGACAATCGCCTCGCCACAATGCATCCCAATACCTACATCCAGCGGTTTTCTGCCGGATTGCTCCATTCGCATTGAGACCTCCAGAGCTGCGTCGCGCATCGCAATTGCCCCCTGAACCGATCTCACGAGCTCTGAATTGTAGTCATCTTTAATTTCGAAGAAGGCCATCAAACCATCGCCAGTGTATTTATCTAGCAGGCCTCCATGAGCATCCAGTGCGTCCGTCATTGCTGTGAGATAGATGTTCATCACTTCAATAACCTCTTCCGGCCGATGGCTTTCGGCAAAGCCAGTAAAGTTTCGAACGTCAGCAAATAGCACGCAGACGGTACGCTTCTCGCCACCTAAAGCGAGCTTTCTTGCTCCAGATTGCAGGAGTTCATCCACGAACTCCGGCGCAACGAACCGGCTGAACAGCTGTCGATTGCGCTCACGCTCATCTCGTTCCAGCGAGAATGTCAATTGAGTTACCAGCAGAAACGCAACGGTAGAGGTGACGAGAGGCACAACCGGATCTGTCCAGATATCCTGAACAAGGTAGGTAAACAGGCAGTAGAGCACATTAAGCAGCATTAGCGAAGCAACGCGCCAGCTCGCCTGCAGTGGATCTTTTCCGGCGCAAAGGGCCCCAATCAGCAGCCCTAGAACGATGGTCCAAATGATCGCCTGCCTGTGGTTTCCCGGGCGAATTGCACTGTCGTTGATTAGCGAGCTCGTTACTTCTGCCAGCAGTTCGTATCTTGGCATTGCGCCAGATGGAGTATCGATATCCTCCTGCACTAACGGGGACAGTACAACCACTCGATGCGCAAGGAAGCTATCCAGATTCAGGCTGCTGCTGCCGTTGTTGAACTCGGCCAGGGAGAGGGTTTTGGAGCCTAACAGCGTTCCTGCGGTCAGCTTCGGTATCGGATCCCTGTGTAGATCGATAGAGGGTGCAGACCGAAGGTCAAACACGGCCCTGCCTTGAATCGCCGTAGGGATGTGTATACCGGCAACAATTGCATCCGATTGCTCTCCATTTCCGAAGGAGATGCCGAAGTCGCGATTGTGCTCCATCGCCAGCGCTATGAGTGGAGCGGGCGGATCTGCGTCCCAGTGCATCGGAACCGTCGGCAGTTGGACTGCGCCATAGCGATCCACTCCAAAGTCGGCGACCGACTTCGCAGCCGCAAATAGTTTAGAAAGCCTCTTTGAGGCCCTCTGCTGACGCGACGCGACCACGATCACGCGTCCAGAAGTTTTCACCGCGTCAACGAGTGTTGGCAGATCGCGTACTGTCGCTTCGACCGCGGAGGATGTAGTCTCTCCATTGGATGCAGTTATCACATCAATCGTTGGTGCGGGCAATACAATTACTGAGACGCCAGCCTTCGTGAGGCGACGGATCAGTTTAGCCTGAACTGCCGCCTCCGAGGAGGTCGTTACGGCGACCGCCTTTGCATCTGCATCGAGAGTCTCAAACACAACACGCGTTGATGGTTTGCGCTGTGTGCTGAGGCTATTCATAATCTGGGTGCGAAACCGAAAGAGCGACATCAACGCGCTTTGCTGGATCGGCTGCACTACCTCCGGAGCCACCAGCAGAGTGGCGGAGGCAGTGATCAGACCAATTGCGACGCCACGAAAATCGAACACCCTCAACTTGCCACGAATTGATCGCCGAATCACGAGAGGCCGAAGCAATGTATCCGCAAGCTTAAATGGCGCGTCCGAACTGGGAGAAGAATAGCGGCGGATAAGTGAAGCTACAATAAGGGTGAATACCGGCATACCCATAGCGAGCATAGATACAATTTCGGCCCGGATCCCGTCTCGAGGCATCGTTAGCCTCACTGCTGTAATCAAACCTGCAGAGATCCACCATCCTGAGACAGATGCCATCGCGACGCGCTCACATGTATAGCTCTTGCGTCGAATAAATGCGCCGAGACATGCTC
>CAIXIX010000378.1 GCA_903919615.1 uncultured Chthonomonas sp.
AAGCCGGACTTCGCCGAGGCGCGGGAATCTCTTGCCAACACGCTTTGCACCGCGGGCCAGAATGTGGAGGGACTGCACCAGTTTGAGCAAACCCTGCATATCAGACCCGCCTATGCGCATGCCTGGCTGGATATGGGCAAGGCGTTGGCAAGAATGGGAAGGACGGAAGACGCCGTTGTGGGCTTCAGCCGGGCCATCGAGATCAACCCGCGCTACCCGGATGCTCAACTGGATCTGGGAAGGGCGCAGGTAACACTCGCGCTGCCACACGATGGAACTGGATCCAGTTGGGAATATGCAATCGCCCCGCTGGCTTCGGCAAATGTCCCACTTCTGAACGAGGCAATCCGGCACCTGCAAACAGCCGTGGACCTGGATCCTGCCAATCCCAATGCGCGGTACAGTCTTGGAATGGCGCTGTTGTTAGACCCGATACGCCAAGGGGAGGCAATCGCGAGTTTCCGGGCGGCCATCGAACTGGAGCCTGGGTTTGCCGCGCCACACTACGGATTGGGACGCGCCCTGCTACAAGCACCCCAGACCGTGGCGGAAGGGACCTCTCAGCTTGAACTTGCGGAACGGATCTCGACCGATCCAGAGATGCGACGCGAGGTGAACCGTTTACTGAACCAAGCCAGCGGGCGTTGATTTCCAACGGAGCTAATATGGAAATTGTGCTGGACCGTACCATTACATTTGATGGATTCAAATGGGAACGACCCGAGTTGTGGCCAAAATCCCAGCCGAAAGTGGACCGTTTTGACACGTGAGCCGATGCGAATTCGCGGTATCCAAAAAGCCTAATTCAGGCGGTTGAGTGGAGTGCAGTCAATCCCTGGTTTCGGTCCAGCTATGCAGGCCTATTATCAATAACTTACGCCTGGAGTGAGATTCGGCTTCCGCCGCGGAAAAGTACCAGTACTACTATCGGAGAAAGAATACCCCGGTTCTACCCTTTTTCTGTTGACCCGAGCAGCTACCCATGCTAACTTAACCATGTCGGGTGCCAGTGATTTTAGGAGGAGCGCGAAAGCGGTCTGGGCTGGCGTAGGTATATTTTCAGGAGAACATAAGATTTTATGACAAATTTACGGAGACTAGTAATCACGGTTGGAATGGCACTCACCATTACCGGAATCGCGTGCGCAGACGCAATGGAGACGCAGACTTTTTCACTACCCAGCAGTGGCCCGAATACCAGCGACTGGACGTCGGGTGCCAGTATCAGCCAATTTGACACCAGTCTTGGTACTTTGCAATCGATCAGTTTTTTGGTATCCGTCAACACAACGGTGAGCGGTTCCGCCACAGATAATAACGGTGCTGGCTTGACCAATTATCTCTTTACGGGTACCGTTAATGTATACTTCGGCGACGACTCCAACCCCAGCCCTGCTAACGACGACCTCTTCGCGTTGGACGCGGCGACGAGTGCTAACGTGCAGTTTAAGAACGAAACGCAAGGTTCGATTATGACAGTGAATCCGGTTAGCGAAAGCGCCAGCGGTTTGGCAATGTACAGCGGAATTACCGGTGCCATGATCAGTGGCAACGGCGACGAAAATCCGATCAATCTTTCCCTGTATGAGGGTTCATCTATTCCTGGTCCTCTTGGTACTGTTGAACTCTATGCTTCCACCCTGACAAACGATTCGTTTTCTGGTGGTGCATATACCCAAGGTTCGGCTGGTGGCACGATCACTCTTAACGCTACGGTTACGTACGACTACATCGTTCCTCCGCCTCCCTCGTCGACCCCGGAACCGGCCACTATGGCCCTTTTTGGCACCGGCCTGATCGGCTTGGGCTTGCTCCGCCGTCGCGCAGTCAAGAAGTAGCTTTAGCTGTAAATCAAATCTCCTGAAGATTTCTGCACAGGACCGGGGCGACCCGGTCC
>CAIXIX010000379.1 GCA_903919615.1 uncultured Chthonomonas sp.
AATCAGAGCCTCGCGAGCACCTTCCGTGCCTTTCTCAGAAGCCAAAACGCACCTCCCGCTATGAGATGCACATAGCTTCGACGCGGCTTACTGAAAAGACTCTCTAGATAATACAAAAATCATAAACAGAATCCACACCCGCCCTCCAGGTTACTTTGATGGCAACAGAGTACTTACTCGTTATGAGTTTTCCGTCGTCGTAAAGCGCACGATCTGTGCTTGCCCATTCGTTCTGGAACCGGATAGGGAATACGAGAAGAACGGACAGGTTGGCACTCCGCCAATCGATCCAGACGAAGTAGCGATAAGGCCAGAGGACCTCAAGCTGCTGCGAGTCCTGCACCTGGAGTTCAAGGGTGAGATCGCCATCAAGGGCAATACGTGGAAACAGGTAGATGACAGGCTCCTAAAATTTCAAGATAAGGCGTTGCGGCGGATGCTGTCGCAGTCTGTTGCAGCAGCAAACATGCCGAAGCACCTGCCAGCGGATGCATTAGATAACAATGACCCCATATTCAAGACAGTTCGAAAGCTGAGTGAGAAGCGAATACTTGAACCTCTGCGAGTCGGGCAGACGCTAACATGGATTCAGCTGGCTGGCATAGTTAGGAATGGATCGTTTGTTTTTTTCTGGATGTTCCGCGGTGACCCGGCCGCACTTGTGCTTTGTAACATCACCTTCGCGGACGTAGTGGCGCTGCATGGGTTGCTACGGAAATGCGAACCTGAGCTCAAGCACTTCCAGGATGAGATAGTAGGTCTATATAGTAACTTCAAAGCGTTTGAAGATAGATCCATCGCCGAAGAAGAGAGGATCTCTTTGCCAGTCAGCTCAGTCTTGCTGAGCCCAAATTGGTAATTGCGACTGCTGGGCTCCCTCGCCTCGCCGGCGTTCGGTGGCGGATCAAGAGGCGGACGGGGCGCACGAATCCGCATTTGCGTCCCGCACCACCCAACAACACTTTCGACTGACTGAAAAGCCGCACCAACCGGCAGGAGACATGTCCTTCCTGAGACCTGACACCCAAAACCGGGTTCCCTGCGCACGCCCGAAGAACGAGGGCCTAAGTGTGGAAGGCTAACCTAAAACCAATAACCTATAGCCTGTCTTTTCTTGCCCATGGGAGAGATCATATTGAACCCTATTGCCGTTCTAGCAGCCTTCACAACCATATTGACACCACAATTTGGTCAACGAAAACCGTTGCCACCTGCTATTCAGGATCCGGGATGGAATCTCGGCCACACGCGCAGAATCAACAATCTGTCGTTTTCTCCCGATTCGACGCTTATTGCAAGCTGCGCGGAAGACGCATCTGTACGCATTTGGGATGCTAAGACCGGCACCCTGCTGAAAACACTTACCACGGGTGTTGAGCGTTACAATTGCATGAAGTTTTCGCCCGACGGAAAGCTGCTCGCCACGGTAGGCAAAGATAACATGGTACAAGTATGGTCAGTTCCTGATTTCAGCCTTATCTCAAAGCTTGCCGGCCACACGGCGACTGTGTGTGCTATCTCCTGGTCACGGATCGGCAATCTGCTTGCAAGCGGAGGTTTCGATGGGCAGTTGATAATATGGAATCTCGCGAGTGGAACTCACAGCACAATCCGCACCTCGTCGAGTTCGGTTAATGGCGTCAATTTCGTAAATGGAGATAGTTCGGTGATGGCCCACTGCTATTATATTGAGAAGTCAGATTCTACATTCTTATTCGATGTCGTAACTGGGGCCGTACAGGATAACTGGCAGACCGGCCAACGTTATCGAAATCTTAACTACAAGTGCGACGCCGGCATCACCGCAATCTACAATATGAATGGGCAAACGGATCTTTGCGATACTGAGACCGGCAAACGATTGCATACGTTCGCGAAGTCCCCTGAAAAGACGCCCGCCATTGTGTTTGCTCCAGACGGAAAACGTATCGTAATTTCCGCCATATCGCCCGACCACAAACCTTCGCTGTTGGTTTGGAATGTCGAACGAAACGCAGTAGAATATACACTTCACAAGCTGCATGGCAACCGAGTTGTCGCTATCTCGCCGGACGGGAAGCAGATAGCCGCTGCGCCATCGTCAAGTGAATCGAATAGGGTCCGCCTGTACAATAGTCAAACAGAAAAAGAGATCTGGGCATCTGCGGATCCCGCTCTGATTCTGGCCAGCAAACCCGGATTGCCGCTGCTTAAGCAGTTGGCCGAAGACTATGATTCCTACCGCCTGCCCCGTCTTCCGCAATCGTCTCTCCTTGCGCTTATCGTCCCGTCAGACCCCGGTGATGGCTCGCAATTTGAGCCTTTCCCAAGGTTCGTCTCCAAATCAGATGATCCCCAAAAGCAATTTACCTACAACCGCGGATTTCACAAGAGAGAGATAGACAAGAAGTATTACGTTCGTGAAGTATCTCCAGAAGGCGTAACATCGGCACGTCTGAAATCACTCCTTTTGCGATCAGATCGCTTTGATATTGGCATTGTCATAGCAATTCAGGCCTATCAGCGAGGATGGAGCAAAACTGGCCTGGAATATATGACGGTCGCCTTAGCTAAATATCGTCGTGATGCTAGGCGGGACTTTGCAACTATCGCTTACGATTACTGGTGGTATCAGATATCGGAGCCTTCGTCGGATAGATCATCGGTGCTCGCATCGATGCGGACCGTTCTAGCATCGGGTCTCTATAGCCCCGAACATAAAGACACCGGCCTGCTCAACGACCTGGAGGCATCGCTAAAGCCAAGCACTGCTCCGCCGGGATCCATCGAAGCGGAGATAGATGCTCTGGTTGATTTTCACGACAAAGGTTACGGCCGGGCAGACGTTTGGAGTCTGTCGCGTCAACTGCCTCGAGTCGCGGATCCCAGATACTCGAAGCTTTGGCTGCGTGGATTCGACGCTGTTCCGGCACTGATGCGACACCTCGACGATCCCCGGCTAACCCGGTACTACAATCCGGGAGAGATGAATGGGGTCGATTACGTTGTCCGTGTTGGCCAGGTGGTAAGCTGTATCGTGTCTGGCCTGGCGAACGGAACCGAGGCAATCGGCATAACCGGGAGCCCTGAGCATTATGAAGTAAAAACCACGCTTGCGGGCACTGAACGCTGGTGGAAAGCTGCGAGCGTGTTGGGCGAAGAGAAGTATCTGCTTCAAAACGTACTTCCTGAAAAGGATGACTCGAACGAAACTGTCAACGTTCACAATGCCGTCCTCATCGCAGTCAAGTACCCCTTCGATCTGCCTGAGGTGTATCGCGCGATGATCACGCGGTTTCCCCATAGCCGCAAGTGGACACTCGCTCAACTGATTAAAGAGAGTAATCTGCCGCTACGGGTTCGATTACCCTTGCTAGTTCAGGGCGCGACCACCGGCGATGATCAGCAGCGGCAGGGAGCGCTGCGCCAACTGGTCGACATGAAGCGCCCAGAGGCAGCCGAGATAGTACTCCATCGGATTACCAGCTTACCGAGCACGCCTCCCGGTCCTTATTGCACCTGCGAGGCAGGATGGATCTCCTCGCTTGCAGCAGAAATCGATCGTCCAGACCTATGGCTTGCGCTTCATAGACTCGCCGTTCGCTCCGATGTTTGGCAACGGTTAGAGATTATTCACGAAGTAATGTGTTTATGTGGCAAGAAGTTACCTCACCGTCATGCTGTCGATTTCGCGTTGAAATTTGTCAACGATCTATCGGTGCGCGTTGCGCCAACGAATCGGTTTGCGGGTAGTCCGGAAAACAGCCGGTACGAGGGACCGTTCGCTGACGGCGATGTGGATCGAATCACAGTGCGGGATTCTGTGCTCAGAAACATCGGTTACGCGATCGGAGCTGAATTGTCGCCAAATTTCGACTGGCCCAAACCACGCATGGACGCCTGGCGAAAAAGTACGCTCCTGGCACTCAAGCAGTACCTTGCGAGAAATGAGCATTGAACGGTTACCTGTAGCGCACCCGCGTTGGTAGTTGCGACGCTTACTGCGCACCGGGGACTTGGTTTTGACATTCTCACCTCGCGAGACCGGATTTCTCTTGCAAACTCGGCACTTCCGCATTTTCTTACCCAACCTTAGTCTCACCTCGATTTTGGGCTAATTCGAAGCTTGAGAGGCACGCCCACAGCAGGAAGGCTGCGATCAGTACACGCTCAATGAGACCGGCGTATAGATACGGCCTGTGTGCATGTTGGATGCCAATAACGCTCAGCATCATCGTAAGTGTCAATGTACAAATGGCCGCAGCGCTTCGCGATATTGGCTGTAGTCGTGCCAAGGGAAAGCTGATACTGTGCGAGTATCCAATGGTCGCCATTACTCCGATCGCTGACACGAAGGTTAAGACAGCGACGCCATTGTGGATAGATCCGATTAGTGTCCGCGGTGAGGCATCGTTGAGATCGGTTCGACAGGCGGCAATCACCAGCAGTCCAACGGTCGTCAAGCGTATAAGCAGACACAACCTGTGTGGGATATCGCCGGCTTGCCGGATGGCGGCTTCCAGGAGCAGGCTGCTCATGGCCAGTATAACGAAAACTACAGTCATCACAACACCATACCGGCCCACTGCAAACTCACTGACAAAGCTGTGACGGAGGCT
This sequence comes from uncultured Chthonomonas sp., assembly GCA_903919615.1. Classification (GTDB taxonomy): domain Bacteria; phylum Armatimonadota; class Chthonomonadetes; order Chthonomonadales; family Chthonomonadaceae; genus CAIXIX01. The sequence goes on from CAIXIX010000379.1 coordinate 4,599, forward strand.
TCGCTCTGGCCGCAGAATCTGGAGCACGATGAGAGCAATGACGGACCCGCTGAAACCACAAAAACTGGCGATTGCCGGCCGCCTATCCATTATTCCTCCGTCGGCAGGTGTGCAATGCAGTCAAGGCGTATCACTCAACACTATGCGGGCGCTATTCCGAAGCGCGCTTGGCTATCGGCCCCGCCTTGCTCGAAATCGTCATCGATGAGACCCTCGAATTCGTAATCCTCTTGATCTTCCAGAAAGTCGAATAGTTCTTCTCTGCGCTCTTATATCTCAGCCTCGACCTGCTCAATAGAATATTTGATATCGGTCCACGAATAGTCATCCAGGTCTAGCGATGGGAAATCCGGCACTTTGTCAGCATGTCGTGTGCCACCACCGGTAAATCCGGCGCCTTTGTGATAGCACCGCTTGCACACTGGCCCGGGATTTTTGACATCTCCACCCTGCCACACCGGATTTCTCTTGCAAACACTGCACTTCTGCACTTTCTTACCCATCGATTCTCTCACTACGATCATGGCTTAGCCAGGATATTTTCAACGAGTATACCGCTGAGCAAGAAGAGGTGATTGGGTAAAGCGGTAAATTGGTATTTTGGCGACATTGCCGGTTGCATCGATCAAGTTCCGGGTGCACCTGGTTCAAGTCATCCGGCCGGGTGGTCATTTAGCCCGCGGGGGCGATCAGCGAAGCTTCC
>CAIXIX010000380.1 GCA_903919615.1 uncultured Chthonomonas sp.
ACCCAAAGCACCCGTACGCCTGAGATTTTGTCCGATTTTCGAATAGCTGGCCTGCCAGCTATTGTCGGCGAACACTCACTGCATCTGGAGGAAATTATATGTTTAGTCGATGGAGAGAGCGGCGACGACCGCTGAGCGCCACATTAGCGACTCTCGCAACCGGCGCACTATTGCTTGTAGCACTGGGACGCGCGCATGCCCAAGATCCCGGTAGCGGCGGAGCCGCAACACCACCAGCGCCTGCGGCAACGACAGCGGCACCGGCGGCGCCCACCACTCCACAACCAGACCCTTCCGGCCTGGCAACGGGAGACAAAACAACCGTTGCCGACGCAAGTGGAACCGCCTTCGTTCCTCCGGCTCCTGCCGATTCTGACGACGCGAAAACTAAGGCTGACAAGAAGAAGGCGCTGGACGATTACAATGCCCAGGCCGCTAAGGAACCCCTCGCTGTAAAGCTTGCTGACGGCGTTGGACACGTCAAAGTTGCTACAAACATGGCCTGGGTTCTTAACACAGGTTACCTTGTTCTTTTCATGCAGGCTGGTTTTGCACTGCTTACTTGCGGGTTGATCCGTAAGAAGAATGCCGGCCACCTGATGATGCTTAACTTTGCGGCCTACGTAATCGCATTCGTCGGATACTACGCGGTTGGTTTCGCATTTGAGTTTGGGGCCGTTTCAATCCACAATGCACCGGCCGGCCTCGGCGGAACGCCGACGCTTGCTCACTGGCTCATACCCAATATCCTTGGTAAGGACGGGATGTTCCTCAAGGGACCCGGTTATGATGCCGCAGCCTTCTCGCTCTTCATGTTCGAAGTCGTGTTTATGGAGACCGCCGGCTACATCATCGTCGGTGCAATCTGTGAAAGAATAACATTCGGAGCATTCGTACTCTGCGAACTGTTTATAGGTACAATCCTCTATCCTGTTTTCGGCGGAATGGTATGGGGTGGCGGCTGGCTGTTCCAGCTCGGTTCTGTTCACGGTCTGGGCCACGGTTACGTGGACTTTGCCGGGTCTACCGTCGTACACGCGGTTGGAGGTTTCGCGGCAATGGCGCTGGCCATTGTGCTCGGCCCACGTCATGGCAAGTATGTGAACGGTAAAGCAGTAGCATTCCCTGGTCACAACGTTGTATTTGTTGTTACCGGTACGTTCATTCTACTTTTCGGCTGGATGGGTTTTAACCCAGGATCCACACTACAGGCTACCGATCTGCGAATTGCAGTTGTCGCCGTGAACACGAACCTGGCAGCAGTGTTCGGTTCGATTGCGGCGATGATTATCTGGAAGTTGAAATTCGGCAAGCCCGACATCTCCATGGCTTGTAACGGCATGCTTGCAGGACTAGTCGCGATTACTGCTCCGTGCGCCTATGTCAATGCACAGGGCGCTGTAATTATCGGACTGCTGGCTGGCGCACTGGTCTGCTTTGGCGTTCTATTCAACGAGCGAGTCCTCAAGGTCGACGATCCTTGCGGCGCTGTATCGGTTCACGGATACTGCGGCGTTCTCGGTGGCATCTGCGTCGGGCTCTTTGCTGATGGGAGCTACGGCGCCGGAACTGGCGAGGTAGGCGCCGACAAGTACATGGGAGTTGCAGGGAAAGGCGTTACCGGTCTATTCTACGGTGATGCCGGACAGCTTAAGGCCCAGCTTGTTGGCGCAGCGGTTTGTGTCGCCTGGTCGTTCCTTGCGACATTCATCGTCTTCAAGATCGTCAATTCGATCAAGTCGATGCGCCCATCGGTTGCCGCTGAGATTGAGGGACTTGACGTTCCTGAGTTCGGTGGCCTTGCCTATCCAGAAGATGAGTATCCGTCTACAGGCATCGTTTCAGAAGGTGCCTGATAATCCGTTGAAGATCGTTCCTCCTGGCAGTTTATCTACACGGATATGCCGGGAGGAACAGAATTGCACCGCATTTTATGAAATACCGCTCCTATATTCGACTTGCTTTGTGCCAGAGTCGTCTACAGAGTGATATAATCGGCATAGCTGCCAGCGTGGAGTAGAAGTCGTGAAGAAATCAGCAAACAAGCGAAGTGGCAACTCAAATCGTAATATTGCAAAGAGGCCGGCAAAGCCGTCAATGCTATCCCGATTCAGGGTTCCAGATCGCATTACCCGTGGCATAGCCTACACAATCATCGGATTGTCTGTACTGCTGAGCTGGTTTATGACACCTATTCCCGTTGCGGTAGGGTTTTCTCTACTCGCAGCCTTTAGGATTATTATCACCTTGCGAGAAGATCGAAAGCAGAAAGCATCCGGTCAATCGGGAGATGTGTGCTCCATTTCATAAATTAGCGGAGTTGCTTAAGGAGACTAGCATGATAAAGGTTGAGGCGCTTATCCGCCCGCAGAAGCTCGAGGACGTCAAGACCGCGCTTTCTGACATCGGCGTAAAGGGTATGACGGTTACCGAAGTTCGTGGTTCTGGCAAGCAGAAGGGCTTCACACAGCACTATCGAGGCGCAGAGTACACAGTAAACCTGCTGCAAAAGATCAAAATCGAAATCGTCGTAAGCGACGACGATGCGCACAGCGTTGCGACCACCATCGCAAAGGCGGCTCATACGGGTGAAGTGGGCGACGGTAAGATCTTTCTCTTCCCTGTTGCGGAGGCAATTCGCATTCGAACAGGTGAAGAAGGCGACCTCGCGATCGAATAGGTATATCGGTACTGTTTAGGGGACGCCGGATTGGTCCGGCGTCCCCTATTTTGTTGTTAGTACCCTACCGATGAAATTTGCCTCGTGGCTGAGATGCGCGAGTTGCGCTATACTCATACGAAATACACTGTAGAAAACCTATCTTAAATGCAAAATCGCTCCCCCGCTGTAAAATATGGCTGTCTTGCGCTAATCATATTCATAACAGCTATGTTTATGTTCCTCGATCCCATCATGCGTTCAATTGCAAAACGTGATCTGAAGGGAGCGGAGCCCAAGACCGCTGTTGCCACTGTGGTTGTGCTCGCCATACCCGA
>CAIXIX010000381.1 GCA_903919615.1 uncultured Chthonomonas sp.
GGATTTACGCTCTACCCTGCTCGGCCGCAAGCAGCCGACACCGATCCTTCCACAAATTCGAGAACTCGCTGATAACCGCATAGATGTTCACGCTCAGATAGTACTGTGCCCTGGCCTCAATGATGGTGTTGCGCTCGAACAGACCCTGAATGACCTGGCAGCCGAACATCGCGCAAATACTGGGAAACGCGCTGGTGTGCCCTCTGTGGCAATCGTTCCGGTCGGTATGACCCGATTTCGAGAAAGACTGCCACAGTTAAATCATGTAGAGCGCGACTATGCGCGCGACATGATACGCTCGGTCCGCCGAATAGAATCCGAATTTACAAAACGACTGGGCACACGCTTTGCCTGGCTTGCAGATGAGTGGTATCACATCGCTCAGGTTGGCTATCCGGGGAAAGAACATTACGAAGAGTTCCCTCAGCTAGAGGATGGTATCGGCACCGTGAGGCTTTTCAAGGAATCTGCGCGATCGGTATCACGAAAGCTGCCCTCCCGCGTTGACCAGCCTATTCAGGCCACTCTCGTAACAGCAGAGATGCCGGCATCGGTCGTACAGGAGTTTGCAGACAGGCTGAATGAAATCGAAGGTGTGGAGATTAACGTTTGCATAGTCAAGAATAAATTCTTCGGAGGTGACATTCACATTGCAGGTCTCCTCACTGCGGAGGATATTCTGGATTCTGTGGCGCAATTTCAACCCTGCCACGAAACAGTAATCTTACCGAGGATCTGCCTGCGAGATGATGATCTGTTTCTTGACGACGTAACATTGGATGAGGCGCGAGTTCGTTCTGGCAAAGACCTGCGGGCGGTCGGCAACAGCCCTGCGGAGCTAGCAGTTGCGCTGAAGTTAGTCGCTGCTCCTCGGGGCTCCGGATCGGCAGGAGCCTCTCGATGGATGATGGAAGATAGAACCCCAGGCGCGTAATCGACTGGTGGGTTGGGTTTAGTATGGAAGTGGCGCTGCTTGCTGCGCCCGAATTGCTTACGAATCGAATAGGCGGAGTGGACGATGAGCGCGGAAAATACAGGCAGTCGAGACGATAAGTCGAAGAGTGGCGACGACGTTACATCAACAGGTGACCCCGTCGTGCTGCATGTTGTAGGCCGAGACGACGAGCTGCCGGCCGTTCCCGCACCCAAGAGATCTGGGGCGCAACGAACATCTAAAGTGGGTAAATCCACTAAAGAATCTCTAAATCGTCGAGCGCAAGAAAACGGGGCTGAGCTGTACTTTAAACGCGAGCTAAGTTGGCTTGATTTTAACTCCCGAGTGCTGGCCGAAGCCGCAGCGACATCAAATCCTCTGCTCGAACGCGTAAAATTTCTTGCGATATTTTCGAACAACCTGGACGAGTTCTTCATGATCCATGTGCCCGGAATGTTGGAACGCGAGGGCTCTGAACTCGCTCTCCCAACGCGCGAGCGCTCTATTACTACACTGGATAATATCCATTCCAGGCTAACTCCTATGCTAGCTCTCCAATATAGATGCTTTCAGGAGGTCCTGCCTCAGCTCGCTGCATATGGCATCCAGCTTCTGCGGCATAGTGACCTAAACAGCGCACAAAAAGAGGAGCTGCGGAAGTACTTCGAAGCCGAGGTGTTCCCGGTACTTACACCACTCGCTGTCGATCCCGGCCACCCATTCCCGTATATATCAAACCTTAGCCTCAATCTTGCTGTAGTCGTCCGCGATCCTCGTACCAGCAAGGACCGTTTTGCTCGCGTCAAAGTCCCTGCCAGGGCTGTTCTTCCACGCCTTGTGCGGGTTGGCAGTGGCTGGCAGTTCATTCTGCTCGAAGAGCTTATTGCCGCCCACATCGGCTCGCTATTCGCAGGAATGGAGATACGCGGCTGCTACCCTTTCCGTATTACACGCGACGCAGATCTCGAACTGCAGGAAGAGTCAGCAGACGATCTCCTTGAAATGATCGAAGAGGAGCTATCGAAACGCCGCTTCGGTGGGATCGTCCGCGTTGAACTCGCGCGATCGATGCCTGCCGAAATTCGCGACAAGCTCATGGAGGAGCTCGAGGCGCACGCCGCACAAATCTACAGCGTGGACGGTCCATTCAATATGTCGGACCTGTTCACGATCGCGAACATCGATATTCCTGAACTGCGCGATCCGCCCTTCACACCCGGAGTGCCGAAGGCATTGCGTGATTCAGCGGATGCTTTCGCAGCCATCCGCAAGGGCGATATCTTGCTTCATCACCCTTATCAGGCGTTTAGCTGTGTCAGTGACCTGCTAAGTCGTGCTGCGGTCGATCCTCAGGTGCTTACGATCAAACACACGCTCTACCGAACAAGCGGCGACTCCCCTATTCTGAAAGCGCTAACAACGGCGGCCGATAATGGCAAGCAGGTCGCCTGTGTGGTCGAGTTAAAGGCGCGGTTTGACGAAGCAAACAACATCTCCTGGGCCCGACAGTTAGAAAAAAGCGGCGTCCACGTGGTCTATGGCCTTTTGGGGTTAAAGACTCACTGTAAGGTTACATTGATCGTTAGGCGTGAAGGCGACAAACTGCGTCGATATGTGCACATCGGCACTGGCAATTACAATCCTCGAACTGCCGCTGTCTATACGGACATTGGCGTGCTGACTTGCGACACTGCTTTCGGGGCAGACGCCACAGACCTGTTTAATTTCCTTACGGGCTATGCGCATCAAGAGCAGTACCGCAAGTTCCTCGTCGCTCCAGTCACCGCACGCAAACGACTTATGGCAATGGTTGAGCGCGAGACGAACCTCCATTCTGAAGCAAACCCGGGCCGCATTGTCGCCAAGATGAATGCCCTTGTCGATCCTCAGTTGATCAAAATGCTATATGCTGCATCGCAGAAGGGCGTGCGGGTCGATCTCATCATCCGGGGCATGTGCTGCCTGCGCCCGGGCGTCCCGGGCCTATCGGATAACATTCGGGTCATAAGTATCGTTGGCAGGTTCCTGGAACACAGCAGGATCTTCTACTTCCGCAACGGTGGCGACGAAAGGGAAGAGATCTATTTCGGCAGCGCTGACTGGATGCCCCGTAACCTTGATCGGCGAGTTGAAGTTATCGTACCGGTCGAATCACCAGAAATTCGGAGAACTTTGCTAAAGGATGTCCTCCAACTCCTCCTTGAGGATAACTGCCAGGCGTGGGACCTGAAATCGGATGGAGAGTATATTCGCCGCTCACCATCTCCCGGCGAGAAGCCGTTTAACTCACAGCTCGCATTAATGCAACGATATGGCGCATGATGCATTGAAGGCAACCACACTTGCTCCAACTCTTCGCTTTGCTAACTGCTGCTCTTGTTTCACGACCGGCATCTATTCCTCCCGTAGAAAGCCCCGTTGCCATCGTTGGCGGAACTCTGATCACGGGGCTCGATGACACGCAAATCCGCGAAAGCGCTGTGATTTTTGAAAATGGCAGGATCATCTACGCCGGCAAACTCGCAGGTGCGCCAATCCCACAAAATGCACAAATTGTAGACGCGAAGAACCGGTGGCTGATACCTGGCCTTATTGATATGCACGTCCACTTAGATGAGGTCATCACGCCGGAAATGTTTCTAAAGTTTGGCGTTACCTCAGTGCGGGACGTGGGATCCAGGCTCGTGACCATTCAACGCTGGCGTGCAAAGCATTCTGTGCCGCACATTTTCTGGATGGGCAGGAACATAGACGAGGGTACGCCATCATGGTGGGGGGCCGTAGCAGTTAAGGGACCGGCGCAGGTTCCTGGTCTCCTCGACGATATGGTAAACCAGGGAGTTGATGGCGTAAAGCTGTATGTAAATGCAGGTCCCGATGTCGCCAGATCAGTAATTGAACAGGCGCATGAACGTGGAATGCCGGTAACGGCCCATCCGGGCAAAACGTCACCCAAGCGGCTTTCTGAAGATGGCATCGACAACATCGAGCATGTGTCGCAACTCTTCCTGGACCTTTGCGACGCCTCCACATCTGTGAATCCGGGTTACTTCGCGGGATACAAACGTGCTGCTGAGACCGACCTTTACGGCCCACGCACGAAAGCGCTCGTCGCAACGCTGAACGCGAACCACACTGCAATCACACCTACTCTCACCGTTTCGATTATGCCACTCGATAAGAATGAGACGCGCCGATACGCTGGCTGGACCTCCGTGCCGCCGCGGTGGCGCAACGAGTGGAAACGCTCATACTGGGACTTTATATCCACCAAGGGCTGGACCACGAAGCAGATGTTGGCCGCCGATTCGGCATGTTCAAACTATCGAAAACTCGTCACTTTACTATACCGTGCCGGTGTGCCGCTGATTGCCGGCACAGACACTCCAGCCCCTAATGTGCTGCCTGGTGCAGGCCTTCTGGTTGAGCTTGAGCTAATGGGCGAATGCGGAATACCCCCAGTGGAGCTTATCCGTTCGGCTACCAGCCGGGCAGCATCTATCTTGCGCCGCGAGGATGACGTTGGCGCAATCGCCGCTGGCCGTTGCGCAGACATCCTTGTTCTGACTGCCGACCCAACCAAGGACATCAAAAACCTGCACAAGATCGAAAGAACTTACCACGATGGACACAGGGTAAAGAGGTAATGGGGCAAAGCGGTAATGAGGTAAAGAGGTAATGGGGTAAAGAAGTAATGGGTTTTGCCGTTTGGGACAGTCGCTTATTCCCCCACCTCCGCCCTTGCTGGCAGCGAAGGCTGTGCACCCATCCGGGTTACTGATATCGCCGCAGCCGATGAGGCGAATTTCACCGCAATATCAAGATCTTCGCCTTCGCCCAGAGCAACGGCCAGCGCTCCACAGAAGCAGTCACCTGCGGCGGTCGAATCGACCGCCTCCACAGGCAATGCGTGAACAAGCCGCACACCATACTTATCTGCGATGACACTCCCCTGATCGCCAAGGGTTACTACCACTGCTCCAACACCTGTCAGCAGCAGCTCCGCGGCTACATCAACATAATCGATATTTGCGGTGTGTGGAATTCCAAGAAGCGCAAGCGCCTCATGTTCGTTTGGAATCAATACGTCAGTTGCTGCCAGTAGATCCGCGGGCAACTTATCGCCAGAGTGAAATGGTGCCGGATTCAAGAGCGTCACCGCTCCGTATTGGCGTGCGGCTTTCATCGCTGCCGTAACCGTCTGAACCGAAATCTCTAGCTGTGCTAGAACCACCTGCGCTGAACGAATTGCGGACTCTGCGCGCTTGATGTCATTCGTATCTAGCAGTGCATTCGCTCCGGGAGCGACGATGATCGAGTTCTGCCCAAGCCTATCCACACCGATCAGAGCGACACCCGTAGCGTGCCCGTCTACCCTCCGAATATGCGAGGTATCGATACAATCGACAGCGTACTGATCCAACATGGTCGAGCCAAACCCGTCCTGACCTACACAGGCAACCAAGGTTACATTCCCACCCAATCGCGCAGCGGCTACCGCTTGATTTGCGCCCTTACCGCCGGGCAGTTGATAGAACTCTCCACCCAATACTGTTTCGCCCGGAACGGGAATTCGGTCTGTCTTAACGACGAGATCCATGTTTGCACTTCCAACAACTACGATCTTCGGCTGGGGCACTGCATCACTAGTCACAATCTTCACCTCACCTTCGCTCATTGCACTGCACGTTCGTTACCGTGCCTCAACCTTCCTGCGAATTCGATTTTGATGTACACTTCGTTAATAGTTAAACTTGGTTGATCAAGAACGGGCACGCAACGAAATGAGAACACGAAAGCCGAACAAGATTGCACTGGTATTGGCTGTGCCCTTAGTTGGCGCGCTGTTGCTGCTGTACAATCTTTCCAGTAGTGCGGACTTGCTGAAACAGGGATCGCTTGCTCCGGATTTCGCACTACAGGCGGCTGATGGAAAGACCTACCGCCTCAGCGAAGTGCGCAAAAGTAAGAACGTAGTGCTCGTCTTCTACCCGGGAGACAATACTCCCATATGCACAACGCAGCTTTGCGAACTGCGAGACAACTGGCAAACGCTGACGTCAAACCATATAGCCGTCCTTGGCATCAACCCGGCAAACGCGGTATCGCATCAGGCGTTTGCAGATGCTAACCGATTTCCGTTTCCGTTGCTGATCGACTCAGATGCATCTGTAGCGCAAAGATTCGGATGCAAAGCGATCGGAGGACTAATTAAGCGAACCGTTTACCTTATTGACACAGACGGGACTGTCCTGTGGGCTAAGCGCGGTAAGCCGACGCCCAAAGAGATACTGGATGCAATCAAATCAAAACCGCACTGAGCACGACGATGGCCTGAACATGAACATAACCCGACCACATGCATTCACACTAATCGAACTCCTCGTAGTTATAACCATTATCGCTATTCTGGCTGCGATCCTCTTTCCTGTCTTCTCGCAAGCGAGGGAAAAGGCGAGGCAGGCGGCCTGCATGAGCAATCTCGGCCAAATCGGGACAGCAATGGCCATGTACGAGCAGGACTACGACGAAATCCTGCCCAGCAGGCGAGATCTTAAGGTTTCGCTTCCCGGCGGGTGGAAACCGTGGAGTGTATGGCCTACCTCTGATCCAAGGTGCGCATGGGCGGCCATTGTTCTGTATCCGTACACGAAGAGTTATGACATCTGGATCTGCCCTACCGTCAAGGGATCACAAATGGGGAGGCAGATCCAGGTGATCCAGACAATCTCGTCGGATCCTGGAGCGCCTTTGACCGGATACTGGATGTGGCGATTCGACCGGCCAGACGATCCGATTCCGTTAAGTGACCTGTGGGGCAAGAGCGACGATCAATCGGTGCTCGATCTTCAGGCAGCGAAGGATCCAAACGCTGGTTATCCTAACAGCGTTTCCGATGTTGAGATCTGTGTCGATCCCTATTTTCCATCTACAATTCCCACGGTTCCCGCGTCAATCAAAGGCCTTGGAGTTCACTTTGGCGGGCGAAATCGCGTCTTTCTCGATACACATGTAAAGTTCTTCCGAGATTATCGAACGCACTAAGCTCAAAAAATGGATTGGTCTTCAGCCGGAGTTATCTGGCGGAAGGCCAATCCATGTCTCAAAAATCAATTAGATAAATGATGCCGCTGTTGCGTGCTACATTGTTACCCCTTCAAGCTCCACATACACCTCTCGTATCTTTCTCACGTGGTATGCAACGTTTGCAGAAGTACACCCGACGAGTGCGCCAACTTCACGCCATGTGTATCCCTCGAGCAATCCGCGCAAAATCCGCCTTTGGATCGGTGTCAATCGCTCCAAAAGCTTACTCATGTCCACGGTTGAGTGAATATCGAGGTAGCTTTCGTGAACCGATTGCACCTCATGCAGCGGCAGATGCTGACGTCTGCGCTGGAAGCGTATGGTATCCAGAATTCGCCACCGTGCCCGTTTTAGCAAGTGCTGCTCCGGGGAACCGATCGTGAGATCGAGCTCTGGCAATGTTTCGATTACGGCAACCCACGCCTCCTGGCGCAAATCATCCGGGTCCACACCGCACTGCCTGCCAAAATAGCACGCCATTTTATCAATTCTACTCTGCAGAGCGTCTATCACGACGGTCTGCGCAATTCGCTCGCCCTCTCTGGCTCGCTCATATACCTGTTCCATGGTTAACAAACTCTCCCAATGCGGCTTAACTACCACTAACAAACAAAAGAAGCCGTCGGCGTGATCCACCGACGGCTTCCGTTGAACTCTGGCGCTAGCGCGTATTTAGCGCTGCTGCCTGATGCTGGAGAGCTGTCTTTATCGGAAACTGATTATGAACGGTCTGGGACCGCGCAGTCAGATCATTCCGGATGGACGAGGCCGTATATTCAATTCAGTGCCAAATGCCACGAGTAAGCGCCGCCTACTGGTGCCCAAGCCTGTTTGTGAAACTCCAATGGGGTTAAACAGAATCATTGACCGCCGTCTCCGTTTCTATAGAATGATCTAACCGCAGCGCTAGCGAATGCCGTAACTGCTGCCAGGTTGCAAAGCGATTGAAGTATACCCTACTGCAACGCCGCTTCAATTACTCTATCGCCGCGCCCTGGAAAGATGCTAAATACAAGAAAAGAATAATTTAA
>CAIXIX010000382.1 GCA_903919615.1 uncultured Chthonomonas sp.
GAGTTCGCTGCGGCGCTGATCATTTTCGCCCAGGTTTCCGGCGATTTCGTCGGAAACGTACCAGCCGTAGAAAGAGCGGTGGCGACCGTAGCGTTGCCAGATTTCTTCCGCGACGGCCTTGTGCCAGGCCAGGGATTCGGGCGAGAAGTCGAGGCAAACGGTTTCGCCGCCATTTGCGCTCAGGGTTCTGGACAACACATCCAAGCGTTCTGGAATCTGGGTGACGAACCAGTTGAAATGTTGACGCGCCTGCGCACGGGGCATTTCGTCGAAAGGGACATTCACAGGTGGCTGTGCAAATTCATATTCGGTTAGCAACACTCGTTTCTCCCATGACGGTGGTCAGTAAATGTGGTACGGAATTCCGGCCCTAGTCAGAGCGTCAAGCAAAGCCCTTGACGCACCAATTTAACCTGTAACTGGACTTCTAAAGAAATGCCACGTTATGGTATAGTCACCACTCGCAACCAATACAGTGTCTTTCGCTATTTCTGATCTAATCCTGGAATTGAGGCAAGTGTAACCGACTTTCGACCTTGCCGTTCTTGACCGGCGTAAGCAAAACATGCGTGTACGGAGGTCTATTGACCGGCGTCGCGGTCTGCTCACCCGAGACTGGAAGTGCAAGCAAGAGCGCGAAGAGTGTTGTCAATCCAATCTTTCGATGCATTTAGGTATCCTGGCAATGCAATTAACTCGCAACGGACCTCGTCACACTATCCCGCTCTGTTCAACGTACGTCTCTCCGGCTGAACGCTCGAATTCTGTTAGCTTCTAGATTCTTTCGCCTTCCATCGCTCTTGGGGACCGATGCTGCTATCATTTGAGCAGCTCGTGATGGCTCTAACCCGTTAGGCCAAAATCAGGGACATCATACCGATGTCGCAAGCGCATATTTGGTTGAAAGAATGCGTTCGAATTAAGGTGTCCTTTCACCTGCCGACGAAGTTCGTCGAAAGCGTCGTAATCAGCGTGGATATCGTGTATGTCGGGAGTGAGCTGCAGTGCGATACAGCCAGTCTCTAGCTCGCTCACGCGAAACACGGGAGACGACAGCAGCGATTCTCTTCCGAAAAGTTCGACATAGGGCTTGCCGAAAACAGTTAACCAATACAGATTGGGTATGTAACGACGTAATGCATGCGAGCTGAGCCCGAGAGCAAGATCTTTTCGTCCGGGCATCAAACCAATCATCGTGCCGTTTGCCTTACCGACCTCGATTTCCGCCATACATGGCTGATGAATGTAACTGAAATGCAATCCAAATCCCTGTGATACCGACACAATAAAGTCAAAAAGGCGTATCGCATCGATACGCCCATCAGCTTCAATCGATATCAATGCATGCTGTCTCTTGCCATACAGATTCTTATCACCAAAAACACAGCCGAGCAAATCCGGCTTCTTGCGCTTCCAAAGGAAAGTAAGGTTATACGCGTCCATCACTGTAACCACGTCGTCAAAATCGAACATTCGCTTGATAGGCTCATACGTGTTCCAGCGCTGGGGGGTCAGGTCGTGCATACTTATGACTATATCGAGTAACCGGCCAAATTCTTCCCTTGATGCGAGCATCTGCTGTACCACCAATTGAACGGTGAATTTGTCTGGACACTGGTGGTGGTGATTCGGCATTGATGTGATTTTCGTCATCTTACTAAACTGAAAGGCATCCGGTTCGTCGCAGCCAGTTTCCCGGTCCGGTGTTCAGCTAACTCGTTGGAAGGATTACCCTTGGGCTAGGGTTCACTGTACCATCCTGGCCCATATGCGGTAGATTTCACGCAATTGGCCGCCGTCTTTAGTTCCTTTTGAAATTCCATAAGCTAGCACTATCATCATTCGTACTGGCTCGAATTCCATTCCGCCAAATCCAGCCAACGCAGGTTTGCCGTAATCAACATTGGACTTACCTCCAAAAACCTGGGTCCATTTTACATTCTGATAGTTCGCTATGAAACACTGGCTTATGTAAAAGCCCACATCGTAAGCAAGCGAGAATGTCTTATCGGTAAGCTCTTCGGCTGGCACGTCAATTGGGTAAGGGCTACGAGCCAAAATGGCGTCGATCTCCTCTTGTGTTCTGAACCGGGTCTCGACCTGGCCCTCGAACCAATATCCAAGCCTGTCAAGTGATTCAGGAGAGTGATCAGGTTCCCAGGATTCGAACCTCGTGGTCGCGCGTACACATTCAACAAGTAGCGCCAGCCGTTCCTGTATAATAGTGTGGTACCACCGGTCGTACTCGCGTAGCTCCTTACGCGATCGTTCCCGGAAATTCAGAAATGGCGGTTGAATGATTTTGTACTTCATGGCTAATGAATAATGATAGTGATCCCAGCGTTAATCAAGGCGGTGCTTAACGGTCCGCTTGGGCCGCCATACGGTTCAAGTCGTCCCAGCTCAAAGAGGCGACGGGCATAGGCAAATCGCGAACGCATCGGACCAGAGCTATCTACGATCTGATTCTGTACTGGACGTCAGACGACAGCATTCGCGTACAATTAAGTTGCACAGGTCATCGCCAGCACTCGTACCCACCAAATCGCGTAAATCCTCACGATGAACCAGATTAATTGGCTGATCTGCACGGGTCAGATCAGGCTTACGGCCATATAGCGATTCTGGATCGAGGAATATATAGTCCAAATACCGGATCGCGACTGACCGCATCGGCTCCTGCCATGCCTGAGAAACTTGATGTTTGACCGCAAAAAGCACTTGATACGGGTTGCGAATTATAATGTGGTTTTCATCATGTGGAAGTTCGCACTTCCTGAGATCAACGCGATCGAACACAACGCTGCGTAAGTTCGCGTTTGCAAAGTCAACTCTAAGCATTTCGTTTGTAGAGACCTGCGGTTGTTCGCGGCGCCACGACGGACATTCGACTGAGCTCTGGCTGCTTTTTATGCGAAATGAAACTGAACAGACCTCGCCAGAAAACACGGAATCTTCAAAGCGGCCTCCATCGAAGTCGACATCGGTGAGATCGGCATACGAAAAGTTGCATCTGCGTATCATTGGGCTACCATAGCCTCCGCGGCGGAGATTTGCCCCGACAAAGCAGACGTCCTCAAAAACGCTTCCACCTTCGGACGCTAGAGAATCTAGCAACGTTTCGCTTAAGTCCGCGTTTTCAAAACTAACGCGAGAGAATCTACTTCTTTCAAAAGTGCTACCGCTCAGTATCGCGTTAGCAAATACTGAGTTAGTGACGGTGCAGTCTGACCACGTTAAATTCGAGAGATCACTGTAGCTTAAGTCGACATCTGCAATTAACACACGCTTGAAAATAGTACTGACGTCACCATGCAGCTTACCAATTCGGCTAAAACCGGCAGCCTTGCCTGGTTTCTGGCGCCCAATACGCAAGCCGCGAAGATCCCAACGTCCGTTTACTTTTCCGAAGGGAGCGACTCGAGGCCAAGCCCCACGCCGCAGAATTGACGCTAGTACCCTTGATCGCAATGGCGAACCGGCTATAGCTTCCCATCGTGTTGTTAACTCTGTTGACTGCAATTTCGGACCCTCCACTATAAATAAGCATCTGTCAGTTAGTTACAAAGCCGAATACCCCTTCCGAACATCTCCGTGTATTTGTCAAGATGCCTCCCCCACTGGCCTTCCGTTGTTACACCCCACCAAATTTTCCCCCACTTTAGCATAACGTCAGGGCCGAATGTGCCGCGCGGCGTCTGTTTCAGAAACACTCTCAGCACCTTGTCTTCCTTTAGAAGCTTACTGAACAGATAATCTATTCTCTCGCCTCTAAACATCGCTGCAAGTTTCGGGTTCTTCGCTATCGCTCGCAGTTGGTTTGGTGTGGACTGGTAATTAGCCGTTGCGTAGTCCGTCATGGCCTGCATTCGCTTAGTGACCATGTTTTCTACCCAAGATGGTGCAGATACTATCGACTTACCGATCGCGATCGAATTGGTCGCAAGCATTGTAGCAAACTTTGCTGCAGACCACGCTAATTCGGCTTTGCTAGCGCGTCCGGAATCATATCGACCAGCCGTGTCGCCGAAAGATTTCGTTGTTCCAAACATGAGGAATTCGTCAACAAAATTACTTAGGCCCCCCATACCGTTCATGTACCAATCGGAGATTCTCTTACCACATTGTGATTGTAGGCCTGATGGATCTATCAGGTTAATGGGGTCGGCGCCGCAATATGCATACAGATTATCGCCACCAGCGTAATCAATTGGATCCCTGCTCAGCCACCTTCCCAGAGTCGGGCTGTACCAACGTGCGCCGCAGAGAATCAGCCCATTGCCGCCACCGGGATCGGTGTAGTAACCGAATTCGCCGCCATAGCGGTAGGGATTGTAGTCGGTGCCGGTAGAGGCTACCGGCGAACCGTATGCGGTATAGGTATCGATATCGACAACTGCACCGGCGGCGTTCGTAAGCTGACGCGTTTCTCTCTGAGGGCCGAAGGCATACCAGAGGCTGATGTTGCCCTGATAAGGTTCAGGCGGGCCGAAAGTGACGTTCTCGGAGACAAGCCCGGTTGCACCCCAGGTGTTCACGACGGTCTGGCCGTACGGGTTGCTTCCCCACGCCGTCGTGATCTCGCCGATCACCTGGCTTCCATCAAAGATGTAGAAAGTCGGTCCGCGCGTCAACACGCCTGAGGCATAGACCCGTCGCCCAAATCCGTCGTAACCATAGGTGGTTGAATTTGCGCCCGAAACGCCCGCTTGGGCCGTCATACGGTTCAAGTCGTCCCAGTTGAAAGATGCGACGGGGGAGGGTCGGCCGTTGGAAACGGAGATTAAGTTGCCATCGCCATCGCTGCTAACCGTGTAGGAGGTACCACCCGATGTGTAGCTTTGCAGCTTATTGCCTGCATCGTAGTTCCACGCTCCGCCATCTACCGTCGTCCGGTTGCCGGAGAGGTCGTAAGCGTAGCTGTGGCTGGTCGGATTTGTACCGGAGCGTGAGTCGCCCAGCAGCCGATACAGCGGATCGTAAGCGTAGGAGACCGTACTGTTGTCCAAATCGGTTACGCTGGTAAGGTTGCCAACCGTGTTAAGCCCGGCATCAAACGATGGCTGTCCGAGCGGCTGCATGCCCTCAAGCACGACGGACCGAAGTCTCTGATA
>CAIXIX010000383.1 GCA_903919615.1 uncultured Chthonomonas sp.
ATACCTGGTGGCAGACCGAGACCGGCGCGATCATGATTACACCGCTGCCTGGCATCGTATCCACTAAGCCAGGCTCGGCCACAAAGCCTTTCCCGGGTATCTCAGCCGAGATTGTCGACGATTTCGGCAACCCGGTCTCGAACGGCCAGAAGGGCATACTGGTTATCAAGCGCCCCTGGCCATCTATGCTAAGAACGCTCTGGGGCAACGACGAGCGATACCGGCAGGTCTACTGGAGCAAGTTCCCGGGCGTATACTTCCCAGGTGATGGCGCGGTATGCGATGCCGATGGCGACTTCTGGCTGCTCGGGCGTGTTGACGATATCATGCTTGTCGCGGGGCACAACATCTCCACGATGGAGATGGAGAGCACCCTTGTGGAGCACCCGGCAGTTGCTGAGGCAGCCGTTATAGGTAAATCTCATGAGATTAAGGGCCAGGCGCCCGTTGCGTTCGTTATCGTGCGCGAAGGTCATGGGCCCGCTGCGGGCGACTCCGCAGCGACCGATAAACTGTGCGCGGAACTAAAAGAGTTCGTTGGCAAAAAGCTGGGCCCAATCTGCCGGCCAGATGACGTGATCCTGACCGCCGAACTTCCAAAGACCCGCTCCGGCAAGATCATGCGAAGACTGCTGCGCGACGTCGCCGAAGGACGCGTTCTGGGAGACACCACTACCCTGGCCGATCCGGCAGTGGTAGCATCTCTCCGAGATCGCTACGCCAGCGACGAGAGTTAGTGGCAAATCAACTAGCACTTCGCGGACGTAAGCGCGCGGGAACTTGATGCGCAGGTACCAGAAGACAGACAACGTAGGGGCGTCGCTTGCTGCGCCCTCTACCAAAATTGCACGCCGCAGTCTTAATCCAAAAACAACCTTCAGTTTGTTTCGCTATTTGCTGTTTTCGGCCATTCCTTCGCTATCGGGCGCGGCAAGCAGCGCCCCTGCATGTGCTGGAAAGCTGGCTCTGATTTGTGAGCTTCAGCGTTCTTGCGAACGGGATGACTTCCTCTCACTTAGCGCATAACTTGACACTTACGGGTGCCTAAACGTCAATTGCCTTCACTACGCCTCCCCACAATCGGCGCCTTCTCTACACCGGTGCAAATAACACGCACCATCCTTGTGCTAAAATCTGATATTGCCTCCGAAAGTAACCAACCCGCAAAGGAAATGAGACCGCTATGGTCGATGTATCGGTAAAGGAGCGCTTTAAGATCGCACTAGATGCGTTGGTGGCGAAACTCCGCGAGGATCCTTATGTTCTCGCCGTTGTCGTCGCCGGCAGCATGTCTCACGATGTGGTTTGGGATAAGTCGGATATCGACCTCATTATAGTCACCCAAGAGGTCAAGATCCGCTACACGGCGCTCAACCTCACCGAGGACGACGTCAATATCCATGCGTATTTGTTTCCTCGTTCCAACTTCATGCGGTGTCTTCAAGGCTCAATCCGAAGCTCCTTCGTGCACTCCCTCATTGCAAAAGGAACGCTGCTCTACACACGCGATGAGACCATCGCTCAGGCGTTCGAAGCGCGCAATGAGTTCGGCAAGAGAGACCAGCAGGTGCAGGCGCTGCGGTGGGCTGCAGGCGCACTGCCAGCCATGTACAAGGCAGAAAAGTGGCTGACAGTTCGACGAGATTGTGAGTATTCCGCCCTCTACTTGCTGTTCTGTGTAAACTCGCTTGCCGGGATAGAGGCGGTATTGCATGGCGAGATCACCGGCCGCGAAGTGATTCATCAGGCGATGAGGCTCAACCCTGAAGTGTTTAATGAGCTCTACTTGAAGCGGATGCAGGGTAATAACAAACCTGAGGATCTCGCGAGAGCCCTCGAAATCATTCAAGCCTACCTGCGTACGCGAACCAATGAGATCTTCGGCCCGGTGCTTGAGTATCTTGCTGAGTCGCGCACGGTACGATCCGCAACCGATATCACAGATCACTTCCTGAAGAACATGCAGATTGAGGGGATCGACACGGTTTGCGAGTATCTTGCCGATGAAGGCATTGTCCGCAAACTCTCGTCTCCTGTTCGCGTCACCGAGAAGAGCAAGATCAGCGTGGAAGAGTCCGCGTACTATTACGACCCGGACGACATCATTTAGGCCGGTAACTTTGGAGGCGATTCAGTGCGATGCATTGAAATCGGCGCAACAATCATTCGGGTGCAACGCACCCCAACATCTGGTAAAGGGATCAAGAAACGGATGAGAACCGCGATCAGCATTCAGGGAGCACGAGAGCATAACCTGAAGAATATCAGCATCGACATTCCGCGAGATTCGCTGATCGTCGTCACTGGAGTTAGCGGTTCCGGAAAATCGTCTCTCGCTTTCGATACCGTCTATGCAGAGGGACAGCGCCGATACATGGAGTCGCTCTCGAGTTATGCTCGCCGTTTTGTAGACCAGGTGCACAAGCCCGATGTCGATTTTATGTTTGGGCTGTCTCCGGTTATCTCGATAGAGCAGAAAACCGTCGGCAAGAGCCCACGATCGACCGTCGGCACCCTCACGGATGTCTGCAGCTACCTGAACCTACTTTTTTCAACCGTTGGCGAAGCGACCTGCCCGCTCTGTGCTGAACCTTCTTCAATCCCAATACGCAGCCGCACCCAGATCACCGAGCAGATCCTCGCACTCCCTCCAGGAACCGAAATTGAAATTAGGGCTCCTGTCTTCAAAGTATACGGCGAGGATCTTAGTTTCCTATTTACCGAGATCCGCAAACGCGGATACCGCAAGATGCTGATCGATAATGCCCCTGTTGATATCTCAGAAGACCTGGACATTGACATCGACTCGATAACTACGATGGAGGTGATCGTAGATCGGCAGATTGTGCGTCCAGATATGGAGAAGCAGCTCAAAACTGGCATCGCAAACGCGCTGATGGTTGGAGAACAGTTCGTGCGGATCGAACTGATAAACACACCCAACGACGTTCGAGAAGCATTTGCCGCGAAATTTGGGTGCTCGAAACATAATCTAGTCGTTGGCGACCTTTCGTCCGAACATTTTATGTTCAACAACCCAAACAGCGCATGCCGCACCTGCCTCGGCCTGGGCACCTATCTTCGCGTGCACCCCACCCTGCTCATTCCAGACCCGTCGCGCAGTATTGAAGGCGGAGCATTAGTGCCGGAAGCATTCCGATTTAACCGCGATACCTGGGATGGCAAGCTGATGTACAGCCTTGCGAAAAAGTACGGTTTCTCGATCACCGAGCCCTGGCAATCGATGCCGCAATGGGCTATCGATCTCGTACTTTACGGAACGCATGGCGAGAAGTTCACGCTTCTGCAGCCTGAGGGCGCAAAGGGTGAGTCCAAGTACATTGGCCAGGAGTTCCGTTTCGAGGGCATTATCGCGCGCATCGAGCGCTCCTACCGCAGATATCGTCAGAGTCAAACCGCACACTCCGGGATGGAGGCCTATCTCGAGAAAGTGATGGTGGAGCACCGCTGTCCCGATTGCCAGGGCGCGCGAGTGCGCAGCCAAAGACTGTATGTCACGCTCAACGGGAAGAACATCTATGAGATCGGAGAACTGAATTTTGGTGAGCTCAAGGAGTTCCTCGAGGCAATTGAAATCACCGGCAGAAACGAGACAGCCGGCAAACAGATATTGAAGGAGATACTCGCCAGAGTCGATCTGCTTCTGGGAATTGGCCTCGATTACCTCAACTTCAATCGAAAATCAGGAACCCTTTCGGGCGGAGAGTCGCAGCGCATCCGGCTCTCAACGCAGATCGGGTCCGGGTTGATGGGAATGCTCTATGTGCTGGATGAGCCGAGCATCGGGCTGCATCCCAAAGACAACGAGAAGATGATAGGGACTCTGCGGAGGCTCCGGGATATCGGGAACACGGTAATCGTGGTTGAACACGATGAGGATACGATCCGCGCGGCAGATCATCTCATCGAGATGGGGCCGGGAGCAGGCGTGCACGGCGGCGAGGTCGTGGCTGCAGGCATATTCGAAGATATTCTAAACTGTCCCGAGTCTCCTACCGGCCGATTTCTAAGTGGCAAGGAGAGCATAGCGGTACCGAAATCGCGCAGAAGAGGGAACGGTCAGAAGATTACGATACGTGGGGCGAGAGAAAACAATCTACAGGGAATCGATGTTGACTTTCCGCTCGGCAAAGTGATCGCAGTTACCGGCGCCAGCGGATCCGGTAAGAGCACACTCGTAAACGATATATTGTTTAAGCGCTGCTACGCGCAGTTCTATGATAGCCGCGTGTTATCTGGAGAGCACGATGCGGTCGAAGGTCTGGAGCACATCAAAGATATCGTTGATATCGATCAGTCGCCCATCGGCCGCACTCCGCGCTCTAACCCTGCAACCTATATCGGCTTCTACGACAATATCAGAAACCTGTTCGCAGCCCTTCCCGAGTCGGTAGAGCGCGGATACACCGCGTCGCGCTTTAGCTTCAACGTTAAAGGCGGCCGCTGCGAAGAGTGCGCCGGCGACGGAACTGTGACGACGCATCTTGGCTTTATGCCGGACGTAGAGGTTCAATGCGAAGCATGCAAAGGAGCCCGCTACAACCAGGAGACGCTGGAGATACTTTACAAGGGCAAGACCATTACCGACATTCTGAACATGTCGATTGAAGAGGGAGTCTATTTCTTCGCGGATCAGGCCCCAATTGCAAGGAAGATCCGCGTCCTCAGCGAACTTGGTCTGGGTTATATTACTTTGGGCCAATCGGCAACGACGCTCTCCGGAGGTGAGGCACAGCGGATCAAGCTCGCGAGTGAGCTGTGCAAGATGCGCCGAGGCGGAAGCGCGCTCTACATTCTCGATGAGCCGACCACAGGGCTCCACCTCGCGGATATCGTCCGTCTGATCGAGTGCATTAATCGGCTCGCTGAGGCCGGCCACACAGTCATCGTAATCGAGCATCATCTCGACGTCATCAAAACGGCAGACCACGTCATCGATCTGGGTCCGGAGGGCGGTCACAAAGGTGGGAAGATCGTGTTCACTGGAACACCTGAGGAGATGCTCTCTGAGTCACAGACGCACACTGCGCATTTTTTGAGGCTGCATTTGGGAAGAAGCTAATTCCTGCTCCCCCACAGCTTCGCGATCACATCCTCGTCGCCAAAGCCCTGCGGTGTTGCACTGCTCGCCGAATTGCAAAAATACCACCCGTTACCCTCTACTGGGCTGGCCAGCGTTCTGCTGCCTGGCATCTGCACGTGGCCATTGGGATCGTTGCTTCGCACCCAGTTTCGAGCATATTTCAAGAAAGCGCTGCGCTTTGCCGCACTTTGGTGGGCAAACCAACAGATCTCATCGTATCCCCACACCCACGGAATTCCAACGGCCGTGCCGGGCTTATCACTGTGCCCATAGTTGTCGTACTCTACCAGATAAGGCAGATGCTCACAACTCCATCCGCTGTAGGTCTGTCCACCTGCACTTCTGCCGAAGTAGGAATCCCAGTAACCGATCTCCAGCTTCGCCTCCTGCGGCTGAGCGCCAATCTCCTTGATTCGTAGTGGAAAGGCATGAAAATCGAGGAGCAGCTTGCCGTTTCGCACCAATCCTCCACCCGGCACATGGCCGTTGATCAGCACCATATGCCTGCGTGCATGTTCTCTGGCGTAGGCCCGTACCTGAGTAAACACCTGATACCAGCTAAAATGGGTCGGATCACCGCGTTCGATTAGCTCGACCTGCCCGAAGTGGATCGCCTCGAACCCAGCATCAATCAACATCCTCGCCTGAAAGTAGAACCAGAGCTTTGTCTCCTGGCGGGTAACATCCGGCACACCACTGCTCCCCCATTGATGCGCCCGATTATCGGTAGCGACAATGTCCTTATAACGGAAATTTCGATGTTCTGGCGCCAGGCCGAAGGCTGCAAATGCCCAGTCCGGCACCGGAATCAGTTCGACATCGGGCGTGACGATCTCAAATATACAGGCCTCGAGGATCATATCGGGATCGACCGCATGCACTTTTGGAATGAGCTTACTGGCCGTAGTTATTCCATCGAGCATGCCCTTCTCGTTTCCCCAGAAGTGAAGGCTTCGCCCTATGTATTTAGCGCCTGTGTGCTTCAACATCCTAAGATTATCGTCAAAGTTGCCCATGCCGCCCACAAACAGCTCTTCGGTTATCGCACGATCCAGATAGTTTTCGAGGACGGGACGGGAAATGGTTCGGTCGAACGTATAGTCATGCTCGATGGCATGAGCGATCGTTCCGCTTTGCACAACAGTGACAGTAAGCAAAAGTATTGCGACCCAAGGCCTCATATCTGTTTCCATCCTCAGACATTGTCGGTCATACTATTCAAACTTGGTTTCTCCCTGTCGCAGTCTTAGTCCTTCTACTCCCGTATCTTATTTTCGGTGCGCCTCGATTTAGAGACGCCGGAGGCTTATCATGGTGGTAACGCAGCAGCAAGTAACAGATTCATCTACTGATTGGTCACCTGCGATTGCGCAATACCCTGGCGGAACGATGCTGACATATGCGCATTCCAGTGGACGTCTCTACATGACCCCTGTTATTTTCGATACCGTGACTAATGATCTGTACTTTGATGCCAGTGAGCCCACAGGTTTGCGAACGGAACCAGGATTCGGCCCTGCGCTGATTTCCGACGGCACATTGCTGTGGATGCTCTACATGCAGAATGAGGGAGACGCTCCATTTATTCCTCCATCAGTTACACGACGGCAACCCCCAGTGATAATGGCTGCTTCTTACGATGGCACGTCCTGGTCGACGCCGACCCAGCTTTGGACTAATGACTTGACCGGCTCCGATCTGTGGGTTCAGGGTTACCAGGGGCCAGCGGCGATCTCAAGTCCTGCGGTAGCGTATACGGGATCGGAGCTATACGCAGTATGGTTGGAGTATGCGTACAATGGATCGGACGCATTGGCCCTGTGGTTCGAGGGCACGAGCGCCTCCCCGCCGCCTCAGTCTCAAGTGTTTATGGCAAAATGGAGATCCTCAACTGGATGGTCGGCCCGGAGGTCCATAACAGGAGCCCAAAGCTATTTAACGCCCGCACTGGCTGCACACAATGGCACGCTGTACATGGCATGGAAGGGCCTGAACGACTCCAACATCTGGTTTGCAACCTACACGGATGATAATGGCTGGTCACCTCACGCGAAACTCCCAGGTGTAACCACGTCGACAGCACCCACACTGGCGGTAAAGTCGAATGGTCATGTCTGCATGGTCTGGGCCGATGAGAATAGCACGAATATGTCGACTGCCACGTTAAAAAATCCGGCAAATTGGTCTCACAATAACCCAGGGGGTGGCTGGAACGCGCCTGTTGCCATGCCAGTAATACAAACGAATGTGCCGCCGGCATTAACCACTCAATTATCGTCTGATAGCCCCGCAATAATTGCATTGACAGGGGTTACATCTCACAAAGTTTTTTGCGTGCCGCTGGAGTCTTTCGATCTCGTTTCGCCATCCAATTCCGGGCGATTGAAGAAGCTAAGCAGCGGATCGAATTACGCATTCGTTTCGAATGGAGCAGCAATTAAAGGAGTCTCAGTTCGTATCGATATCTCGCATCAGGTTGAAATCACCTCCGACTCTCAGCCTCCATCCGGAAGCTATTACAGCGGAGTCTCCTTTCAGCTGAACTGCCTTTCAGCATCCGGATATGCCGTAGGTATGCAGCAGTACATCATTGCACTCTTAGATGGTGAATTGACTGCAATCGTAAATAACTACCCCAACCCATATAGTGCCAACTGGCTCATTAATCAGCTGAACGGCATGGTGTCGGTCCCAAATTCTAGCGCCATCCCGGCTGGTTACTCGCTGTTTATCGAGCTCATTCAAGATCCTGATGGTACCGTCACAGGCGCAAATTTCCGGGTTGATGATGAAAATGGCAGTACGATCGGATCGACCGCAATAAACAATAACCTGCCCGCCGGTCAGATTGCGCCAATTATAGAGCTGCAGTTGGATGTCGTTGGTCCAATTAACTATGAGCAGGCGGTTCTTAGTAATGGCAGTGGAACAGTAACGTATAGGTTTTCGACTGAAGTGTTCGCATCGGACTACTCGCCCGGCTATCTGGCTCCAATGCTGATTACAGCCGAGGGTTCCGATACCGGCTACCAGGAGCTTACAGGATATCCGTCCAAAAAGATCGTCCAGAAATGGAATGTTACAAGTTAAATCAAAGAGGTAGACAAAAGTATTGTTGGATCGTATACTAATGCTACTTGTTTCTGATACGATATCTTGCAGTGCAAGGGAGATCGCCGGGTGGCATCAGATGTTAGAAGAGTGGTTCTGGCGCCTCATTTCGATGAGCTGGATATCGAGCTTGGTCCAGATGCGCTGCTAATCTGCCCTGGCGACCTCGCGGCGAGCCGATACGGCCGCCCCCCATTGAGCCTGGATGAGCTCGCCAGAGACATCTGCAAGAGCCGCATTGCGTGCGAACCCCACCTTAACATCGCTTCTGAACATACGACGCTTTGCGCCCTCGCCGAAACACTTGAAGAAAGTCTTCATGTCTCCGATCCGTATGGCATGGCAAGGACGATGCTCCCCGCAGTAAATCTCCTCTATCGTGATGGCATCGACTTGAACGACCTCGAAAAGCGCACGCGTGGTCCTATAAATATTATCGCAAGAGCCGCGTTGGGAACACGCGAACGTCTGACAGTTCAGTTTCGTGTTTCGCGTGCAGATGCCATCTCGACTGCGCTGCATCGGCTGAACCATCTGGACGCTCTGGACGTTGAAAATCGTCACACCTCAATCCGTCAGATTGTGGCACTCGGGTTTGCGCGACTGGGAAAAGTCGAGGCGAGACTTCTCGATCGACTGGCAGCTCCAGGCAGCATCGTCTACCTGCCCTACGCGAGAGACCAGAAGCTTTTTGCTGATAATGAAGCAGCAGCGCGCTTGCTCGCGGGGAGTGGCTGGAGCGTGGAAAGCCGCACTCCGGAGCCAATTACCACCGGCCAGCTTGCCGCTGAGGCGTTTCTTGGGATAGGTCAAACTCCGGAATGCGTAATTGCCTATAGCTGCCCCACGGTAGAGGATGAGGTGCGGACGGCGCTTGGTTCAATCAAGCGGGGGCTCGTTGAAGGCAAATTTACTCCAGATCAGGTGGCTCTTGTTGCGCGATCCGAAGCCGATTACGGCGATATAGTGCGCGAAATAGGATGGGAGTATGGCCTGCCCGTTCACACACACTACTCCATTACACTGCTCGAGACCCGCTTCGGCCAATGGCTCTTGAGCCTGCTTCAGCTTTGCGAACCTGCACTGTTCCCGTTTGAATCGACGGCAAGAGTCGCACAGCATCCCCTTGCCGCAGCAATTCGTCCGGAAAGCTGGGTTACTCGATGGGCGGACGCACGCAAGGAGCACACACGTGGCGCCGAGCCCTGGATTGAACATGAGCTGAATTTGCAGCCGCTAATCTGGCCGGATCAACAGGCTCGAAGAATGTGGTGCAGGCAGATCCGCTACCAGTGTGAGCACACGTTTCATCTGCGATTGCATGGTCTGCGAAGGCCCCAGGATCTAAAGGCAAATTCGGTCTTTCTTGAAGAGCTTCGAGCATACGAGGGTCAGCCTAATGTGCCGTTAACTCGCTCTACCTTCATTCAAGAGATGTCCGACCTGATGCGCCTCGCTGCTGCTCCGTCGGATATTGGCGCTGCCGGCATTCCACTGCACACGCCACTATCGCTCTTCGGCGCCAAGGTCGATCATCTGTTCATTCTCGGTGCAGCCGAGGGTCAGCTTCCAAGCCCAATTACGGACGATCCGATCCTAGACTTTCACGAGCGAAAGAGGCTTGCAACAGCCGGGCTCATCGAACTCGAAGACGCCGCAGGCGCGGCACGTCGCGAAACGCTCTCGTTCCACTCCCTGCTGTTGGCAGCGAAACGATCGATCACCTTCTCATTTGCCCGTCTTCAGGGTAACTCGGAGGCATCTCCCAGTCCGTTTCTTGTGCGCATGGGCGTAAATGTCGAAAAGCGGGATGCTGTCACTGGCATCGCGGCCAGCAAACCGGAGCTGCTCCACTACCAGATGCGAGAGGGCTTGAGAGGTTTGGATGCCCGGCTTCACTATGTTTGGGAAGCTGCTGACGTCATTACCGGTCGGGAGCGTCTGGAAATCAGTAGCTTTACAGGAGACACCGGACGCAGCCTGGATCCGGCCAGCGTTCATTTCACGCCGAACAGCATCCTGGTTTTTGGCCAATGCTCCTACCGTTGGTTTGCTTCGAAAATTCTCAAGCTTGCCGATCTTGAAGAGGCGGACGATGACCTCGCTGCAAACTTGAAGGGAACACTCTTTCACGACACCTTAAACCTTGCTGTTGCGGCATGTAAAGGCGAAGCCGATCTTAGAATTGCAATTACGGCTAGGCTGGAAGAGTTCTTCGATGCTGCGGCCGACAAGATCGAAGGATTGACCAGACTTCCCGGATGGCGAGGCAGACGGTATGAGCTGCTAAAGCAGCTATCGGAAGCGATAGACTCAGACATGTTTCTACTGCCAGAAAGCAAAGTCTTATCGACTGAACAGTCGTTTGTGTTGGAATTTTATGGCCTCAAAGTTCGTGGTCGACTGGATCGTATCGATGAGCTCAAGGGTAACCGCGTCGTTATCGATTACAAAACATCATCCTCAAAGCCGCCAGGAGCCAAGGACAAGACAGGCAGTCTAGAGCTGGATGTTCAGCTGCCAATCTACATGGAATGGGCATCCCGCGGCCACTTGAGCGACCAGGGGAAGCTTGATTTCGCGGACTACGACACGACGGGCTACTACTTCTCCCTCTCCAATGGTGAAGTGCTCGACGGTTATGGAATTGACGTAAGGAAGTTAAGCCAGAAAAAATCTGATACGGAAGGGCTTTCGGCTCTTGCAGCGACGATAAAGGCTCGCGTTCGAACTGGTTCGTTTCCTGTCGATCCTGACCCAAAGCAGGATGCCTGCAAATATTGTGAGCTAGATATAGTCTGCAGGCGTGGGCCACATCTTGTCCGTGCCGCCAACAGAGTGAAGGATACTCCATGAGGCTTGAGCCCGATCAGATTGCCATTATGGCTGGCGCCGGCGCCGGCAAAACGACGCGCATGACCGAACGTTATGCTCACCACGTGCTGTACGACAACCTTTCGCCTCTGGAGATTGTCGCCGTTACATTTACCGAAGCCGCTGCCCTGGAGCTAAAATCGCGCGTACGTCAGAAGCTGACCGCGGTGCTTCCCAAGGACGATGATCGGCTTGCAGAGCTTGAGGCGGCGCGCATCTCCACCTTCCACTCGCTTGCAGCCGCGATATGCCGACAGCATGCGAATGAGGCGGGCGTTCCAGGAGACTTCACGATTCTGGACGAGGTGCAGGGAGCGCTCTGGCTGGCAGATCGCGTGGATGATGCGCTTGATACCGTCCCTGACAAGCTCTTCCAGAGGTTAGGATTTACCAGAGCTAGAACCGCCATTCGCAAGCTGCTTGAAGATCCCATTACTGCTGATGCCGCATTCAAGGTAAAGCGAGTGTCTCAGAGACGAGCAATTGATGCGGCAAGGGAGCATGCGCTCAACGAGCTAACGCATTTGCCTGAGTGGATAGAGGCACAGGTTTACCTGAACAGAATTGAGGGTCCTCCAGACGATAGGTTAGAACACGTGCGCAGCAGCGTTGTTAAAGCCATGTTATGCCTGGGCAACAGGTCCCGTATCGACGATGCCATCCAGATGCTCGATCAGATCAAGGTAAATGTCGGCTCAAAGAAGGTCTGGTTCGAGCAGCTTGACGGGGTGAAGGCGCACCTTGTTGTGGTTCGCGAATCGGTGCGATCAGCTATTAAATCTGGCTTCATCATGTTGGAGCGCACCGCTCTCGATACCGAGATGGCTCTCCAGGTACGAGATCTTCGCCGCGCCTATTGCATCGTCTCGCGTCACCTCGAGGAAGCGAAGCGGCGAGAACGAGTTTTGGACTATTCCGATCTCGAAAAGCACGCACACATTGCGCTCCAGAACTCTTTCGTGCGCGCCTACTATCACGAGCGATGGCACGCCTTCCTGGTCGATGAGTACCAAGACACGAACCGCATCCAGGAAGAAATCCGCCGACTGCTAATGCACGATCGCGCAAAGCTCGCCATCGTTGGCGATGCAAATCAGAGCATCTACGGGTTTCGTCGCGCCGACCCCACGCTGATCAAAAGTGTTTCACTTGAAATCGAGCGCGGTCGTGGCGCTGTGGAGCGGCTGCCTTACAACCGCCGAACGCATCCGGATCTTGTTGAGAAGCTCAATCGGCTGTTCACCGACGTGTTTGGCGTGGACAACTACGAGCCTCAGATCGGAACTCGGCCCGATCACCCAGAAGCGATCGAAGCTGGATCACTCCGGCTCTATGAGGTTAATATGCCCGTGGTCGAAGCCGCTACGACTGAAAAAGCCGAGGATGAAGCGAAGGTCACTCGGAGGCACAGAAACCGAGCAGAAGCAGCCAATGCTGCACGCGACCTGAAGCGGATGTTTGAAGCGAAAGCCCTGATCGCTGATCGGAACAACGGGAGATTTCGACCTATGCAGTGGAGCGACGTTGCGGTGATTGCACGATCCTGGGCCTCGCTGGATTCTTTCGCCGATGCCTTCAGCGCTGTGGGAATCCCCTCAGTACTGACAGGAGGCGGAAATCTGATGCTAACGCGCGAAGCGCGTGATGGGGCGGCGCTGCTGCGTTTCCTTGCTGACCCTGCAGATAATCTCGCCCTCGCCGCCGTGCTGAAAAGCCCCTTCTTTACGTTCAGCGACCTCCATCTTCAGCTGCTCGCAGAACGAAGTGAAGGCATGCTGCTAGATGCCCTGCGCGCATCGGAGAATCACACTAAGTCTCTAGCCAGACTTGATGCGCTCCTCGAAGCGCGAGCTTCTGAGTCGCCATCACGCATGCTTCATATGGCCTCGGTAAACTGTGGGCTTGAAGCGATACTTCTTGCCCTGCCGGGTGGAGAAAGGCGACTTGCAGACTGGCGCGGATTTGTGGAACTGATCACGCATATTGAAAAGACTAGCTTCGATACCTTTAGCGTTGCGCGCGTCCTTCGCCGTCTTGAAATGAGCCTGAGTGATCGTGCAGGCAGCGTTGAACCGCCTCGACCCGCAGTTGAGCCGGGCAATGCGATCAGCCTGATGTCTATTCATCGCTCCAAGGGTCTCGAATGGCCTATCGTCGTCCTGCCGGACCTGAGTCGAAGTTCACCCCCCTCTTCCGATACCATTCTGGTTGACCCATCGCTTGGCATCGCACTTAACACGCGTTCTTCGGATACAGACAAGAAGCCTGCACTGTACACACTCCTCAGTTCTCGCAAAAAGCTGGCGGAGACCGAAGAAGAGAAGCGACTGCTATATGTTGGGGCAACCCGCGCGCGCGACTATCTACTGCTCACCGATCCGGATGGGTCAAAGACGGGACCAGGCCTGAAAAGACACTTAATGCCATCGTTAGACGCAGCCGGCGCGATTGCTGCTGGTTGGGATTTTACGGCCGAAGATGGCGATCCTCCAATTCCGGGATCTATCCCTACCGCGCCGCAAACCTATTTCGCCTGCACCGATCCAGTATTCATCCCGCCGGGGCAGATACCGGTTACCGGGCTCGCAACCTACGAAATCTGCCCGAAGCAGTTTGAGTACCGACATGTGCTGGGCAATCCGGGCTTAGGTGAAGGTTCTGGCAATCGACAGCGTGAGGGTACACTGGTCCACCTTGCCATCCAGTTCAGAGTGGATTCTGTCGAATCCTTGCACCGTTTCGACCCAACCTTGCCTGCCGATATCGTAACGGAAGCATTGCGAAAGGCGCGGTACTACCGGCAGGATGCCGCCATTCAGGAGTGCCGGATGGAGGGACGATCAGAAGTCCCATTTATCTACCATCTCGAGGGCAGCACTCTCGTGGGCCGTATCGACCTGCTCGGCCCGGATTTCGTTCTCGATTTCAAAACAGGCTCAACTTCGGATACCGCTGGCAGGCACAAGATGCAGGTATGGCTATACGCAACAGCGATGAACCGCGAGCGTGCCATTGTCTACTACTTCGACAATGCCGCGCCCCACGAGTTCCGGACCGACAACGCATCCGATGTTGAAGAGCGCGTGAAGGGTATTTTAACCAGCATCCGAGCTGGCGAGTTTACCGCGACCGCAGAAAGTAAAAAGTGCAGCCGTTGTCGTTACCTCACGATCTGCAAAGAGGGACAATCTGCCTGCCGTACAGATAGGCCTCTGCCAGGCGAATCGGAGTGAGGATCGGTACTGGCCAGCGCACAACTAACTGCGTCCGGATCCGAAGCTGGCACGGATCCGGAAGGCACAATGTTCGTCCTACTCCCTAACACCCAAGCCCTAACACCCAACCCCTATTTTGCCTTCGCCTGCTCAAATGCCCTTCGCATTGCCTCTTCCTGGCCGATCGGCCTCACTTCGATGCCCCAGCCATACTCTTCTCCAAGCTGCGCACCCGGGTGCATGGATGCAATTACAACCGCTTCTTCAATGCAGTCTGCCTCAACAATGAAGTAGGCTCCTAGCTGCTCCTTGGTCTCGACTAACGGACCGTCCGTTACAGTCTGCTTGCCGTTCCGAGTTCGGATCGACTTAGCCCTGGTGTGGCTGCCAAGCGCGTGCTCATCAACTACCTTCCCGGTTGCGTGCATCTGCTCACACATCGCGGGGCACGGACCCAGGATTTCAAGCTTTTCGTCTTCGGTAAGAATGTCAAACGTTGATTTGTCGTGATATCCCAGACATAGAAATTTCATCGATCGCTCCTTTATTACTGCGGGAAGTGCCTTTGCATTGTGATGAAGCGATGCCAATTATCGCTTCACAATCAACACATAGTCGAACGACGTAACTGGATTTCGACAAATGCGCACGGTGAGACAAAAAGTCTTGCGTCGAGCAATCGATCCGAGATCATATCGCTCCCACGATGTTCTGAGTAGACTTCGACTGTTTTCGGCGTGCAGATGCAAGCGGGAGCGGCTTATCAGTTACTATTTTGGAGGAGGCACGATACCGGGGCGGCGCCGATTCAGAAAATGCGTGTACGAAAGTTGCGGGCCACCCGCCGGAAGTTTGATTTCGATCAGTCATTGCCCACGGTAAACAGGCCCTGATGAGGCAGCTTGAAAGTCGGTAATTTCCATGGTTCTGCGGTTGCAGCGCCTTCGGAAACGGTATAAAACCTGTCCATTTTCAACGCCGTGAGCTTCTGGATGATGCCGGATGCAGGCCATCTTATGGTTACATCCTGGATGCTCTTAGCGTTTCCTAACCCTAGCTCCAGCCGGAGTGGGTTGTTGCCGTAGCTCGCTCCTGGCCCGACGGTTCGATAGATATGCCGAATGCCCGAACCAGTATCGACCGTTGCGCAGACTTCGGCGCCAATTGCAGATCGGTTCGATTTGGTGCCGGTAAGCTTCAACGTAATCCAATGGTTCTTATTGCCGGGATTTACAAACAGGCAACAATGCGCGGAGTCAGAGTCATAGGCTCCACCGAGCACTGTGAACACGTCCTGCTGACCATTGTTGTTGAGATCGCCAAAAGCAATAGCATGGCCCTTTTGAAGGTGGCCGAAATCGCCAGTCGTCGTCACTTCGTCGAAGTACTTGCCATCATGGTTGCGAAACATTCGTTTCGGTATCAATGTCTCGAGGTTCGGGTTACCGGTTCCAGCATAAAAGTCGAGCCAGCCGTCGTTATCCAGATCACCATAGTTGAGGCCCATACCCATAATGACCTTATTGAGATGCGCCTGGGAGGTTACATCTGTGAAGGTGCCGTCATGGTTGTTATGGTACAGTTTCGATTTTTCTGCGTTGGTCGGAAGCCCCAGATAGTCAGCAGCGATCTCACCGACCCCATTCGCGTTGTATCCGCAGACAAAGAGATCTGGCCAGCCATCGTTGTC
>CAIXIX010000384.1 GCA_903919615.1 uncultured Chthonomonas sp.
CCATACCCGCGGGGAATAATTTCCGGGGCAGGGCAGGCAGCATTAATATCAAGTGCAGCCGGAGATATTGCCGAAAGCTTGTCGATAACAGCAATTGCGTCCGAGATACTTTTGCTTGCTGCTTCGTGGGTTACCCACACTATTTCTGCCTGATCGGTGTGTGTTTCCTTCTGCACAACCGATTCAATCGAAATGTCGTGATCTCCAAGTACTGCGGCGATCGATGCAAGCGCCCTTGGTCGGTCTAGCACATGCATCCGCAGATAATGCCGGCTTACGACATCATCAATATGCATTACCTTCCGCGTTTTCGCACAGGTGCATCCAACACGCCCTGTCGACCCCCCGCGCAAGTTACGGCAGCTATCCATGATGTCGCCTACAACGGCGCTGCCTGTGGGTCCGGCGCCGGCGCCCCTGCCGTAGAACATAACATCCCCAACAGAATCGCCCTTAACCATGATCGCATTGTAGACATCGTTCGTGGAGGCAAGCGGATGATTGGCAGGCAAGAGCGCCGGGTGAACCCGAACCTGTACCTGCTCGGAATCAACCCGTCTTGCGATTCCAACGAGTTTTACGACGAAACCGAGCTCGGCTGCGGCTTGAATATCTCGCCGTGCGATCTTAGTAATGCCTTCGACGTAGACATCGTTTACGTTAATTCTTGTTGTAAACGCGATTGAGGCAAGAATAGCTATTTTATATTGAGCATCGAACCCGCCAATATCGCTCGTCGGATTTGTTTCGGCATAGCCGTGCACTTGGGCCTCCGCAAGCACAGCATCAAAATCCGCTTTTTCCCGCGACATTCGCGTGAGAATGTAGTTAGTGGTGCCATTAATAATCCCAAGTACTTCCCGCACCTGGTTGCCGGAAAGGGCATTCTTCATCGGTTGGATAACAGGGATACCGCCACCGACGCTGCCTTCGAACTGAAAGTCGAGCTTGCGTGCAGCCGCTTCCACCATCAGTTCATGGCCCTCTTTGGCGATCATCTCTTTATTGGCCGTAACGATCTGCTTACCGTTCTTAATGGCTCTGAGGATAAACTCCCTGGCTGGCTCGATACCACCGATCAATTCGCAGACAATGTCAATATCGGGGTCGTCAATAACTTCGGAAGCATTCGTAGTAAGCAGCGACCGATCAACTTGAACACCACGCTTCTTGTCTAGATTTCGTACGGCTATCTTCTTTATATGGAAGGGACCGCCAATTTTCCGCTCGATCTCAGCCTTATTGTTCTGCAGAAGCGCAACTGTACCGGATCCCACTACCCCAAGGCCCAGAATACCAATTTCAATGCGCGGCTTTTCCCACTTTTTGTCCTGCGGCTTCGCGGCAGCCTCGCTCATACCAGATATCCCTTCGTGCAACTTGCTATCAGACCAAAGCATCCTTTGCTCTAATCTAATCACTATAATATAAAGACTGTGTTCCAGGTGCGGCCCAATCGAGCGGTTGCTGAAACGTCAGACTATTCACTTTGCAGAATTACAAGTGTTGCGCCCGCGTGTACGAGTTGGCCATCTCCGGCCGGTACCGCGATTACCACACCAGCATGTTCTGCGAGAACTTCAGAAAAGATCTTCATCGCCTCGATTATTCCGATAACCTGTCCAACCGAGACATGCTGGCCCACCGTAACAAGTGGCGCTGCACCAGGCTTATCGGATCTGTAAAACATTCCCATCATTGGCGATGTGAGATGAATGCCTGCGGCGACAGGCGGATCCGGCGATGCTGAGGAAGGAGGAGGCAGTCGTCTGGGCGGCTCGGTTACTACGGCATGACGGTAGGACTGCTCTGCGGTCGCCTTAAGCTTTACTGTGGATCTTGGGCCACGAATACGGAGGTATCGGGAATCTTCATTAATAATGAACTCGTCCAGTCCGCTCTCTTCGAACAGCTGTACAAGTTTAACGATTTCATCCAGTTCGAAACCAAATAGGGCCATTTGGGCAAATAATCCTGTAGCACGAGAGTTTTGGAGGCGGCCGCGCCGGGGTTCTGTCGGAGGTACGGCAGTCGGAATCTCGTCAATCTCGCAGTGCGCCTGAGCCTGCCGAACCAGATTCGGTGCCGATGCGTATTACATATGAACGAGGCGTATAGTTTTGCCCCGCAAGTCTGGCCGGAATACAAATTACGGGCGCACTTACTAAGTGTCAACCCATTCCTCACGTGGGAGTATACTCTCTGGCTAATACGTTTGTAAAGAGCGAGACCGCCTTGGCAGAGCTCTGAGGACGATGCGAATCGCTGCTGAGCGTATAATCTCATATGGTATAATCACTCTGTACGGTAGCCTTACAAGGGCATTTTCAGGAGACAAAAATGGCAAAGAAAGATAGCGGCGCCAAGTCAAAAACGAACGTTACCGCCCGAGCAGCTGCGAAAGCAGAGCAGGCAGTTTGTCGGTTTTGCGGTGGAAAGCCCGAAGTTGTTCGTGTGCTAACCCCAGCTGGTAAGGCGCAGATGTACCGAAAGTGCTGCGCTGCAGCGGGTATCGCTGCCTAACGCTGGTTACGCACAAACCGTTTTATATTGCGC
This sequence comes from uncultured Chthonomonas sp., assembly GCA_903919615.1. Taxonomy (GTDB): domain Bacteria; phylum Armatimonadota; class Chthonomonadetes; order Chthonomonadales; family Chthonomonadaceae; genus CAIXIX01. The sequence goes on from CAIXIX010000384.1 coordinate 2,557, forward strand.
CTTCGCATCATTTCTTGCATGCGGAGGCGTTTTTTTGTCTTGTAGATGCATTTTGAATGAATTCGGCTTGACTGAAAATATTGCATTATGCTATTCTAAGCTTGAGTTGTGGTGAGAATCTTTACAACTGTGCAACTACGATACGTTTAGTATCGTATTAACGGTGGTTCTCTTATACAGAACTCGACTACGGCGTGTGATGTTAGCCTGAACTCAGGAAAGATCTCAGCACTTACTGGCCCGCGATGATGCGGCAGCATAGAGAAGCAGGATACAAGGCAACTCTTCTCGGTGCACCCGCAATGCAGCGTGCGGTCATCAGGAGCGGAAGTTTTTCCAGGGTATGGTTGGCGCGGGCGCCGGGAAACCGGGCGATCTGTCGGCACAATCGGCAGCCGCCACTACCTTAACCATCTATCATGATGGAGGAGTTCCGAAGTGAAAAAGTTCCTGCCTTACATGGGCGCAGCCATCGCAACCCTTGCGATGACCTGGTCCGTACAGGCCAGCGCACAGGACATGTTCAAAGATGTCCCGAGCGACCACTGGGCCTATTCTGCAATCAGCGATCTTCAGGCTAAGAAGATCCTGCTTGGCTACCCCAACGGTTATTTCCAGGGCAAGCGCGTTCTTACTCGCTACGAGTTCGCAGTCGCGCTAAAGCGCGCTCTCGATGCCATCCCCGCCGGTAAAGACGGCAAGCCTGGTGCAGACGGCGCTGCTGGCGCTGCTGGCAAAGACGGCGAAAACGGCAAAGATGGCGCACAGGGCGCACCTGGCATGACCCCGGAAGAGGTCACTGCCCTGCAGAAGCTGGCCGACACCTTCAAGGCTGAGCTGGCAAGCCTAGGCACCAATGTTAAGGCGATCAATGCTCGCCTCGACACGCTGTCCAAGCAGGTTACCGCTCTTGGCGAGAAGATCGACAAGCTGCCGATGATCCACGGTGAGTTCTTCACCGGCTTCCGCAGCGATCTAGCCAGCGCTCCTTTCGTCGATCAGGCTGGCGTTGCACGACACGCGTCCAAGTCTCCGTTCACTGGTATCGACAATCCCACCGACTTCCACCTGCAGGTAGGCGCAAATCTTGCCGGCGGCGTGAAGTTTGTTGGCGATCTCGTTGAGTCCAACTACCTTAACTATGCTCCGTTGAACAGCCAGGCGGTCGCACGACCGGCGATGGGTAACGGCGGCGCGTTCCAGACCAACGTCTACACCGCTGAGATCATTGTTCCGGTTAGCCAGTTCGGCAGCAAGACGACCCTTGAGCTTGGCCGATTCAAGAATAGCCTCAGCGACCTCGTCTACATGCGACCTGACACCGATCCTTACTTCAGCCTGCCGTGGTACGACGATGGCAAGTATGTGCAGGACGGTTTCAAACTGACCACCAAGCTTGGCAGCGTCTCCACTCAGCTGTTCGCCGGTTCCTACACGAACCTGACCAGCTCCAATGGCGTCGCCCTGAACACCGTCAACCTCGCGGCCGGCACAGCCAGCCAGAGCGTTGGCCTCGACCTCAAGTTGCCTGTCAGCAAGATCGGCGAAGTTGGCTTCACCCTTCTTGACCTCTCCGGTTCCAGCGCTCAGGCGGTGGTTAACGGCAGCAACATCAACGAAGTCGTGTACGGTGCAAGCCTCAAGCTGAATCAGATGGGCAAGATCGGTATCAGCGGCGAGTTCGCAAAGTCGGTCGTGCAGTCAAGCATCACCAACGGCGCCAACGTTTCGAACGATGACAACAATGCCTATAAGATCAACGCTGCTTTCAAGAGCGGCGCGGTTGGCATCAATGCAGGTTACCTGTACATCGATCCGAACTTCAGCGCTCCTGGTTCATGGCTGCAGGTTGGTTCTTACTACAACCCAACCAATCTCCAGGGTCCATACGCTGGACTTGATTACAAGTTCAGTGGCAAGCTGACTGGCTCTGCGACCGGCGCATTCCTCGAGGGTGCACGCAACCGACCAGGTTCCTTCACCCAGGGTAGCAGCATCGGCAAGGTTACCACCGGCCTTAAGTACCACTTGAGCAAGGTTGTACACCTGTCGGCAGCGTATGAGGGCGACTTCTGGAACGTGTCTGCTGGCGCAGTTGGCGCACATGCTACCGCATGGCAGCAGTACATCACGCTTGGCGCTGGCCTGAACCTTGCGGGTAACACCACCCTCAAGTTCGGTTACCAGATCCTGGCGAACCAGGACAAGTCTGGTGTTACCGCTCTTACTGGTCAGGCTCTCGGAGCCACTCAGAACGCGAACGTCTTCACCACTCAGGTCAGCGTTCACTTCTAAGTCCTGTCTAGCCCGACTCGTCGGGTAAGGCGAAATATAAACCACCCTCACTTCAATTTGAAGTGAGGGTGGTTTTGTTATAACAACGCGCTGTTGAGCGTTTTCCTAAGCCGTCGAACTTTAAAAGCTTCTGGTATAATCCAGTTGAGATTCTGTGCGCTGCTACGTGATAACGCCAGCCAGCAACTTGCAATTTAGATTCTCAGGGGTGAAAATACAACTGATGAATCCTGATCGCAGTAACGAATCTTCCGAGCGGCACGATCCAATTCGTGCAGTTGAGCGATTCTGGGGAGCTCGTATTCCCGATCCTTTTAGAAACCTCTACCTTCACTACTCTACCCCCTATATCCCGCCCTGCGAATTCTTTACGCTCGAGGCTATTGCTGCAGGAGCCGGTCGTGCATACGGCCAGTTGCCTCAATTTCTGCCCTTCGGGCGATGCGTAGGCAATGGGGGAACATACGGATTCTACCTGTCGCCTGAAACGGAGCCAGGCTTTTGGCCCGTGCTCTACTGCGACGACGATGAACTTTTCTTCCGCCCGGTCTCCTCGAACTTCGAGTCGTTTTTAAGACATTGTATCGCCACCGGAAGGTACGAAACCACGGATCAGTACGAGTCAGAGCAAGACCGAGAATCGGCGCTCCATGAGCTACAGTTAACTTGTAACACGCTTCTATTAGATCCGGCCGGAAAATACGCAGAGCTGCTGTCTGGACGTGTGTCTCGAAATGAAGCGGAGCTATATCAACTCTTCGCGAATGCAGATCCAACCGATGGTTATAGCCTTTGCTGGCTGGGTTGCGCGCGACGGGGCCTCGGCGATTCTGATCGAGCTCTCGATTTTTTTCATAGAGCTGTTGAATCGGCACAGTGGTTTGGAGATGCCTCCTATCTTCTCGCAGATATGTATCGTGAACTGGGAAAACTAGACCGTGCAGTACAGGGGTGGTGGTCGGTCGTAAAATCCTTGTTGCCACTGTGTACTAGAACCTGGGAGTGGGATCTCGGAGCGGACCATCCGGAGGCAGAAATCTACGAAATCGCTGCTGATGCCCTGTCCCAGTTCAGCTCGTATGCGAGCCCAGAAATGCGTTCCAGCGCCCTATGGACGATTGCGACAACAGAAGACCCTTATAACCCATCCGCACGCGAGGATTACGGAAAGGCATTGATGGCAACCGGAAATCTGCGCGAAGCGGAACGTGAGCTGCTGAATGCTCTCTCGCTGTGTGCAGATGATAGAGGCAGACAGTCGGTGCGAATCTACGCACTACTTCAGGAACTCTACACGATCCAAAACCGCGACCGAGATCGTTCACTGGTTGTGTTCGATAGCTCACTCCCGCGGCCCAAACACTGAATTTTGGTTTTGATCGGGACAGTTATAGATTGTCCCAATTGATGGAGAACTACCCATGTCCAGCGCTGCACAACAACGTGCGGCACTTAGACGCCTCACAGAGGCGTTAGCGGCAAATCGCCCGGCCGCAGAGGTGTTTCAGCTCGCAGTTCAACAAGTCATTCGGCTCACGGGAGCGGCACGTGCAGCGATTTGCCTGCTCACCCCTGGTCACGACATGCTCGATTATGTCGCGGTGGCAGGCGCTGATGCTGCCAATATCGCTGGCTTAAGAGTTCGTGTTGACGATTCGCTGGCCGAATCTGCTGTCCAAACCGGTAAATCCGTAGTACTGGATGGCAGAAATAATCCTACTACTGGCAGCTTGTTTCCAGATCTCTCTGGTTCAGACAGCGCTGTGTTCGATCCTCTGTCAGCTGCGGCGCCAGACAGTGCAGCAGATGCCGCCAGTGGTGATTCGACTGGCTCTTCCACAAGATCTACAACTGCAATCGTTACTCCGCTAGTAAAAGATGGCGTTATCGTCGGCGCCCTGTCTGCGATGAATAGGACCGCTTCAGGTCAAGGTGCGTCAGTCGTACCGTTTGAAACAGAGGATCAGGATCTGTTAGAGCTGTTTGCTGAGATAATTGCACTTTCGATTAAGAACGATGAGAATGCGACTGCCGCGCGTGAAACTGGCAAACAGGCGGCAACACTGTTCGAAGCCGCACAAACAGTTGCAAGTACGCTCAATGTTCAAGAAGTAATGGAAAGTGTGCTCAACGCGATCTGTGCTAATCTTGAACACAACTCGGCGATTGTGTTCTTGCTGAACGACGAGCGGTCTCACCTCTTCATTGCAGCAGAGCGCGGTCTTTCGGAACCAGAGCGCGAAGTGCAATTGGCGGTTAATGCAGGAGGTGCGCACACGGCCTGCCTTCTGAATGGTGAACCGATAATTGTTGATAATCTGGATTCTGAGTCAGGATTTGAGTATGTAGCAGAAAGCGCTCGAGCGCTTTCTGCAATGGTTGCGCCACTAAAGAGTCGAAATGAAACCCACGGGGTTATCGTAGTGACGAGCCTTCAGCGTAGCGCTTACCAGACGGACGATTTGCGTTTACTTTCGGCGGTTGCGGTGCAGGCAGGGGTTGCGATCGATAACGCATTTCTATTCGATGAGACGCAGCGCCGTGCAGAGCAGGCGAATGCCCTCTTCGAACTATCCCAGAGGATGAACGCAACGCTCGATGTTGACCGTGCGCTCAACGTCGTTGCAGATAGCGTCATGCAACTGCTCCGGTCCGACAAAGTTGCGGTTCTACTGAACGATTCTGAAACCGGTCACCTGGTTCCCGCAGTGCAGCGAAACATCGAATCGGATCTTTTTGCAGCTTACACCCCAGTTTCTGGTTCTGGGATACCAGGCTGGGTGTTTGAATGGCAAACCCCGCAAGCTATCGCCGATATCGCGGCGGATCAGCGAAATGAAGCTGCGTCTCTGTTAGCTTTTGGCGCCGCATCCGCATTATGCGTGCCAATGCACTATGGAGATGACGGCGTCGGCGTGCTGTTAGCGATGAGCGAACGTAGACGCATCTTTACGATTGCCGAGATGGAGCTGCTATACACAATCGCCTACCAGGCGGCTTCAGCCGTATCAAATGGCGCTATGTATAAACAGGCACGGGAGCGAAGCAGGGATGTAAGGAAATACTTCAACCGAATCGCACAGGCCATCGGTAACACACTAGAGGCAAATTCCCTCCCCAAGCTGCTAGCGGACCTGGCAAATGAGATTATGCTCGCCAATAGGTGTGTCGTATATCGTGTTCTGCCAGATCGGGTTGAGGTCGAAGCCAGCAGCGGCTTCCGTTCTGGATCCGAGCCGGATCCATCGGCACAAATTGGGAATGGAATGGCGGGCTTAATCGCGCGTCGAGGGCGTCCAATTCAGATTAACGATCTTGACGACGACCTTCGAGCCAGTTTGCTGCCATGGGTGAGACGCGAACGGCTGAAATCGTACCTTGGCGTGCCTGTGCGATTCGGCCAGCGAGTTGTCGGCGTAGTCGAGGTTTACACGACAGATCGTCGAACATTCAGCCGTGAAGACGTACGACTTTTCGGGGCATTCGTCCGTCGCGCCAGGGTTGCCGAGAAGCTGAGAGAATTGGAACTATCGGCCGAAAGTGTAGTCAGGCCCGCACCGCACGTAGATTCGGTACACTATAAGCCGTAACTCGGTCGAATTGGACCGGAAGAATTTAAGCGCGGAGGGCTGCAGTGGCAGAGGATCAACAGACAGTTATTGCTAAGGGCGAGATAGCGCTTTGTGATATCATCGATGAGAAGAAGCGCAGAACAGGTGAGCAGATCGATGTTACCATCGTCGATGTTCGCCTCAATGGAGCGGTTCCACAGAGCTACCGCGTCTATTGTAAAACGGAGCGGGGTACGGATAAGTACATCTGGGTTCCAGCCGAGTTCATCCATTCCAAGCCCATCCCAACGGACGACGGCATCCCCGAAGAGCTGAGGGCAGAACTGGAACAGGCGTAAGTTGCTAACGACGCCCGCCCATTCTCAATTTAAAGAATCGGCGGGCGTCCGCATACGCATGCACCAAACACCGAAAACCTAACACCAGGCATTCATCCGGCAGGCTCCAAATTACCTCTTTACCCCATTACCCCATTACCTAGTTACTTCTTCCCCCTATAGAAAAACCACTTTGCGACCTCGGCAACCATTATATAGAAGACCATGATCGCCGCGAGCGCGAGCAAAAACCATATTGGCACCGCAATCATTTTGAATACATGTGCGAGTGGTGTAAATGGCAGAGCAACGGCAGCTATAACCGTCGCAATCGTCGCGGCGATCAGGTAATTGCCCGGCCTGCTGCGCCAGAATGGTTTCTGAGTTCTAATTACAAGCACGATAAGTGCAGCCGTTACGATGTTTTCGATGAACCAGCCAGTGCGAAACTGTATCGGCGTTGCACGCATCCATTTCAACAGAACAAAGAACGTCAGGTAATCGCAAGCAGAGTTTGCGAGCCCGAATACGATCATAAAGCGGCGAATGAAGGCCATATCCCAACGGCGTGGTTTCTGCACCATCTCAGCATCAACGCTGTCGGTAGCGATCGTCATCTCGGGCAGATCGGTCATCAGATTACACAGAAGTATCTGCGTTGGCAGCAGCGGCAGGAATGGCAGAAACAGCGATGCACCAGCCATACTGAACATGTTTCCGAAGTTTGCGCTGGTCGCCATAAAGACGTACTTCAGAGTGTTAGCAAAGGTGATTCTGCCTTCACGAACGCCCTGTTCCAGCACGGCAAGGTCTTTTTCCAGCAGCACGATGTCCGCAGCCTCTTTCGCAACATCCACAGCATTCGCAACAGAGATTCCAACATCAGCGACGTGCAGGGCCGAGGCATCGTTTATCCCATCACCTATATAGCCAACAACATGTCCAGCTTGCTTGAAAGCCACTATCAGCCGCTCTTTTTGATTGGGCTCGATCTCGGCAAACACGGTCGTTTTACCAACACGGTGCTGTAGCGCCTGCTGGCTCATATCTCGCAGCTCAGGTCCAGTTAGCATGTTTTCGATGGATAGTCCAGCCTGCTTTCCAACGTGTGCCGCAACTAATCGGTTATCGCCAGTGATGACCTTTAGCCAAATGCCCAGCTTACGAAGCCTCTCGATCGTCTCGAGGGTGCCTGGCTTGATTGGATCAAATAGGGCAAGGAGACCGAGGAAGGTCATCGCGCTCTCATCGTCTTTGCCGATGCTCGTTTGCGTTCCGAGATCTCTATACGAGACGCCAACAACGCGATATCCCTGTTCGCTGCATGCCTGAAACTGCTGCTGAATCAGGCCTCGCATGGTATCGAGTGGAACGACCTCTCCTTTTGCGTTCTCAGCGGCAGTACACACCTCCAGAATATTCGAAAGCGCACCCTTTGTTACCATCACATGCCCCGAATCTGCGGCCACGAGAACGCTGAGGCGCTTCCGTACGAAATCATAGGGGCGTTCATCCAACTTCTTATACTTGCCAAGATCCTCGGGTCTGCAGGCGACGATGGCAGCATCAATCGGATTGGTGTACCCGGTCTGGAAGAAAGCGTTCAGATGCGCGTAAAGCAGGGTCTTAGCGCTTGGATCACCGTTGACATTCACCGCATTGTTAAGGACGACCTCGCCAATAGTGAGCGTACCGGTCTTATCCGAACACAGGACGTTCATGCTTCCGAAGTTTTCGATTGAGGAGAGCCGTTTAACGATGACCTTTGCTGCCGCCATTCGCCTCGCGCCGTGAGATAAGTTTACGCTGATGATGGCAGGGAGCAGTTGCGGTGTGAGCCCGACGGCAAGGGCAAGCGAGAACAGAAATGACTCCACTACGGGCCGGTGCAGGTAGACGTTGATGGCGAAGATAGAGATCACAAGCAGCAGGGTAACCTCCATCAGCAGGTATCCAAATAGTCGTATTCCGCGCTCAAAATCAGTCTCCGGCGGACGAGCGCTCAACGAGGTCGAGACTTTGCCGAACTCCGTTAAAGCGCCTATCCGAACTGCCAGCGCTTTTCCCGTACCACTGACCGCATAAGTGCCTGTGAAGAGCGAATTGGATCGTTTATTGAGCGGTGTATCGGCGGGCAGTACGCCGAGGATTTTTTCGACCGGAAACGTCTCGCCGGTCAGGGCGGCCTCGTTCACAAACAGATTGTTCGATTCGATGAGCCTGCAGTCTGCGGGAATGACGTCGCCAGCGTTCAGCAGAATGATGTCGCCCGGTACGATCATGTCGGTAGAAATGTCGACGGCTGCGCCATCGCGCATCACGCTTGCCTTAACCAGGATAATCGCGAGCAGTTTCTGCACGGCATTCGCCGCGCCGCGCTCCTGCCAGAAACCGAGTAGGCCGCTGACGAGAACGATGATCAGGATAATGACGGCATTTACCCTGTCTCCGAGCGAAAACGAGAGGCCAACAGCGAAGAGAAGGATGAGAATGATGGGGCTTTTGAACTGCGATATTAGGAGCGAAAAAGTGTGCGAGAAACCGTTGGGTTTGTGCATGTGAACGCCGCTATCCGCTAATCGACGGCGGGCATCTTCAGATTTCAGACCATCGGCAGAACTGTTAAGCTTCTTCAGCAGATCTGCGTCCGGTATGCTCCAGTGTGCTTCCAGAGGATCATTCAAATTCGCGTTATTCGCCACTTTACTGGATGCCTTATCGGGCTCGCTTTGAGCGCATTGAGCCTATCTGCGGACCGAGACATACGCTCCGCTCCGCGAAGATAAAGACGGTGGAAACGAGCGAAGCGTTCCTTAAGTATCTGCAATAGCAAGTCTCAGCCGCGCCTTAAGGACCTCACGAGTCTGCTAAGGGCCTCACGATATTCCTTTTAAATTGTAAGTAACGATTGTCTGACTGCTTCGACCGAAACCGTCCCGGCGGTCAATGAACTTTCATGTTAACTATAGGCCTGAAAGAACCGATAAATCTGTGCTCCAACTGGCCTCTTCAGAATCACCAAAGTCGGGTCGTAACGATCGCAGTGTCTCGGCGCCGCCCTGCGGCAGCCAATTTCGTTCTACATCCGATAACGGCAGTGCGCCTTCATCAATATTTGTCGAGGGGGCCGCTTCGAATGCATTCAGGATCTCCTGTTCGTGGTTGCCCCGCAGGAACACTGTGTTCGGATGCAAATCCCGCAGCGATATGAGCGTCTCGATAACCTGCTTTGAATCAGGCCCTCGATCGATGTAATCTTCCCAGGAATACGAGCGTATCGTCCTCAAGCAATGGGACCTTAGTAATCTCGTCCAACAGATTGAAGAGGAGTTTGTGCTGTCCATGAATATCGCCGATTGCGTAAATCATATTGGTTGTCGGGAATGAGGGTTGCACGGAATAGGGATCAGGGACGAGCGATGAGGCCTGGATAGATACAGGATAAGTGTACTTCATCGCGGAACAGTGAAGCAACGTACGGTTTGCGGATGGAGTAGATGATGATTACCAGACAATTCCGGCCGGTGTTGTTAACCGTGTGTATGCTGGTATCAGTCGCAAAGTGCTTTGCAGATATCCCGAGAGACGTGGTGGCACAGGGCAAACGCGCCAGCGCTCTGGTCGAGACCGCAGCCGGAAGTGTCTTTGGCTCGGCATTTTGCATCAATCCATCTGGTTATTTCATTGCGTCCGCACATCTCCTACCAGCTCATGGTAAACCAGGCGTCACGCTGGTTTTGAATGCGGGAGAAAAGGACCAGGTGCGTCTCGACGCGACCATCGTTCGACGAGATTCTGAACTGGATCTTGCTCTCCTCAATGTAAAACCGCCTCGTCTGCTAACTGCTCTTCCATTGGGAGCTGCTGATGGCTTGTTGGAGGCACAGGGCACCGCTGCATTCGGCTTTCCAGTAGGTCGCGACCTTACGAGAGCGGAATTCACTTACTCTGGGATCAGCCTGAACACGGCACATATTGCTTCCCTGCGCAACGTTAACGGGGTCCTGGCCGCCTTTCAACTGGATGTTGCGCTGAAGCCGGGCAATTCAGGTGGTCCCGTCATCGATAGCAAGGGGAAGGTTATTGGCGTTGTTACCGTTGTTGCCGGCGCCAATGAAACCGGCGGCAGCTCTGTAATCCCTGTGAACGTCCTAAAACGCTTTCTCGATAGAGCCGATGTCATCCTTACGCCTCCGATCATCAATACCGCAAATGCGCATGTTCGTATGCGCTTCGCGATCCATGTGTCGACCTATCCGACTGTTCAAAAGGGGCTGTCGGTGGAGTTTACCCTCAATTCAGGCCTATATAACGTTCGAACGGTCACTGCCAGTCGGGGAGAGAACGGGGAGTTCACCGCGGAAGCATCGCCCCTTCCTGCCTCGAACAGTCAGCATGAACTTCGGCTTACCGTAGTAGACTCACAATCAAAGGTGGCATGTACGGCGCCGGACCAGGCGATTCTGGTCGGCGGTAAACGGGTCTATCTAAGCGCGCTTCGAACGATCGAACCGGGCAAAAAGGCAATAATTACTCTCGCGAACGGTAGTCGGCAGGAAGATACCGTGGAAGGGCTGGAGGCTGTTGACACGCGTGTGCTAGGCGTGGTTACCCGCCAGAACCTGAGCCGAGCTAGTCGCATCACCATCGAAGACATGGATTCTTTGACATCATCAGTGGCTTACCACATTGTGGTTCGTCAGGCTGGCAGGGAGATCGGAGAACTTCATGGCGAATTGATGATCTCCGGTTCGCATGCTCCGAGGGTGGTTAGCAAATGGGCAGACGACCTTGAAGTGCTAATCTGTTGCTATTTTTCCAACTCAGTAAAACGCTTTAACGCTCGTACTGGCGCCTTTATCGACGACTATATCTCAGGACATGGGCTCAATGGCCCAACCGCGATCGCCGTTGGGCCGGACGGAAATCTGTATGTCACGGGCGGCGAGTCGCAGACTGTTCACAGGTTTGATGGCAGAACTGGGCAGTTTATGGACATCTTCGTCCCGAGAGATGCCACGAGCAGGATGAACGCGCCTAATGGAATGGATTTCGGACCAGATGGCAACCTGTATGTCGGCAGTTTCAACTCGCGTGAGGTCAAGCGATTCAACGGACAAACAGGCCAATTCATTGATACGTTTGTGCCTCCAGGCAGCGGCGGGTTGAATCAGCCAGGATATCTGATGTTTGCACCAGATGGAAATATGCTTATTGCCAGTGTCGCGGGCCGCGCCATTAAACACTACGATGGTAAAACTGGCGCGTACCTGGGTGATTTTCTCAAGCTTGAAGGCAATACCAACCCAAATGCATTCTGTCTCGGCCCGGAAGGTCGATTTTATGTGTGCTGTTACAGATCCAAATCGATTCAGCGCTTTGATGGCAAAACCGGAGCCTTTATCGATAACTTCATCGTAGCCGAAGGACTCCACAATAGAGAACCGGTAGGCATCGCTTTTGGTCCAGACGCAAATCTATACGTAAGCACGCGGGCCGACGAAGTGCTGCGCTTTAATGGAGAGACTGGCGAGTTTATGGATACGTTTCTCTCAGGAAGCGACATGCGGTTTCCACAATATATGATCTTCAGGCAAATACACAAGAGCAACGTAATTGGAGACCGGTGAATACGGCCGAAACGATCACAGATATCAACAACCGGAGCGTTCAGGGTAATTTGGGCGGTTTGATTGGCCCGGTGAAGCACAATTAAGTCCGGGCCGGCTAGCATATTGAATGAGAAGTATTGACCACTCGTCCTGCTTCTACGGCGCCATTGCCGGCTCCGCTGAGCCGTGGTGGCACATAAAGCAGGAGGCTTTGCCTTCGAGCGTTTTCTGGCGCTTGCTTATCTCGCGCGTCATGATGATCATCTCTCTCGCCTTTTGCTTCTGCGGTTTCGTATCCAGGTCAAAACCGGAGTGATCGGCATTGATGACATGACAGTAGTCGCATTTTACGCCCAGCGCGGTATTAATCTTGTGCATCAACGGGCCTAGCTGATCGGCCGGTAAATCCTTCAACACTTTGATATTTTTATATTTCTGCGCGGATGTTTCGGCCTTCTTGGCGTCCTGAGCGAAGCTGAAAACTCCCAGCAACAACGCGGGAATAACCATCACGGTTGCCAGCCCTACGGTTCGAACTTTTCGATGGGATAGATTCATAGTAATGCCTCTCTGGAAATGGATGCTGGTAATTTGCCAACATAGGACACTGAGTAGTGCGGAACTCGGCATCGTGTCCGCATATGTTGCGTTACAGTTACATAGTGTACCGATAAATTACAGGATCGGCGCAGGAAAGCAGGTCACAGGTTCTTCTGAGAAGAACGGTAGAGGAGATCACGCGGTTACGAGAACGGGGGATTGATAGTGAATCCACTGCCTCGAATTAATAAGCTGCTCGTGAAGGCTCACCACTCACTTCTGCTCAATTTCAGACGAACGTTCGACAGGTGTTTGTCCGGATTGCCCTGCTCCCCAACGCATTTCTTCGAGACTTTGCGCCTTTGCGTGAGTCTGCTCGCATTGCTGCTGCTTCCCGGAATTGCGCTTGCTACGCAGACCGATAATCGTGGATTGCACGCCGTACCCGCGCCCGGGCCCGTAACGATTGATGGCAAGCTGACCGACTGGGATCTATCCGGTCAGACAATGATGTGTTACGACCTCGAAACGCTCTCCGATATCTACTCTGCGCGCGTTGCTCTGATGTACGACCGCGCCAATCTCTACGTCGCCATCCATTGGAAAGATCGCACTCCGATGGGCAACTCCCACAATCCTCGTTACCAGGCGAATAAGGCGTGGGCGGGCGACAGCGTTCAGTTACGCATCATGACAGACCGGATCTCGCATGTTACCGCCTGGTACTATGCCGCGGACAAGGAGCCGTCGATTCAGATCGATTACGGCAAGAGCCTCACAGATCCGTACGATGGCGGAAGCAAACAGCTGTTTCGAACAGATAGGTGGAAACTGCAGGAAGGTGCAGAGATGGCCTTTCTGCAGGATGCTGATGGCAAAGGCTATGTTCAGGAGATCAAATTACCATGGAAACTGATCACGCTTAGCAAGCAGTATCGCGCCGGCGAGAAGATTAACTGCGGTTTCGAGCTTCTCTGGGGCGAAGAGGATTGGCCTGTACATCGATATTCGGACAATCTGATGCCCGGCACATCGAGTCGCGAGTTCTTCTGGACCGCCTATAATTCGTGGGGTGAGGTTTTGCTCGAGCCGAAAGGGAATCTGAAGCTGCCGGAACCCTTGTGGATGAAGTCGCTTCGACCTGCGCCAATGCAGGGACCGGTGGCAATACACTACAGGCTCCCCTACGATTCACGAGTAACGCTTGCCATCGAAGATGCGAAAACGGGCAAGCGGATTCGCAACCTGATCTCCTACCTTTCCCGCACTGCCGGAGCCAATACAGAGCGATGGGACGGGCTGGATGATGAAGGCAAGCCTGTACAGCCCGGTACATATACCTACAAAGCGCTCTACCACAAAGGCATCCATGCGTCATGGCTGATGTCATTTGCAAATCCAGGCAACCCAACCTGGTCCACTGCCGATGGGCACGGCGCATTCTATGGTGACCATACCGCCCCACAAGCAGTAGCAGCAGCGGGCGACTACGTTGCCCTAGCATGCCCGATGGGTGAAGCGGGACAGCCAATTATTGGCTGCGATCTCAACGGACAGCGGCTATGGGGGCTTGCCAACCGAGCCGCCTTCGATGGCGGCCATATCTCGCTGGCCACAGATGGTAAAACGCTCTGGATAGCGAGCGAGGGCAAGCGATCCCTCATCTATCGAGCAGAAATGGCGACGGGCAAATACGCTCCATGGAATGCGCTTACCCGTGAGAGTGGATCAGATTTTCGTGTGTTGGATCTCCCCGTTTCGGATCTTCCCGGCTATGGAGCGGATCCGAAGCTTGGCGTTAACCTCTCTGCAATCGCATTGAACCGGGGAACCCTTGCCGTCTGCCTTACGCGTGAGAATAAGATCAAGCTGCTCGAGTCCGACACAGGTAGGGTGAAAGCGGAGCTGAATATAAATGCGCCGCGCGCGGTGGTATATCGGGCAAATGGTGAACTGATTGTTCTCTCCGGCAGCAGCCTGATAATTGTCTCTGCTGACGGTTCAACCCGTCCTTTTACCGATGGCAGCTTCCCTCAGGGCTACGGGCTTGCCATCGATGCAGAGCAGAATGTCTACCTTACGCTACGCGGGCAGGAGCAGAACGTACGCATCTTCACGCCAGAAGGGGCTCTCCGTGGCGAGATCGGCAGCAGAGGCGGCAGGCCGCTCAGTGGGCCGTACAGTGAAACCTCGATGCGAAATCCTGCTGGCATGGCGATCGACAGCAAAGGCAGGTTATGGGTAACCGAGGAGACCCTGAACCCGAAACGCACCTCCATCTGGAGCCTGGATGGCAAGCTACTTAAGGATCTCGCAGGTACCACCAGTTACGCCGGGGCCGGCGCCATCAATCCGTTCGATTCCACAATGGCCTTCTCAGACAATACGGTCTACCAAATCGACTTAGATAAGGGCACCTACCGTCCGGTCTACTCCTTTGCGAAAACCGATGATCCGGACGAGATCTTTCCGCTGCGCGTCGATAGCCATGTCCGCATTATTTCTCACGCCGGGATCACGCACGTTTACTGCTCAAGCCGAACTTCCGAGGTCTCCTCGATCCTACTAAAGGATGGTAAGTGGCTTCCCGGCGCCAGTGTTGGCGTCTGCAAAGATCAGAACGATAGCGAGGTGCCGATAAACTTCGCGCACCCGTTCTTCAAAGGCCACAAGGATCAGATCTATTCGTGGGCAGATTCGAACGGCGACGGCATCGTTCAGCCGGAGGAGCTCAAGTTCGCGACACCAGAGCTGGATGGCAAGCCCGTGCATCTCCAAAACTACTATTGGGGCAGCCTGCCCGATACCGATGGTACGATCACGTTTGTAGCTCGCGATTCGAATGCGCTTTTCAAGTATCCGATAACTGGATGGAATGCAGCAGGTGCTCCGACTTATGATGTCGCGAATCCGCAGATAATTCGACTTCCAGCGGGCGCCACGGGCGGCAACGGTGAGGGGATGTCGATGGGTGGCAGTGAGGGACGCGTCTACCTAAACCAGGACCCTGTTATCTCGCTCGATCGCAATGGCAAGATTCTTGGCAGCTATCCCAGCCATTTCACCTCCGTGCATGGCTCGCACAATGCCCATGCATCTCGGCCTGGTTACCTAATTGGCCCCTCCTCCATTCTGGGCACAGCGCAGACAAGCGGCGAGGCGGGGGAAGTGTTCTATATGAACGGCAACCTGGGTGAGAACTACCTGTTCACTTCAGATGGTCTGCTAATTCAGTCACTGTTCAAGGACACTCGTGGTTGGTTTGAAACTCCAGCGCGAGCCGTTCGTGGCGTCTCTTTCGATGCCACTACTGCCGGTGGGGAGTCGTTCGGCGGGAGCTTTACGCGCCTCAGCAATGGCAAATACGTTGTGACCCTCGGCGGCACCGATGCCCACGTCTTGGAGCTTACGGGCATCGATTCCGTTAAGCGTTTCAAGGGCGAAATCACGTACTCGAAATCGCAATATCTGGACGCATTGCGACTTGCCCGTGCTCGAGCAGCCCAGACGGAAAAACCGAAAACCTATTTGGTCGGCCGAATCGCAAGTCATGAGGTCACCGGTAAGCATGAAGGCTGGCCGCACTTAAGCGACGATTCAGCAAGTGTGATCGAGATTCAGGAGAGCTCACAGCAGCGATATGGACGTGTCGAAGCGCGTTATGACGACAACAATCTCTATCTGGCCTATCGCGTCTTCTCACCAAACGGCGCCCCACATAACGGGGGGCAGAATGAGAAGCTATTGTTCAAGACCGGAGACTGCGTTGATCTGATGGTGGGTCCATCAAAACTACAGCAAGACGCTGGCTGCCTTCGCATGCTGATGACAATGATGGGCGGTAAGCCGATTGCAGTGCTTAACCAGAAGGCAGCGCCAGGTGCAAATCCGAAGGATCGATATGAGTTTTCGTCTCCCTGGCGCACCATCGCATTCGACCGTGTGGTCATTGCGCCCGATGTAAAGATAGCGTCATCGCCCATTCAAGGCGGTTACTTTGTGGAAGCTGCAATTCCATGGAAACGGATCGGTGTTGTGCCTCACCCCGGCTTGAAGCTGAAGGCCGATTTCGGCGTGCTCTTCGCAGATAGCAGCGGCGCGACCACCATTGCTCGCCAGTATTGGAGTAATAAGGCGACAGGTCTCGTGAATGATGTGCCCGGCGAGGCCGATCTCGAGGCCGATCTCTGGGGGGAAATTGAGTTAGGTAAGTAGGAAGATAGGTTAGTGGGTAAATGGGTAAGCAGGTAATCCCTAACCGCTCGACTCATTCTTCGGGCACGGGCTCCAAGAGAACACGGGAACCCGGTTTCTGGTGTAGGGACGGAGTTCGAGGGAAGTAATCTGTGTGCAGGGGTGAAGCGATGCGCAATAGATGGGTGATGATCGCCGGGTTGCTGGTTGTGCTGGCCGGTACGGGAACGGCACAGATAAGAACATCGAAGATCGAGGCAGATTTTCACGGCGGAACAATCACCGCGCTGACGAACCGAATTACCGGCGAAGTGATCGCGCCCCCCACACAATCCACAGTATCCGCATCTCTGTTGCGCTTCGGAATGAAAGACCTTCCAGCTAACGCGCAGTCACACAGTCCACACTTGAAGGGCGAACTGACCGCTACCTGGCATGGGGATGCAGGAGAACAGGCCACTTCACAGCTTTCAACGGAACCGACTAGCGGTGACATAACGCTGAAGCAGTCCGGGTCGGCGCCTGGCAAACATGTGCGCGGCATAAGTTGGCGGCTGCAAGATGTACCCGACAGCCTGGATGTGATTGTGCCGGGCAACAGCGGGCAGCGGCTCGACCATCAGTCTCCGATGGATCGGCGCGTTTTCGATTACCCGCTGAGCTGGGAAGTGCAGTTTGTTCTGCTGCAGGGCAAGCTGGGTGGCGTGCTTATCTACTCGCAGGACCAGAATTTTCAGTTCAAATCAATCATCGTTGAGCACGTTCCGGGCAAATTCCATCTCATATTCATTTCATACGCAAACGCCCCATTCGCCACATGTGTCAGAATCGATGCCCCAACATGGAGACTGCACGCCTACTCCGGCGCCTGGCAGGCGGGAGTTAAGGCATATCAGAGCTGGGCAGTGCATCGTTTCCCGGCAGCGTTCCCTGCGATTCCACAGCCTGCGTGGACCTCCGACATCCACTTCGTCGTGCTGGTTGGCAACGACGCATCGGTGTTGGCCCCCCTTGCAAAGGAAGTGGATCCGAAACAGACCCTGCTCTACAACCCCTCGTGGCGCAAAAACGAGTATGACCGCATGTACCCAGATTACGAGGCTGCGCCTGAGTTTCCTGCCTTTATGCAGGAGGCGCACAGACTGGGATTCCGTGTGATGGTGCACGTTAACCACTTCGGCTGCGACCCGAAGAGCCCGCTGTTTGATTCGTTTAAAGGTCACCAGATGCGCGATGCCGATTCCGGCGATCTGCTCTGGTGGGACTGGAAATTGGCAACGCCACCGATCAAGTTTGCCTACATCAATACCGCCTATCCTCCATGGCGGCAGCTCTTTATCGACCGCATGAAACAGGTCCGTGAGAAGTTTGGAGTCGATGCAATACACCTCGATCAGACGTTGTGCATGTATAACGACCAAAATGGACCGATTGATGGTGTGAATTCGATGCAGGGCAACCTGACGCTGCACCGCGAACTTCGCGAGTCGCTGCCAGAATTGGCGCTCAGCGGGGAGGGGCTCGACGAGATCACCGCCCGCTATGAGGCGTTTGCGCAGCGGCACATCTCTGGTGTTGATTTCGTAAACGGCACCTGGGACGACGCGCTGCTTCGCCAGTCCCATCCCGTCAGCTCCATGGTGCTGCTGCCGCAGACCGCAATATATGGCTACCTCGGCATGGCGAATCCGGTGCAATCGCCTGGAACCTACTTCGCGTGCCGACGAGCCTACGAGAACTTTGGGGTGCTGCCGACCTACGCCTGGCCCGATGCAGCTCAGTTATCAGGAGACAACTCTGTGATCCGGCAGCTTCTAACCGAAGCGAAGGTCTGGACCACGTCAATGCCGAGACCAGATTTCGATACTCCATGGAAATCGGATGAGCTGTTTGTGTACCGTACTGCAGACGGAAACCGTCTCTCCTACGTGCGCGACAACGGTGTTGCACTGCGGCTTGAGGGTGCAAATGGCGAGGCTAAAGTCTTTACGCGACGCATCGAGGGCGTGCGCGAAGCCGCGGTCCCCGGGTCGCTCACAAACTGGCCAGTTTACGATGCAAATCGCATTCTAGGGCTGGATCCTTCTGCATCCTACGCATGGAGTTCCGAGCCTCGCGACCTAACGCAGCTACACGTAGAGACACTTCCTGCAGGATTTGCCCTGATACGCGCCGGACGTCATGCCGATATGGCACGATTTGCTTTCTTTCCGGAGCCACCGGAACGACGCGCAGACATGATCAAGCTATGGCAGTTTAACGGTAATACGCGCTCCGGAGTGCGGCTTAAGGATGGCACGACGAGATCGTACCAGTCGGCAGGGTTTCTAGATGAAGAGAGCAATGGAAACGCGCATGTCATGGGTGAGGGGGTGTTTATTCATCCACCCTGGAAAGGCCCGAATTTGCCGGGTGCATCCTTCGTGGAGTACAAACTGCACGTGCCTACAGGCCCGAGGGTGATGTTTGCCTGTAAAATACATCTCAATGTGGGGGCGGAAGGGAAATCGGACGGAGTGGTTTTTCGCATTACTGCCGCCACTGAAGACCGAACACTTTCAGCATCGAAACTGTATGCCGGGGAGGCACAAAAGCCGCTTGAACTCGATCTTACGCCGATCAGTGGAAAGGATGTCACTCTTACGCTTACAGCTGATACCGCTCCCACCGGTAACCCGGGATTCGACTGGAGCCTGTTCGAGAGACCCAGCATCTATGTCGAACACGAATCGGAGCCCGGCAAAGTGGTGGTTGCAGGTCTGGGCGCAGCAGACCATGTGCTGACGACGGCAGCCCCGTTCACTGGCGCGATTCGGGAGGGTAAAGCGACCGTCGATGTGGTTGCGCCAGGACAGATTCTGGTGATGAAGCAGCCGCCACTGAATGTTGATACGCTGCCCGCAGACCTATTGAAACTCCCGTTTACGGTGCACTCCGCCACTCTGGATGGTATCGAGACCGGGCAGCCGCAGTATCCGACGGTGGTAGGAGATGCGCTATGCCTCGGCCAATCAATGCCAGCGCTAAACGAGCATCCGCCGAATTTCGGCCGCACGTTTGTAGATTACTGGCTGCATCTGCCCAATTCGCCCATTAAGTTTGTATCCTCTTGCGGCCTCAGGGATGGATCCAGGTCGACTGGCGCAGCTTTTGAATTGGAAGTCAATGGCAAACGCCTGCTGCGCTATGAGACGATGCCGGGCAGGGAGTGGCATCCCATCAGCGTAGATCTGGCGGAGTATGCCGGCAGAGACGTGCTGCTGACGCTCATCACAGACTCGATGGGCGAATTCAGCTTCGATTGGACGGTTTGGGGAAACCCAAAGCTGCGCTCCGCAGGGAAGTAAGTGCAAGCGCGAGGGAGCACACAGTGAACCCGGTTTTCGGTGTTAGGTCATTGGGCGGAAACGGCGCTTTCGGCTAACTAAATTCAGGCGCCATCAAGCAAGAATACTGTGGACAACCTCTCCGTAGAGATCGGTGAGGCGCATGTCTCGTCCACTAAATCGGTAGGTTAGCCGCTTATGGTCCATCCCAAGCAGGTGCAGCATGGTTGCGTGCATATCGTGGACCGTAACCTTATTCTCGATGGCATAGTATCCGTAGTCATCGGTTGCACCGTATACTGTGCCGCCCTTGATGCCCCCGCCTGCCATCCACATGCTGAAGCCGAACGGGTTGTGGTCGCGCCCATTAGAGCCCTGTGCCATCGGCGTGCGCCCGAACTCGCCGGTCCACACGACAAGCGTTGAGTCCAGGAGTCCGCGAGACTTAAGATCTATGAGCAGGCCCGCGATTGGCACATCCACCGCTGCCGCATTCTTTTCGTGGCCCTCTTTCAGGTTGCCGTGCTGATCCCAGCGGTCCGCGCCAACTGCAGGGCAGAGAAGCTCAATAAACCGGACGCCGCGCTCCACCATCCGCCGCGCCACGAGACACTGCTGCCCGTAGATCTTCGTATGCTCCTGATCAAGGCCATACAGCTTCCGTGTGGCTTCCGATTCGCCTTTGATATCGACCAATTCCGGTACCGCGGTTTGCATGCGGAATGCCAGTTCGTAGTTGGAGATGGAGGCTTCTAGTTTGTCCTCCGGCCCTGCCTTCGCCATCATGTGGCCGTCCAGGCCGCGCATCAGCCCCATCATCCTGCGCTGCCTCTCCGGCGTCACTTCACCGAGTTCGAGATCGGCAACGGGGCTGCGGCCAGCGCGAAACAGCGAGCCCTGGAAGGTGGCCGGAAGGAAACCGCTTGTAAAGCAATCGACTCCGCCGGAGGGGATCATGCCGCTGTGAAGAACCACGAAGCCTGGCAGATCTTGCGACACACTTCCTAATCCATAGGTTGCCCAGGCGCCCATGCTGGGACGCCCCTGCATGCCGAGCCCGGAGTGCATAAAGTAGTTCGCGTTGGTATGCTCGGAGTGATCTGCCACCATGGAGCGGATGATGCACAAATCGTCGACACACTGCCCCACATTCGGGAATAGCTCGCTAACAGGAATACCGCTCTTGCCGTAGGGTTTAAACTCCCAGGGCGACTTTAGCACACTGCCAACGTTATCGAACTGGGTTGGCGGAACGTCCATCTTTATCTTCTGGCCGTTCTCCTTTGCGAGCCTTGGCTTCGGATCGAAAGTATCCACCTGTGAGGGGCCGCCATCCATAAAGAGGAAGATGACGCTCTTCGCCTTCGCCGGGAAGTGGCTGGGACGGGGACCCATGGGCGATTGGGACGCCGCTGCAGGAATCTGGTCGGCCCCAAAAGCGCGATCCTGCAGAAGGGCTGCAAGCGCAACAGCGCCAAATCCGTTGGCCGCCTGCGAGAGCATCTCACGCCTATTGATGGGTCTGGCTATCCGCATGGAAATCGAAGCTCCTCACTCCATACCTAGTTCAGAAATAGAAACTCTTTAACATTAAACAGCACATGGCACAGGTCGGTCCACGATTCCAGCGCGCCCGATCCGCCCGGCTGTTGAGCCAGAAATGCAGTCGCCTGCACCAGTTCGCTGCTGTCGGGCGGTCGCGAAAAGGCGGTCTGGTACATCTGCCGGATTCGCTCTTCGGTGGTCGCCTGTTTATCAGCAGTTATTCGCTTTGCCCACACCTCGGACTGCTCTAGGATAAACGGATTGTTCATCATCGCCAGCGCTTGTGCGGGAACGTTCGATGTCGATCGTCTGCCAATGCAGGTGAATGGCACCGGATAGTCGAAGGCCAAGAGAAACAGCGGGATGAAGTTTCTGCGGATGTTGATGTAGACGCTGCGGCGACCGGCCCCATCCAGCGGACCGGATGTCCCCGGCCGACCTCGTCCCTCCATGTAGGGCGAGAGATACGGCATAACGCTGGGGCCATAAAGTGTGGTGTCAAGCCGGCCGCTCACTGCCAGCACAGCGTCACGAATCGCCTCGGCCTCCAGCCGTCGGACCGGCATGCGGTGTACGAATCTGTTCGTGGGATCGCTCTGCTCCGATTTGGGCTCAATCCTGCTCGACATGCGGTAGGTGTTGGAGAGCACCATGAGGCGATGCAGCTTCTTGAGCGACCAGCCGCAGGCATTAGAACTAAAAGCGGCGGCGGCGCCAGCCTTCACATTGGAGTTGGAAGGCGGATTACTCGCTGAGATAAAGTTATCGGCGAGCCAGTCCAGAAGCTCCGGATGTGTCGGCTTTTGGCCCATAACTCCGAAGTCGTCTGGCGTGCGCACTATTCCCTCGCCGAAGTGGTGCAGCCAGAGCCGATTGACGATTACCCGGGGTACCAGAGGTGTTTGAGTTGGGGCAACCATGGCCCTTGCCAGCGCCAGCCTGCCGCTGCCATCATCTGGTCGGGCCACTGCAGGGCTGCCGAGCGCTTCGAGGAACCGTCGAGGCACCTCACTACCGAGAGACTTGTAGCTGCCTCTGATATGCACGCGGTCGTTCTCGCCGGTTCCATCGGCCATTGCCAGCCCGCGTGGTGGGTCCGAGAGAGACTTCTCCAGATCGAGACGCCGTGCATCCATCGCGTGAAGGTCTGCAACAGCTTCTGATGAGAGTTTTCGGCTCTCCTCAAAGTTCGCCAGCCGTGCGCCGGCTTCAGAAGGAGCATCCCCGTCCGAGAAGAGGATACGATCGGCAAGCAGATGTCCGGGACCATTGTCCACCAGCTCAATGTAGGCGCGATACCCTATCCACTTGCTCACATCCTGGCTCACCCAGTGCAGGGCGTCTCCCCCACTTAAAGAGATTCGAAGCCCACCATAGATGGGATCCTGGATCAATTGAAGGCCGCTCACAATGAGGCGGATCTCCGTTCCGGTGCCAGCAACATGGTACAGAATATGTCGATTTTTGATCGTAAAGGTGCGCGAGCGCAGGACTCCATGCAGACGATCCGAGAGGAAACCGCTATCCGCTGCGCCGGAATTCGTCACCGCCTCCACACGGAACGATGCTGCGGTTGGCACAGCACGGAGGGCTCCCTGGCGCGGTCCGGCACCAAACGCCTGGCCCGTGGCAGTCCAGCCCGCATAGCTCTTTTTCGAGAAGTCCTCGAAGAGCGTTGCGCCGGACGGAATACTCGGAGCCGCATGCGCAGCTTGCGCTGGCAATGCACGCCGTAGCAGTTCATCACGATCGTTGGCGAGCCGGTCGAGCGAGTCGATCGTCGCCTGCATCTGCTGGGGAGATTCGATAGGGGTCAACTGGTACCGAGAGCTGCGAAGGAAACCTGCAATCGCGTAGTAGTCTCGGGTGGAGATCGCATCAAATTTGTGATCGTGGCATCGAGCGCATCCCATGGTGAGACCAAGAAACGCCTTGCCAAACACATCGATCTGGTTATCAAGCCGATCCGCCTCATCCTGCAGCAGGTCCACCGGAGAGTGGGTTCCCTCGCCGAGCCACCAGAAGCCGGTACCGAGGATCGACTCATTAAACCCTTGCGCTGGATTGTGGCGTGGATTCGCGAGCAGATCACCAGCTACATGCTCCTGCACAAACTGGTTGTAGGGCACATCGGCGTTTAATGCGCGGATAACATAGTCCCGATACTGATAGGCGCCCGGCTTATCGTAGTCGCCCTCATGCCCGTAGGTTTCGGCATAACGCACCAGATCGAGCCAGTGGCGTCCCCACCGCTCCCCATAGTGCGGCGATGCCAGCAGTCTATCAACCACGCGCTCATAGGCGCCTGGGGCCGTGTCGTTAAGAAACGCATCCACCTCTGCGGTTGTGGGCGGCAGGCCAATCAGGTCGAAGGTCACGCGGCGGATGAGGGTGCGCCTATCGGCAGCAGGGGCCGGAGTTAGACTGTGCGCTTCCAGTCCCGAGAGGATGAAGGCATCGATGGGATTCTTCACCCAGGCACGATTCTTAACCTGGGGAACCGTGGGGTGGGAAATAGGCTTCCATACCCAGTGCTTGGACTTACGATCCTGAAGGTTGAATGCTGCCTTTGGCGTGGAATGAACCGAACCGGTGACTGCCGGCCATGGCGCTCCACGCCGTATCCACTCTTCAATCAGGGCGATCTTCTGCTCTGTGAGGCGGCCTTTTGGCGGCATATCAGGTGCGCCGTTGCGTCCGCGTAGCGCGGAGACAAGCAGGCTCTTCTCCGGGTGACCTGGCACGATGGCGGCTCCGCGGCTGCCTCCGTGCAGGATGGCATTGCGCTCATCCAGCGCCAGTTCGGACTGAATCGGCTTACTCTTGACCGAGTGGCAGCTCAGGCACTCCTCTGCCAGCAGCGGACGGATCTTTGTTTCGAAGAACTCCAGGCCAACCTTATCCTGTATGGCATCAGCGCTGGCGTTTCCGCAGACGAATATTGCTGCGAGCAGCAGGGCCAGCTTAGGAACCGAGCCAACGATCTCGCTAATTGACCAATTCGTAAAATGCCGATTTGTGAGCCGCATCGTTACCCCAACACTCTGAAGTGTGTGTGAATTATACCTAGGTGCATACAATATAGTGGATCCTATAGATGCACCGGGCAGGGGAAAGAGGGAAATGGGACAAAGGATGGGCTGAAAAGCAAGTAACCTGGGGCAGAGCCCATAGAATGATCCGTAATTGAAGGGGTCCATGGACTGCGTCCCCGGATTTGCCTCCCCGTACGTTAACCACTCATTCGGGTTTGAGACCGACGCCCGCGATCTTATCGTCGCCATCGATGGTAAAGAACCCGTGAAATTTCGTTGCGCCAAGTACAACCCGATACTCGTAAGATCTCGAACTGTCCTTAGTCGTAAATTTGACAAGTCCAAACTCATTAATCGGACCGAGTTTATTTACCTGGGCTGAAAGCTGCTTTAGTACATCCGGGAAAAGTACCTTGCGCATTCGTGCGTTGAAAAGCTCCGGCTCTGCCGTAGCATCGATCATCTTCTGCAGGAGAGTCTTCAGGCGCACTGTTGTTTTCGGATCCTTGTCCGGAATCGCCGTCTCTTTGTAGGCGGCAAGCGCAGGCGAGTAAAATGTCGCTATCTGTTTTGCGATGGGTTCAGGTTGGCCGTTCTCGGTATTGCAGAGCACGATGACGGTAAGGCGATCCTCGGGGAACCGAGAAATCATGCTGCGATGTGCTGCGGTGCCGCCATTGTGCCAGATATGTTTGCGGCCCCGATAGGTATCGATGACCCAGCCAAATCCGTAGGGATGGCTCTTACCGTCGTTCAGCTTCCCTGCTGTCCAGATCTGCTTGTAGCTCTCTGGTTTCAGCAGTTTTCCGCTCTCTAGAGCCACTGCCCAGTTCGCCATATCCAACACATTCGACTCAATAAACCCTGCGCCACCGGCTGCCGTGGGGTTGAGCGCGTCGTAGTTGCGGAATTTCGTCGAGTTCCAGCCATAGCCGGAGGCGCGATTGGGAATGATCGCTTTGGGGTCTGTCGTACAAGTCACGTTCATGCCCACTGGCCCGAAGATGCGGCCGTGTAGAAACTCTTCCAGCGGTTTTCCGGTGATACTTTCCACAATGAGACCTAGCAGGTAATAGTTCGTATTACAATAGACCCACTTCTCACCCGGCTGGAAATTGAGGGGTACAGCGGTAATCGAGTGCATAAGTTCGTCTGCGCTATGTTGTTCGCGAGCCATTTTGACGAAATCGTCGATCTCTGTGTAATCCTTGATGCCGGAGGTCTGGTTGAGCAAGTGGCGGATGGTCACTTTTGCCCATGTATCCGGCGCAAATTTGTAGTATTTGGATACCGGATCGTCCAGCCCGATCTTGCCCTCTTCCACCAGCATCATGACGCCAGTCGCCGTGAACTGCTTGGTGATCGAGCCGATCTCATACATCGTCTCCTTGGTCGCTGGGGTATTGACCTCCAGATTCGCCTTGCCGTAGCCCTTGGCAAAAACAAGCTTGTTGTCCTTTACCACGGCCACGGAGACCCCGGCGAGATGCTGGCTGGCGATCTGATCCAGTACAAAGGCATCGATCTTCTGATCGATTGCGGCGGGCTTTTGGGCCATCGCCACGGCTGGCAACACACCACTGGCCAGCAACAATAATAGGAATCCTCCACTCAATTGCATCATGCCTCCTCAAACCTGTTTGACATGAGGCTGTACGGTGCAGAGTGTCTGCCCGTTTCAGTGTGTAATTGCTGATGCAGCCAGACTGTCCTGATCACTATGTAAGGACTGTTGTGCGGTATGTGGATTCCGTCTCATCTCTTGGACATAATGGGAGAGAAAACTATGCAAACGGGCCGTGCAAGCGAGGGTGTGAAGCAATGGTTCGAATAACGCACCAAAGTCATAGTATTGTTGTGCAGAAAGGTGACCGCGCTACCCTCTTGTAATGAAGGTCTTGCATTATGTAACCCAACCAGTAACCGGGAAGGTGTCTATGAAGCCAAAGTATGTCTTTGGGAGTGTCTTCGTGCTATCTATTTGTCTCGGCCTTTTAGTACTGTTCAATCTCCATGAACGGCGCCAGATGCGGCACAAGCAAGAGCAGGCGCGATTGGCGCAAGCTAAAGCGCAGGCCAAAAAGCAACAACAGCATAGAGACATGATGGCAGCGTATTTGGAGGAACGGAGCCGTTTCGAAATGGATGCGCGAGTATTTTATGTTCCTGCCGTCAATGAGGCTGCTGTCAATGAGCAAACGGTTCAAAAGCGATTTGGCTCGGGCTATCTTGTGCGTGGGGAGAAAGCCAGCGATTCCGACCAGGATGTGGAGTTTCATCGCAAAAGCAATGGCAGATACTATCTAGATCAGTCCCACTCAGTGACCCTGCATATCCGTTGCTCTGAGACCGGAGAACTGAATGAGATCGAATTCCAATCAGGTGTTCATCTGCCTGGGAAGCCCTCCGTCGAAATGCTCCGGCAGGCGACCACTTCCCGGCTTTCCGCCAGGGAACTGATCAGCGGTTCGTATTCCCTGGGCATGAGCTACAAGGCAATGGTTGCTCACTGGGGCGGCAAGCCTGACTCCGATGTGCGAATGAGGCACATGCGGACAATACGTGACCATGCAATCACGGAGATAGGAGGCTATGATGAAGTATATCGCTTCCGAGACGACCATCTTGTCTACGCGCGCTTGCTTCGCTTTGATGAGCTTCACCCATGAAATGTGTTCTTGGCTTTGTCCCGAGCGCGCCGCTGGAGAATGTGAATGAAATCGCAAGGCGATAAACATAGCCCTGTTGAGTTGAAGCGTCGTGATAAGGTGCGACTTTGCGTAACAATCACGGGCGTCGTCCTCCCACTGATAACCTGGATATATTGTCTGTACTCTCTGGGGGACGACATTGAAATGTTTGATAGGGCCACAAGCGCTAGGCTTGTCTTCTTATTCGCAACTCTGTTCGTGACGGAGATTGGTTGCCTTGTCGGATCGATCCGCTATCGCCGTACCAAAATGGCACGATGGACCGGCGCTACCGCGCTGAAATTCTCCGGCATTTCATTTGCGTGAAACTCGAAGTCGGATTTAATACCGCAATGAGCCCTGGCAATCGAGAGGCCGACGCGGAGCCGCTCAAGATCTGGCATGCATGCCATTACGACTACATACGGGTCGTGTCTTGCAATAGATGGCTGCGCGACCGCACTGGGGCGGACACGAGCGAAAAACGAGAGTGGAAAGAGAGCCGAGAGGCATTTAATCGCCTGTTTGACGAGCAGTTGGCGCTGCTGGCGTCAGGAAAAGAGATTATGCCTCCCTGGATCCTGTTTCCAGACCGGACGCGGTCCCCGCCATGCGATATTTCCATCCTGACGTCTCACACCCAAAACCTGCATGTCTTGCATTCATTTAGTCCAGATGGAAGATCTCTTCGATCTGGTACAGGGCTTCGTCCGGGCGTCTGCCTTCTAGCTGTTCAAAGTACGGAACCATCGAAGCCTGCCAGCGCGTGTTGACATCCAGCCCGTCCATGGCTTCGAGAGACTTCTCGAAGTCCTCTGTCTCAAGGTAGCCAAAGAGCGTGCCGTCTTCCCGGGCGAACAGAGTGTAGTTCGTCCAGCCGGCATCGCGCAGCGCCTGCTGCATCTCCGGCCACACGTTCTTATGCGTGCCCTTATACTCTTCCAACAGCTCTTTCTTTACTTTCAGAATGAACCCTACTCGCTGCATCTTTACATCTCCTTATTTACCTGTTGCTAAGCCGCCTAACCGGTCAACAGCTTCCTGAAAAGGTCACGGTACAGTACGGTCTCCGAGAGGTTGTCGCACTCGTTGCAGTGCTCCCAGTCTATCCAGACATACTCGATGCCAACCCATCCTTTGTAATCCGCCGCTTTCATTCCTGCCGCTACCTGCGCATAGTCGATGGTGTTGTTAGCCAGCGAGGTCTGCAGCCTGCCTTTACTCGCCCCACGCACATGGAAGTGGCTCGCGTATTGAAGCAGCGGTGCGATCTCTGCGTCCGGGATGCCGGCTCGTGTGAAGTGCGTGTAGTCCAGAGTCAGCGTTAAGCCTGGCACACTGTTCACAAGCTGTTCCGCCTGCTTCGGCGTCGGCGCAATTGAGCCGACATGCGCTTCGACACCGAACACGATCCCACACCGTTGGGCCTCGACAACCCTCCAGCTAAGCTCGTCGAAGCAGCGAGCAAGCGAATCGGAAATCGGCTCCTCCACGAAGTGGATGCCGGGCAGCGTGGTGACATGATGGCACCCTGTTTGCGAGGCGTACTCGAGAGCTGATGAAAACCAATCCCGCGCTTTCCTGCGCCGCAATGCGTCTGGGTGGTTAATGGCAAGAGGCTCAAAATCGGGAGCGACCTGCAGAAAGATATCTGCCGCCTTCAAGCCCAGATCATCCAGCTTCTGTTTGAGAAGACCGGCCGACTTCTTGATGTTTGCAAACTCGCGAGAGGGCCAGAGATGCGATCGCTCTTCGAACAGCCCGATATCCACGCCTTCAAAGCCCAGCATGGCGATCAGTGTTAGTGCATTCTGATGCGATAGAAGCGGAAACGTGAAATCAGCGCAGGCGAGCCTGTTTGTCATACGTTCTCCTTATTCACCGTCCAGGGTGCTGTAAGCCTAAATCTGCCTGTTGTCCCACTCTGCCGCCGCCAGATATCCGGCATCCACAAGATGCGCGATGCCGGTTATCCCGGAGGAATCGTCGGTGGAGAGGTAGAGCGCCGCCTTCGCAATATCACGCGGAGTGAGAAACCGCCCTAGCGGCACGCGAGCAGCACGGCTCTCCAGAGTAGCTTTCGGGTTCGCTGTTTTACTGACATGGAAACGGAAAAGCGGCGTATCGGTGATGCCGGGACAGATGCAGTTGACACGAATGCCGGCCCGCGCATAGTCCAATGCGAGCGCTTTGGTGAGCATCATAACTGCGCCCTTTGACGCCACGTAAGAGGGAGTATGCCCCTGACCAACGAAGCTGGAGACAGATCCGATGTTTACGATCGTTGCGTTTGCCGATTGTTTCAGCAGCCGTATGGTGTGTTTGACGGTGAGAAAGATGGATTTGAGGTTCACAGCCATCACCTGGTCCCACTCCGCTTCGGTACACTCCTCAAGCGGTTTGACGAGTACGATACCGGCGTTGTTTACCAGATGATCTATCCCGCCATAAGCTCCGACAATAGCGTCAACGGCGCCGCGCACCTCGGCTTCAACAGAGACATCCGCCCGGATGAACAGCGCCTCACCGCCGGCATCCCGTATGCGGGCTGCAGTCAGAAG
The DNA here is from genome assembly GCA_903919615.1 of uncultured Chthonomonas sp. GTDB lineage: Bacteria > Armatimonadota > Chthonomonadetes > Chthonomonadales > Chthonomonadaceae > CAIXIX01. The sequence continues at coordinate 32,244 of CAIXIX010000384.1, forward strand.
ACCTTTTGCCTCATCCAGATCGAGAAGCGCGACGCGAGCGCCCTCTGCAGCAAAGAGCTCTGCGATCCCTTGCCCTATACCGGAGCCTGCGCCGGTAATTAGCGCTGTGCGTCCCTGTAACCGTTTAGCGGACATCCTGCGTGTCTCCATCTCCAATGCTGTCAACCCAAAATTCTCGCCCGCATCGCGTCGCGTTTTGCAATAAAACTGGGGCTATCCAGAACCTCGGGATTCAGCAGGCCAATCGGCCGCTCGCCATGTATTACCGATAGAATGGATCGAACGGCGGATTCACCGATCGCCTGGAAGCATGCCTCGGTCCAGCAGATGGAGTGTGGCGCGAGAATAACATTGTCCATTTTGAGGAGCGGGTTATCGAGGTTCGGCGGCTCCGTCTCAAACACATCAAGCCCGGCGCCTGCTATCTTCCCGCTCTCAAGTGCGGCGATGAGGTCCGTCTCATTCACAATCGGTCCACGCGCGGCATTAATGAAATAGACAGACGGCTTCATTAGATCGAATAGGTCTCTTTTTATAAGCCCCTTGGTCTGCTCGTTCAGCAGGCAATGGACCGATATATAATCCGACTGCGAACACAGATCCTCGAGTGATGTTGCTCGCTCCACGCCGCGTTCTGCCAGCACGCCGTCCGCCACGAATGGATCGTAGACGAGCACGCGCATGCCGAAAGGTTCAACAAGGCGGCGCAGTTCGCGGCCGGCTCCGCCGAACCCGATAATCCCAAGCACCGCGCCCGATATCTCCGTGCCCTGGTAATTCGCCCGATCGTTCCAGCGACCTGTTCGCACCAGCCTATCTTTTATGAACATGCGCCGGCTCAATCCCAGCATCATCGCGAGAACCCCGCCTGCTACGGGCAGATCCGTCGCACCCGGCGTGATGGTTAGGAGAACATCGTTTGCGGTCAGCGCTGCCACGTCGCACATATCATAACCCACGCCGAAGCGGGCGACAATCATCAACCTCTCCGCCCCGGCGGCAAGCGTCTCTGCTTTCCAGCCCGGCGTTAACGAGAGCACGGCATCGACATAGGCAATCTGCGCCGGCTGCACCGGATTGTGATGCGTCTCAAAGAACTTATGTGTGCACTGCGGTTCGGCCGCAAGCAGACCAAGGCCGATGTCCTTATACGTTAGCTGGCCGCTGTCTGAGATAAAATCCCGCGTAATCCCAACTGTAAACGGGTCTCTCACGACCGTCGTTCCGGCGTCTCTCAAAACCATAGGTCTAACGTCTCCTTGCGGTCGAGCGCTTCGAGGTTCTCGCGGATTGCCCGGATAAGCAGCGACATATCCGCTCCGAGGCCAACCATACTGAATCCCTCGTCGCGACGCTGTAGCGAGTCTGCAATGCTGCGCGCCATAACACCAGTGGAGATTCCCTTCGCCTCAGCCTTCGCGCGTACATCCAGAATGCGATTCGCCACACCAGGTCCCTCCCACTGCCCAAGATATCCGTAAGAGGCGGACATATCGGCCGGGCCGAAGAAGATAGCTTCGACGTTTGGGACGGCGAGAATTGCATCGATATCTTCCACAGCGAGGCGCGTTTCAATGAGCGGTATCACGAGCGTCTCCTCATCTCCGCATGATAGGTAGTCTTGAAACCCGAGGCCCCACTTCACGCACCTGTCGCCGGCCACGCCTCGAACGCCGTTGGGAGGGTATTTCCCGTAGCGGATGGCGGTCTCCACATCCTCGTGGCTCAGCACATACGGAACAATCACTCCGTGCGCTCCCATATCCAGCGCGCGCTTGATGGAGCTCATCTCAATCCCGGGAACACGCACCAGAGCAGCGGTCTCGGATCCACGCACCACCCTCAGGTGGTTCATCACTTCGTGAAAATCCTGATGTCCATGCTCCATGTCGATACACACCCAATCGAGGCCAAGCGTCACCGCAACTTCGGTAATCGTCGGGCTTTCCGTGGTAATCCAGAGACCATAGGCCGTCTGCCTCTCCTGGAAACGCTGACGCAAACGATTCCTCATCCTCGTCTCCCTGCTACTGACCGGTAATCTCCATCTGCACGCCGCCGGTGGAGCTCTTAGCCAGGAACGCCGCCTTTTTGCCCTGCGTTCCCTGATGAGGTTTCGATTGGGCCAGCTCGATGCCGCGCTCTGCAGCCGCAGCCATAGCGCCCTCGACATCGTCTACGGCAAAGCAGATGTGATGCAAGCCTTCGCCCTTTGCGCGCAATTGCGCGAACAGAGGATGCGCTTCATCGAGCGGTTCCACGAGCTGAAGCTGCGTATTTCCCACATCCAGATGCGTCAGGCGGATGGCGCCATTATTGACGACTTCGCTGAGCAGAACCGGCAGTCCCAGGCGATCCCGGTAAACCTTCAGCGCCTCTTCAGTATTGGCAACAAGGATCGCTACATGATCCAGACCCGTAAACATAGGTGATCCTCACGCCTTTCCGGCATCGCGCCGGCTCGCGATCTCTGCAAGTAGCTGCTCATATCCCGCAATGAAGTTGTTCCTGAAGAGTTGGACTGGCCCATAGCTTTCAAATTCCCCGATCTGCATCGCTCCCTCATTGAAAGCGCGCGCAAAATCCGGGAGTTTCGCGGACAGCTCTTCCGCAATCTCTGGCGGCGTGGTCGTTTCGATGCGCGAAACAATGGGTTCATCGGTGGCGATCAGCTCCTGCGCCGTACTCCAGTTGATGGTGATGTGCAGATCACCGCCCACATAATCTGTGAAGTGGTGGGTCGACCGCGCGCCCCCGCCAAGCATCTGGCCGGGATAGCCGCGATCTTTGATCAGCCTATACTCTTTTCTCCCGACGGCGCTCGCCGCCCAAAAGAGCGTGTCGGGCGAAAAATCTAACCCATCGTGCGCAGTGATTTTGCCCAGGTACTCGTCGAAGATCCCCGCGATATGCGTGACGTAGAAGGCAGGGCGCATTCCAGTCTTCTCGGAGGTCCTCCGGTACAGCTCGCAGACGGCTACTGCCTGATCAATGGCGAAGACCTCGGTGGCGCAGATCGGCAGATTCTCGCCAATCAGGTATTCAATAGCCTGCAGTCCTGCTGTTGTGACAGGGATCTTCGTCATGAAGTTGGGGCCAACAGAACGGAACCGCAGCGCAGCCCGTATCAGTTCATTTGCGTTCTCGTCACTCCTTGGATCGCTCTGCAGCGTAACGAACCCCTGTGATCCCATACTCTGTTTGAACAACGGCAGGAACATCGAGGCCAAACGCGCAGTTATCTCGTGGCAGACCATCTCTGCCGCAGCATCGTCATTGTCAGCGTTGTCAATCGCACGGTCGATTACGCCATGGATGTATTCCGGTTCGGACTTGAGGAGCTTCGCGCCGTAGGTAGGGTTGGTTGTGCAGCTTATCGCTCCGGCGGCAAGCGACAGCAACACCTCATCGTGCGAGGGGTTGTTAATCCAGAACCGGGTCGGCGTCTCCTCCGTCACGCGATGGAAGTACCCTGGTGCCATTCCTTCTGCCTTTCGAAGAGACGGTCACCGCAGTCCAATACCGCGGTGACCGCCCTTATCTATTAGCCCAACGGTCGCACGATCGACTGCGGACGCAGATAGTCAAAGAAGGTGTCCGGCCCCAGAACGCCGCCTCCCATACCGCTCAGATTGCATCCGGCATAGGGGATGCCGTGCACAAACACATTGTGTGCGTTGATCCAGCTATTGCCGGCAACCATCGCTTCCGCAACGCGGTTGGCCCTTTCTAAATCCGCCGTCCAAACGCTGTTTGCCAAACCATAGTTTGAACGGTTTACCAGATCGATCGCTTCATCCTCATCCGAGAACGGCATGACAAACGCAAACGGGCCGAAGACCTCTTCACGGGCGCATACATTGTCCGGGCTGCCGCCCAGAAGGCTCGGTCTGACGTAGTAACCGCCGTCGAATTCGAGAGAATCGGGCACGCCTCCACGCAGCAGCACGTTAGCGCCTTCCTGCTCGCCGCGTTCGATGTAGCCCAGAACACGCTTGCGCTGCTTCTCACTAATAACGGGGCCCATCTGCGTGCTCGCATCGAGCCCATGGCCGATTGCCACCTGAGAAAGAACGGACGTAGCGCTGTCGACAAATCGATCCATGATGCTCTCGTGAACAATCCAGCGGGTTGCCGTGCAGCAAACCTGGCCGGAGTTCAGCGTGATTGCGCCCGAAAGTGCGGTCGCTGCGGCCGAAACATCGATGTCGTTGAACAGAATCGCCGCGCCTTTGCCGCCAAGTTCCAGCTTCACAGGGACCAGGTTGCGCCCGCACGATTCGGCAATAAGGCGTCCGACCTCCGGCGATCCGGTGAACGACATGCGATTGATGCCGGGATGCTCTGCAAGCGCAGCGCCGGCCTCTTCACCGTAGCCGGTAACGACGTTGATCACGCCATCCGGCACGCCGGCCTCTTTCGCAAGTTTGCAGAAGTAGAGGGCCGTTAGCGAGGCATCTTCCGGCGGCTTGATGACGACCGTATTGCCTGCGGCAAGTGCGGGGGAGACGCCCCAGCCAACAAGAAGTATCGGGAAGTTCCACGGGATGATAAACGCACAGACTCCGTATGGGACGCGGATGGAGCGTGCCTCATAACCCGAAACAGCGATCGGCTCTGCGCGGCGTGTGTGGACCGAGAGATCCGTATAGTAGCGCAGGGTTTGTGAAACGTTGGGGACATCGCCAAATTGAGCCTGCGCGAGCGGTTTACCGACATCCAGGCTTTCCAACTGAGCGAGCGGCTCGACATGTTTGTCGATAAGGTCGGCGAGCCGGTGGAGAATCACGGCCCGGTCGTTCACGGGCATGGTCGCCCATCCGCTCTTGCGGAACGCCGTTCTTGCCGCCGCAACGGCGCTGTCGACATCCGTGGCATCACCTGCCGCTATCCGAGTGATCTCTTTACCACTACCGGGATCGTTGACGGGAATGGTCTTACCACTCTGCGCCCCAACCCACTCGCCACCAATGAAGTGTCGTTGCGCCTCCGAGGAGAGCATCGCTTGTACTGCTTCGTGCAAGGTTTGCATCGTGTTTCCTTTTAACCTGAATTCGAACCGGCGAAAAGAGGCTGCAGAACAGTAAACATACCGCTATCTGCACACATTATCCTGTCGAGTAGAGCCAACCATACGTGCGGCCGGAGCAACGCAGTGCATCTCCATTCAGCGCAGTAAAGTCCAAAACCTTCTTGCGCCCGAAGGTAGGTATGCGCCGTCTGCAACTCGTTATGCATCAACGACGTAAACAGGCGATAAAGCAGGACTTCTGCAGGCGTTACAAGAATTGAGCGCAATAGTCGTACTGGTCAAATCCTTCCTACCCGTCTCACCCGTTATCTTTAGGAGATGCATGCTGGGCCATATTGCACACAGATTACTCTCAGCGCTAATAGTGCTTCCCGCCCTCTGGTGCGGTGCCGCACGGGCTCAAAAGCCGGCCATCCACTACGTCGTAGATTACGACAAGATGATCAAGCCACTCCTTACCAGCCGCTGTTATGCCTGCCATGGCAACGGCACAAAGCTCGGCGGCCTGAGGCTGGACAGCCGCGCCGACGTGCTTAAGGGCGGCGCATCGGGTCCGGCGGTGGTGGTTGGGCACGGCTCCGAGAGCCTCCTCATAAAGCTGGTCTCGGGTGCACAGCCGGGGCGCATCATGCCGGCGCGCGGCGCGCGCCTCACCGCATCGGAGATTACGCTGCTGCGCAACTGGATCGATACCGGGACTACATTCGGCGCCTCTGGCGCTCAGGCCGCCTGGTCGGCGCCGCTTCTGCCGAGGCGCCCTACGATTCCCGCTGCAAAACCCTCATCCGGCCTCGTCAATCCGATAGACCTGCTTCTCCAGCCGTACTTTGCCGCGCATAAGGTCGCGCCGAAGCCCGTCGTGGATGATGCTGCCTATTGCCGCCGCGTCTCGCTGGATACTATCGGCCTGCTGCCCTCGCCCGAGGAGTTCGATGCCTTCGTTGCAGATCGCCGGCCGGATAAGCGGGCGCTCCTGGCTGCCCGGCTGCTCGGACAAAATCGAAGTTATGCGGAGCACTGGATCACCTTTTGGAACGACATGCTGCGTAACGATTACGTCGGCACCGGCTACATTGACGGCGGACGCACGCAGATCACAGACTGGCTGTACGATTCCCTGGCTTCTAATAAGCCTTTCGACAAGTTTTGTACGGAGCTGATAGACCCGGGTCCGGAATCGGCGGGCTTTATCCAGGGCATCGTCTGGCGCGGTGTGGTAAACGCGAGCCAAACGACCGAAATGCAGGCTGCCCAGAACGTATCTCAGGTTTTTATGGGCGTCAACCTCAAATGCGCCTCGTGCCACAACAGCTTCATTAGCACATGGAAACTGGCGGACGCCTACGGAATGGCCGGCATATTCTCGGATCGCGAGTTGGAGATGGTGCGGTGCGATCGCCCGACCGGCAAGACGGCGAACATCAAGTTTCTCTACCCGGAACTGGGATCGATCGATAGTTCTGCGCCTCGCGCTCAAAGGCAGCAACGGCTGGCGGCGATTCTTACCTCGAAGACTAATGGCAGGCTCGCGCGCACCTTTGTAAATCGCCTGTGGGGCAAGCTGATGGGCCGCGGTCTGGTTGAGCCGACGGATGAGATGGACAACCGCCCCTGGAACCCTGATGTGCTGGATTGGCTTTCGGCAGACTTCGCAGATCATAACTATGATGTGCGCCGCACAATCCTTCAGATCGTCTCCTCTCGCGCATACCAGTTGCCGGCGGTTGGCTTGAGAACCGAACGCTCGCCGAATTTCACCTTTGCCGGCCCCGTCGTCAAACGGATGTCCGCAGAGCAGTTCGTGGACGCGGTCTCTACCCTCACCGGCGTTTGGCCGCGCCCTGCCAGCGGCATGCGGATAGAGAGAGGCAAGCCAGTCGTTCCCAATGGCGGATCGATTGTATTCTCGAGCGGACCGCTTAAGTCCGGCTCCGTAGATATAGATATAGACATCTCGGGAGCGGAGGTGCTTTCGCTTATCGTCGCCTCCACACGCGATAAGATAGATCTGGATTGGGCGGATTGGGCGGAGCCGCGTATAACCGGCCCGAGTGGCGAGACAAAGCTTACCGAAATGAAGTGGTTTGCCGCAAGCACCGGCTACGGGCAGGTGCAGATAAATAAGAGCGTGGTGGAGAAGCCGATCCGGATCGACGGCAAGGTCTTTCCTAACGGACTGGGGACGCATGCGAACTCGGTCATCACATACCTGCTTCCTCCGGGCTCAACGCGGTTTCGGGCTACCGTTGGTCCCGATACTGGCGCCACGGAGCAGGCCAAATCGCCCACCTCCGTCGCCTTCTACGTCGTCACCGGCGAAAGGTCGCTCGTGCAGGCGCGAGCATCCATGACCCTGGCAGACCCGCTGATGCGCGCGATGGATCGCCCTAACCGCGAGCAGGTGGTATCGCAGCGATCGACCGTGGCAACCACGCTGCAGGCGCTCGAACTAACGAATGGGCAGACGCTCTCGCAGATACTTACCCAGGGCGCGGACAGATGGGCGGCGACAACCGGCTCACCGACCCAGTTGGTGCGTGCGCTCTACAGCAAGGCGCTTGGCCGCTGGCCTTCCGCCGCAGAGGCACAGGCCGCGAACAACCTGCTCGGCCCGAAAGTAACCCGCGAGGGCACCGAAGATCTGATCTGGAGCCTGGTAATGCAGCCGGAGTTCCAACTGATATATTGAGCAGGATGAAACGGATTGTGGAAGATTACAGCATGCAGAGCATAAATCGGCGCGATTTTCTGAAGACAGCAAGTGCGGCGACCTTATCGGCCCTGGCCGCGGGATACGCTACACCTTCGTGGGCTGGTAAGAACGGACAGACGGCTAAAAAGCCGCTGCAGACTGCCGACACGGTGATCATACTGTGGATGGGTGGTGGGATGGCGCACACGGAGACATTCGACCCGAAGCGCTACACGCCGTACGAGACAGGCCTGCCCTCCAACCGCGTGCTGAGCACCTTCCCGGCGATCGACACGAAGGTCGATAACATCAAACTATCTCAGGGGCTGGAGAACATCGCCTCGGTGATGGACCGCGGCACGCTTATCCGCACCTATACGGCTGCCGATCTGGGCTTCATCCTGCACGCTCGCCACCAGTACCAGTGGCACACCGGCTATGCGCCGCCGCAGACGGTTGCCTGCCCGCACATCGGCGCGGTGATCGCGCGCACTCTGGGGCCGCGTAACGACGCTATGCCACCGTTCATAAACATCGGCCAGCGTTTCGACGTAGGCGAGGGCGAGGAGCTGAAGGC
>CAIXIX010000385.1 GCA_903919615.1 uncultured Chthonomonas sp.
ACCAGCACGACCCTGCTGTTATTGCCGCAGGGCACCGGCAGGAGTGGCTGGCGATCATGGCGCTCATTGTCTGCGCGGTCGGTATCACGAACTCCATGCTTATGGCAGTAACAGAGCGGTTCAAAGAGATTGGCACAATGAAGTGCCTTGGAGCGCTCAATCGGTTTATCGTTACGCTTTTCTTTATCGAGGCCGGTCTTATGGGAGTGCTGGCCTCGTTGGGTGGTTGGTTTGCAGGCTGGTTTGTAGTGTCGCTGGTTCACCTGATTACTGATGGACCACATGCGTTTACAAGCCACGTGCTCACTGGTACGCTGGTTCAGGCGGCAACTTCGGTTACGATTGGCGTGGTCATCACGCTGCTCGCCGCGATCCCGCCAGCAGTAAATGCGGCAAAAATGCCTCCCGCAGTCGCCCTGCGGTCCGAGATATAAACACATACCTTTCGCAATCGTGAGTTACAGGTAGAGGTCAAGAGACGATGGCATCGAACGAATATGTTGTGCGCACCAAGGGGCTAATAAAAGAGTTCACTATGGGCGAGGAGACGCTGAGAGCTCTCAACGGTGTGGACCTGGACATCATTCGTGGCGAGTATATCTCCATCATGGGCCCGTCCGGTTCCGGCAAGTCGACCCTATTCAACGCTATTGGTGGTCTCGATAAACCTTCGTCGGGTTCTGTTTTCATTAATGACGTCGATATGGCTCAGTTGGATGCCAGTGAACTGGCCTATCTGCGCTGCCATACGATCGGATACATTTTCCAATCATACAACTTGATCCCGGTTATGAGCGCGCTTGAGAATGTCACCCTGCCTACAATTTTCGCTGGAATGCCAACCGATGAGGGAATTGAGCGCGGTATAGAAATGCTGAACAAGGTAGGTCTAGGGCACAGGCTGCATCATAGGCCAACGGAGCTTTCGGGCGGACAGCAGCAGCGTGTTGCTATTGCTAGGTCGCTTGCAAACCGACCATCTATCGTCTTGGCCGATGAACCCACGGGAAACCTGGACCTGAAAACGGGCACCGAAATTATTGAGCTGCTCAGGGAACTGAACAAAAAAGAGGGCGTCACAATTATCTCCGCTACCCACGATTACAAGATGGTGGACGTTTCCGACCGTGTTGTATGGATTCGAGATGGCAAGGTCGCCAAGATCGAAGAGCGCGCAGATCTCGATATTAAAGTAGGCGAGATCGAGGGTGAGCACTAAGCCTTTCTTAAGGGTTAGCGCTTTGCATGCCTCAGGATGCGTCAAAATGGGTGTGCGCTGCCGGATTGATTTCAACTCAAGTCGCGGAGACCGTCATGCCTCGCATTCGTGGAAAAGGCCTTGGATATGGGATGGCCCTCGGTACTGCGGCCATAGTGCAGTATATTAACGATGTGCCTGTGCCGCCGGTTATGCCAGATCGCATATCGGCCCAGCTTGCTTCGCGGCGGATGGGTGAAACACCCGAAATTGTGCTCGTTGCCCGCGACTACCTCTCGGCGCTCTCAATAATCCCATCGATTCGCTGGGCTAAAGTTGCAGCAATTGCTACCGAAGCTGGAATTGATTCCTCGCCTCCCGTGCCCGTGCCAACGGTTGTTGACGTTCCGGGATTGATGGATTTAGTTCGAGACGATGTCCTCATGCTCGTTGACGCCGATGCCGCTTTCGTCTTCCCAGATCCAGATGCTATGTACCTGGCGCAGTACACAGCGGAGCACGACCGGCTTGCGCCTCGCCACAGGATCTACCTCGATGATTGTCATACCAATGCCCGAACCACCGATGGCACAGTAATTCAGGTGATCGCGAGAGTGCGAATTGAAAATCTGAAGCAGGATACACTAGAGGCGATTGAACAGGGCGCAGACGCGATCTTCCTTCCCGCGTTTGATGAAAACGACCTAATGGCTGCGCAGCGGAGCCTTCTCACGCTGATACACGATGCCGCGGGAAAACCGCTGTTGTTGGGCAGAACGGCGCGCAATGCAGCAGCATATTCTCCTCCTCTTCTCGTAGAAGTCGCCGTTGAAGCAGATATTACGGTGGTGCAGAACGTTCTTCCGGAGTCGCCGACCGTTGAGATTGACACGCTGTTAAGACGGCTCCGTGCGGCCGAGCAGAACAGCTTTGACGAAGACAGGCCTGCAGCTCTGCCGCACATTGCAATTTTGATGGATAGCATCTCAGCAGATGTTCCAGGGCCAGACGGCGTCGAGAAGTTCATTGAAGAGCTATCTGCCCGTGGAATCGCCCGCATCGTGTTCAGTATGGAGAACGAGGCGCTTGCTGAAGGCGTGCTACTGCAATTGGAGAGTTACTTTGGCGCCTGTAGCCGCAATATGATTCCCCTCTTTGTATCCGCAGCGAACACGGCTTTCAATCCATTCGGCCTAACAGATCTTGATGACTCGTTGCACACTGCAATTGCTATGCTGGTCGGCGGCGGCGCAACAGGAGTTATCGTCTCCCCAGACTCTATCGCGTATGCTAAGGCGATCGTATCGCAACTCAATTCGTTGGATTGCCGAGAGAAGTACCACCTGCTATTGAAAGAGGCCGCCGCGTATTGAGAAAGATCAAAGTATTAATTGCTGTCAGGGAGGCTGCCCCCTCAGCTGATTTCTTTCGAAAAGCAATATCTCGTCGTAACGATCTTACCGATCGTGTCGACTATGGATTTTGTGGGCCCGAGGAAATCGTTCATCAGATAGCGGATGTAGAAGTGGTTACGTGTGGAAACCTCCGTGGCGATGCCCTCTCAACCGCGTCCGACCTGCGCTGGATCGCGTTCTGGAGCGCTGGGCTGGATGGAAAGATATCGCGCGAGATGATCGACCGTCAGCTGTTGCTTACAAATGCATCTGGTGTGCACGGCCCAAATATTGCGGAGCATGTGCTATGCATGATGCTGATGTTCACCCGAAGAATGCATATCCATATTCGTTCTCAAGCAGGCAAAGTGTGGGACAGGCAGATGCCAGTAGACATGCCGCCCGCCGGGGAGCTTTCCGGTCAAACACTCGGAATAATCGGGTACGGGCGAATTGGGGAAGCATTAACAACGCGCGCGCATTCGATGGGAATGCGTGTTGTTGCGACGAAGCGAGATACCAGTTTTGTGCACTCGGGGGACAACGTGACGAAACCGGACAAGCTCTATTCACCTGGTGAGATGAAGCTGCTACTTGGTCAATCGGATCACATCTGTATAGCCGTTCCTTCGACTACCGAAACTAGTCATCTCATCAATCGTGAAGTCATTGCCGCAATGAAGCCTGGCGCCTACGTATACAATGTTGCCCGAGGCGCCGTTGCGGATGAGGCGGCCCTGATTGAGGCCCTGCGGTCAGAGCATCTCGGTGGCGCAGGATTGGATGTGTTTGAGACAGAGCCCTTACCGGTTGACAGCCCCTTGTGGGATATGCCCAATGTGATTATTACCCCTCATGTTGCGGGATTGACCCCACACTACTTCCCCAGGTATGCAGAGCTCTTCGCAGCGAACCTAGAGCGATACGTGGTTGGATTACCGCTGCACAATCAATACCGCGACGATCTAGGGTACTAACCCGCAGAAGTCCTGGCTCAGTCTTATTTGTACAATGAGCGGCCCTCATCAATAAATAGCAGTGTTACGTTCTTTTTTCTAGCGAAGTGTATTTTTCTCAGACTTAGCAGCATCTTGATAGTAAGGGAGGCAGGTGGCGGTGTAGATGTAACGGCCAGTATCCACTTCATGATGAGTCGGATGCAAAAGGCAATTATATCTCTCTTGACATGAGGTCGGTCCGTCAGTCTCTACCCCGAAATAAAGGCCCGGTTTTCGCTGAGTCCGCACCACAGTTCAGCCCTGTGGTGAGCGAAACCGGGCTATTTTTTTGCTTTTTACCGAATTTACCATTACATCCGTATCTAATTGTTTTAGTGTTTCTATCGGTTTTGATCGCGTCCGAGTTATACTCTTGTACTGCCCAGCTGAACGCTGCGATTACCTGACTTCCCAGTTTTGCAACTAACGATCGATTGGGCCGGTCTGTATGAGTTCTGGCCATCAATTCTCGTGCACGCATTAGCAAGCCGCGCGATGGAGCGTGTTGCTTTGCCTAAATTGAGAAAGAGCATACATTGATGTCCAGTGAATCCAAGATGGAGCAGTGGCATATAAGGGTGTTGGGCAGTCTTGAGGTTATTTCACCAAGCGGCGCCTCGGTAGCCTCTACCGGCAAAAAAGCCGGAGAGCTGCTTGCATATCTGCCTATCAATTCCAGCCGAAGTCATTCTCGCGAAAAGCTAATCGACCTCATGTGGGGCGATTCAGATGTTGCTGAACCACGCACGCGCCTCCGGCAGGAACTTGCCAAACTAAAGAACCTTGTGGAGGCCGCAGAACCCACCAGTAGCCCGTTGATTATCACTAACATGGACTGTCGTGTCCTGCCAGATATTTGGGTTGATGCAGTCGAGTTTCAAAGGGCTATCGATGCAGCCAGGCATGAACCAGATCACCAAATTCGTGTAACGCAGTTTGGCAACGCGATATCGCTCTATCGAGGCGATTTGCTCACACTTTACAATGCACCATGGATTCTATCAGAGCGTGCGAGCCTAAGCCAGTTGTACGTCGACGCACTCCTTGGCCTTGCCGATTCTCTGCGTGCCTTGAAGCAGTTCTCCGAAGCAGAAAGAGTTCTAGTAACCTTACTTGAACGAGAGCCGCTCTCGGAGCAATGTCACTCCACTTTGATGCGAGTTCACGCAGAACTGGGGCAGCCGAAGCGGGTGCAGCAGCAGAGAATCGCTCTGGAAAGGGCCTTGCAGGCAAACCATGGCATGAGGCCGACACATGTATTCCTCCGATTAGCAGAGACACTTTATGAAGAAGCCAGGCAGCAGGCTTCAACGATGATAGCAGGCACCACGCCGGGTTCGATTGTCATCGGCAGAACTACCCTGCCTGATACAGCTTTGTCGGTAGATGGTTGCCAGGATAGGCCCAATCCTCCTTCGAGTGTTCCCTCAGCGGAATTGATCCCGGTATCTCACAGACATTTCGCCTGGCCACTAATACTGCTACTGGCAGCGGCTTCTGTAGTCACCTTTTTAGGCTGGAAACAGACGATTAAATCTCAGCTTCAACGTCACATTATTTCAACAAAAGTTGCTGCTCGCCAGGCTCCAAAATGGGTGTACACGTATGAGCCTCGACTTGGGGAAAAGCCAAATTCCGAAGGTCGAGCTGTCGCATTCGATGCCACAGGAATCTATGTTACAGGATTGATCCAGACGGAAAGAGATGATGCGGATATCCTTACACTGAAACTGTCGCCGCAGGGCAAACTGCAGTGGTCAGACCGATACAGCAGTCCCGAACACGATTGTGACCGCGCCTTTTCCATCGTTACTGATAACGATAGTGGCGTGTATGTTGGGGGTGAGAGCTATGTCCCGGCGACGTCTAAGAGCGCCGAAGGTTGGCGGCTGGTGCTGCTGCATTACGGCTCGAACGGACGGCGCCTTTGGGTAAGGCGCTCGGCTGTCCTGGTGCGTAATGAGGCACACAGCGTGCAAGTGTGCAACGACACGCACGGTGGTTGCTACATTGCAGGTACTGCGCTTATAGCGGGACAGCAAGCTGCTCTGATGATAAGATATGACAGTAACGGTAACATGCTATGGCAGAGAACGGTGTCTAGAGGTAATTACACGGTATTCAGCCGGTTCGCGTTAAGCCCGGGTGGTGATGTCTATTTGTGTGGCACCACGCAGAAGACGCGCGGGGGCACAGATGTGGACAGTGACTGGATAGTTGTCCATTTAGAACCCGACGGTAATCTAAATTGGACCACGATGTTGGATGGCCCGGCGCATGGCACCGACGCAGCAAGCCGGATTGCGATCGATAGAGGAGGCAATATTCTCGTGACGGGAGTATTACAAACGCGATCGTCGTCTGGGGCTGCAGGCCTCCAGATGGCTCTCGCAAAATACAGTCCTCAGGGCGTTAAGCTCTGGCAGAGGTTAGTTGATGACTCCGGTCCAGCCGTTCAGGTTGAGGGACTCTCCGTAAACGTGACATCTGATGCGGCGATCGGCGGCACGCAGCAACTCGCCAACGGTGAATCACGTGTCATAGTGGTGCGCTATGACAACTTTGGCAATCTATCTCAACACTTTCGCTGCCAATTTCCATCAGGAGTTCGCTGCGCTCAACTGCAGGAACTTACGTTGCAACGGGACGAAAAGGTTGTATTGGCTGGTCAGTTGGCGTCATCCACCAACGGTGACATGGTTGACAACAGCACGGCCTTCTTGACGATCTGCTCGGCAGAGGGACATGTTGATCGGCAGTGGCTGTATTCTTCGGCGCCAGAGACAACGAACGTTGTGAGAGGCTGCTCATTTGATAGAAATCCCATCCTCACAGGACAAACCGGAAACATTAACGGTAAGCATGCATTGATGGTTCTTCAGTATTAAAAGGCTTTTTCACTGTTGTATTTGCTCAAGAGTGTGGTTTTCATCAATTCTTTCCAAATATTAACGCGGATATGAACGGCTGCGCGTACGCCCGGTCGTTATACTCTGATTCCGTGTGCAGCACCCGATCTGTCAGTCAAACGGCATGACAGCCAATAGCAAATATAACTTTTCAACTGGAGACACACCGATGCAGCGATTCCTTACCACGCTACTAGCTTCTGCTGTCGCGGCGCTAACCGTCGCGCAAGCCAGCGCTCAAAGTGTGAATTTTAACAATCTTACGCCAGGCAGTCTTAATGGGCAGGATGGCTGGCTGATCGAAGCAGGCAATCAGCAGGTCGTGTTGGGTAGTGGAATAGATGTGACCAATGTCGTTCAGGGCAGCAGTAGTAGCGATGCCTTGCGAAGCCGTGGTATATCTCCAACTGCGCAGAACACCGCTGTATGGCAGTTCGACGCCAATCTATGGAGTGGTAACTCGGCCGCGGTCTTTGGCCCCGCAGCGGCTGATGGTACGACTAACGTTGCGTTTGGTCTCGAAGTGCCCGGTAACGGCGCTTTCTCGGGCCAGAATACGTTTTACATATTTCTTCGATCAAGCGATTACAATAGCCAATTGCACTACGTTGCGGCGGCAATGCCGGCTGGCACGGGCTCAGACTGGTTTCGATTGCGTATGAATGTGGACTATGCGGCATACAGTGGTGATGGTGCGGCAAGTTTTTATGATGAAGACCTCACGCTTGGCGATTCCTCGTTTGCGCCTGTCGCGGGCCTACAGAACATAAATCTTGGCCTAACGGCAAATAACCTCGTTTTCACCCAGCCTACAGATTTGAATGATTACTTCATATATCAAGCTGGTTCGGAGTTGGATAATCTGAGCTTCACTACGGTTCCACTCGTCGCAACCCCCGAGCCCGGCTCAGTGGCACTACTCTTCGGGATTGGCATTGCCGGTTTGGCTTGCACGCGGCGCCATAAATAAAAGCCCCCGTGTTCCTGGAGTGTGTCGCCGCACTTAGGCTCCATTTTTACTACGTGAGGCGATACACTAGCGGCAGCGATGTTCGTTCAACGCCCAAGACCGGCTTCATCGCAATGAAGGCTGAATTGATTCTTACGGGCTGGCCTGTCATCGGGCGTCGTTACGGTGCTATAATCAGGCATGAATGAGCGTGAATTCACAGCCAAGAAGCGCAAAGACTGGGAGCGATTGGCCATAATTACGAGTCGCGCCAACGGTCGCGGTGGCCTCAAATCGCTCTCTCCTGATGATATTCTAGAACTTGCCCCGTTGTACAGACGAGCCTCATCCGACCTGGCTCACGTTCGACAGCATGCGGCTAATTCAGACCTTGTGACTTATTTGAACGGAATCGTCGGGCAAGCGCATGCTCTGCTCTATGAAGCGGATACCTCTGGTAACTGGCTGCGTTCCCTTATAGATTTCTATGTGTACGAGTTTCCGGCCGTTCTTCAACGCCGTTATCTTTCGTTCCTCTCCGCGCTCGCGATCACTGTTATTGGTGGAGTGTTCGCCTACTGGCTCGTTATCCACCGGCCATCGGATAGCGACCTGTTCATTCCGAGCTCGTTCAAGTCGTCGGTCGAAGCCTGGAAAAGCAAACAGATCAGCGATCCTCCGTATCTCGAGCAGTCTGGGTGGCTTATGACGCACAACCTTCAGGTAGGGCTCACTGCGTTTGCGCTGGGAATTATCATTTTGCCAGACGTCTCCTTAATGTTCACAAACGGCGCAATGGTTGGCGCGATGGGTGCAATCATGACGCAAGTTCATGGGCACTCGACCTTTTGGCCAGGGATATTGCCACACGGGATAGCAGAACTTACGGCAATCTTTATATGCGGCGGTGCGGGTTTTCTACTTGGCACATCGCTGCTGCTTCCCGGGCCAATGTCGCGCTATGATGCATTGAAGCTCGCTGGCCAGGATGCCCTCAAATTGGTACTTGGAACAATTCCAATGTTTATTTTTGCTGGCATGGTTGAAGGAATGCTGTCCCACCAGAATACGCCTCATTGGTTCCGGTATACTTTTGCGGGTGTAAATGGTATCGCATGGTATGCATACCTGTTTTTGCCCCGTTCACGCAATGCCCGAAGGTCGGCCGCTGAAGATGCGCGGAACTTGCAGCTTGCCGGGGACGTAATCTCTTGAGAATGTGCCGAACATTATCGTTTGCTGATACGGTCATATCATGCTCTTGCTCTGGTTGGACCAAGTGTTTAGGAGTATGCATTCGCCTGCCGTTAAATTATATTGCGAGCCCGGGAGCGGCGATTAGATGCCCAGTAAAGTAGCGGAACAAACAGGAAATGAATTGCTTGCTCAATTGCGAAGCAAGTATCCAGATTCGCCATTCTTAGCGCTGGGGCAGACTGTTTTCTGGGACGAGCCAGTAAAGGCTGTTTTGCGGCATATGCTTGATAATTTGGGTGCAGGCGGTGAGATTGTCGCGGGTGTTCATGACACCGACTATTTTGCTAAAACCCACCTGAGGAAGGCTGGCCCGGGCCGCTTTGTGCTCATGGCGCACAATGATGGCACTACCAAAGACCTGTGGTCTGCAGCCGGTGAGATATCTACTCTCTTCGGTAGCGAGACGCTTCCATCAAAACACGAACTCATAAAATATGGCGTGCCATTGGATCACCTCGCTCGTTCAAAGGAGAGCCAACAGCAGGCGTTTGTCGACTCAGTGACAGAAGCTTGGGGATGGCGCGGCCTAGTCTACACTGGCTCTCGTGACTTGGTTGTGAGTCGTCTGCCTCTTAAAGAGGTAGGAGCCGGCATCCTTCAAATGCTGGCCTGGGCGTTCGAAAATGCTGTCGTTCAGATAGGGCCAGATTGCTGTTCGGGTGAGGCCCACCATGTTGCGAACGCGATAACGACCTGGTGTCGCGAATATTGTGAGCTGCATCCTGAACTGTACCTAACCGACCTATTTCAGCATGTCTTGCCACGAATCTATGAAATGCTGCTTACACAATCTCCGCAGAAGATCACCTTTGGTGGTACGTCGGGGCTGCTTAGATTTTGTCCAGAAACTGCAGGGTTGCGCCGTTTTGCGTTTGTCGATCTATTCCTGGATCCTTCAACGCGCGAAGCGGCTATAGATGCGTATAACAGCTCCGTTTCCGGATCAACCATCTACACTCTTGATAAATTTGGAGTCGGAGCCCTGCCGTTCGACGTGATAGTGCCAGACAGGGGGCGTGGGACACTCCGAGTTACACCTCGAGTTGTCTTTGTTGAAACGCGCCAGCCGGTTGCAATAGGCCTCAAACAACCTGTCCGAAATATCCATGAACTGGCCGAAGTGCTTCATCGCAGATTAGGCGACCAGATAACTCTCGTCGGCAAGGCCGTCACCCTCGTGTCGATGCTTGCCCAGGAGTTTATATTCGTATTTAACGAGGAAGGATCGAATTACGTTCACCGAACGCGCCAGATGAACGATACGTTAGTACAGAGCGGTATTTCGCTCGACATGCGGCCCATTCTTCGAATGAGATACGAAACATGGGATGCTCTGGCAGTTGCCGGGGCAACTCTGCGCCTGCCAGAGCATCTTGCGGCTACGTTTGGTCAGAAGCTCATCACTGCGCCAGACTTTGCAAATTCGTGGAGAGGTGTTGTCGATGAGCAGCGACAGCTTTGTCAGACTAGCGCGTCCCTGCGCCGCCCGCGCGCATTACTAAGGTACTTGGAGGATCGAGATCCTGTTGGTGATTGGGAAGCGCTGCTCGACCGGTATGAGACCTGTAAAGCCAACCAGAAAAGCCTTCGCGCACAGGCTGAGACGATTCACGATCAGATTAAAGGACACTACACCGAACTAGCGCGAATTCGAATAGAGCGCGCAGAGGTTCAGCAGCAAATGGGCAGCCATTTTAGGGCCACGTTGGAATGGACCGACGCGGAGAGCGAGTTCAGATCGGCAATGGTCAGAAAAATCGCTGTTCTCGACAATGAGGCTCAGAAGCGGAGGTCAGAAGTACGTGTGTTGAAGGCAAGCGCGAGAACGATCGAAACATGCGATAAGGCTGTTGCAATACGCAGCCAGTTACGTGAGATCGAGCAGCTTGCGGATCACGCCAGGCTCAATCTTGTCCGAAATGCGCTGCTAACTATAGATGGACTAACGCACACCAACAGGCGACCAACTGCGTGGTGGTTTCCTATGGTCGATGGAACTGGCAAATGGTTTGAGAAAGTTGTTGCGACGACACAGCTTTACACACAGCCTCTGCTTTCCGAGTAATATTATAAGATCAGAAATCCGCAGCAGAAACAGGCATCCCGTAGCGGCTAACAGATGATTGAGCGAACCGAACCACCAGCGGATCTAGCCCGAGTTAAAGCGCTCTTTGCGGCCATCACTATTGTGATGGCTGTTATTGTTGTTCGACTTTGGGTACTGCAGATCGTGAATGGACAGGAGTTTGCTGAAGCAGCCGATAATCAACGGACGCGCTTGATACGCAAATCTGCCCCGCGCGGCCCGATCCTTGATTCAGATGGACGCCCCCTTGCGACCAGCAGGGAGCAGTACGTCGTATCGGTAATTCCAGACGAAGCGAGAAACAGCCCTGCCACCTATTCTCGCCTAGCAACTATTCTCAAGCTTTCAGAAGCTGATCTGCGCAAGCAGATGGCAGCAACTATAAAACATGACCGCCTATCACCAACCGACCCGGTGCCAGTAGTTAAAGATGTCCCCATACAGCTTATGTCGCAGGTAGAAGAGCAGCGGGCAGATTTGCCAGGTGTTCTCGTTACCCGTGAGCCCGTGCGTACCTATGTTGATAAAATGACCTGCACGCATGTACTTGGCATCGCCCGATCGATTAGCCCTGAAGAGCTGGAACGTGAAAACAAGAAGGGCGGCAACTATCACGGTGGCGACGTCATCGGGAAAGAGGGTGTGGAGAAAACATACGAGGCCGATCTGCGCGGGCACGATGGGGGGCAGCGCATCTCCGTCAATGCACACGGCCGAATACTGCACGTGATAGATGAGGAAGCGCCTGCGCCCGGCTATGCCGTTCGTCTCACCGTAGATGGTGACCTTCAGAAAACCACCTACGATGCGCTGCAGCAACCACTATTGGACGGACATGCGGGCTCTGCTGTTGCAATCGATCCGAACGATGGATCTGTACTCGCTTTAGTGAGCGCTCCTTCTTACGATGCGAATACATACAGCGAGAAGTTTAACGAGCTGAAAGTAAACGATCTTGCTCCCCTAATCAATCGTGCAACCGATAGTGGTTACCCATGTGGCTCGACCTTCAAACTTGTGACGAGTGCGGCCGGGCTGGAGACCGGTGCGATTACAGCAGGCACCTATATCTACTGCCCTGGCTTTCTCAAGGTCGGCAACCGTACCTTTAAGTGCGACAAGGCGGGAGGTCACGGGTCGCTAAGCCTTACAGATGCCATCGCAAAATCCTGCGATGTGTACTTTTATCGGGTCGGACAGATGGTTGGTACCGAGAAACTGGACATGTGGGCTCATAATTTTGGGCTCGGCGAAAAGACAGGAATAGACCTGCCATCGAATGTGGATAACCCTGGGCTCGTACCATCACCTGCCTGGAAAAAGAAAACCAAACGAGGTCCGTGGGTACCTGGCGACCTGGTTAACATGTCGATTGGGCAGGGAGCTGTCCTGGTGACGCCGCTGCAGCTTGCGTGCTATACCGCAGCCTTGGCGAACGGTGGGGACCTTCTCACGCCACATATTGTGAAGGATATCGAGGATGTCTCCGGGCCAAAACCTGTTGTGAAGCGAACAATTCCAAGACACGTTCACTCAACACTGGGTATCTCGGACCGTACACGCAATGCAATCGTCGACGGAATGAAACGCGCCTATGAACAGGGTGGAACTGCTCACCTGCTTGCGGTTCCAGGAATGCAGATTGCTGGCAAGACCGGTTCAGCCCAGATGATATTTCATGGACACCACCGCACAAACTCGGTATTTGTCTGCTTTGCTCCCGCAGATCATCCAAAGATCGCTATAGCGGTTCTCGTCGAAGGCGCCGGATACGGAGTTGAGGTGTCAGGGCCAATAGCGCGCCGTATGATTAGCCAGTATTTCCATCTGAACCTCCCGCCCGTTGAGATGCACGTTGGTCGAATTCACGGCGGCGACTAGGCAGAGACCGATGTTACAATCACTCACCGTACGAAACTTTGCAATTATCGATAAACTCGATCTCGAATTTGGGGCGGGCTTCAATGTGCTCACCGGTGAAACTGGCGCCGGAAAATCGATCATCATGCAGGCGCTGAACTTAATCCTTGGAGGCAGAGCGGGCGCCGAGATGGTTCGGCGTGGTGCCGAGCGTGCCAGCGTAGATGCGATTTTCGACATTAGTGAGTCCCCATCATTGCTGCTGGCATTAGATGAGATGGGTTACGTGGCCGAAGAAGGGCAGTTGCTTGTGTGCCGCGAGATTTCGGCGGCTGGCAAGTCAACATGCAGGGTGTGTGGCCGACCGGCAGGGGTGGGGCAGCTTAAGGAGATCGGAGACTGGCTTGTTGATCTCCATGGACAGCATGAGCACCAGAGCCTCCTCGTTTCTGCAAAGCATATTGATATCCTCGATTTGTGGGGCGGCGATAATGTCGCGACTGCTCGACAGGCTGTAGCAGCGAAGTTTGAGGAACTCACAAGCTTACGCGGCGAACTTGCTGAGCTAGAAACGGACGCACGCGAGCGTGCCCATCTCGTAGATCTCTATACTTTTCAGTTGGAGGAGATCGGTAAGGCATCGCTCTTGTCTGGTGAGGAGGAGGAGTTAACCCAGGAGTACGTGCGTGTTTCTAACACCCGTCGTTTAACCGAGTTAGCCGGAGCCTCGACCGAAATCCTTGGCGGAGGAGATAGTGGCGGTGTAGTGGCAGCCCTATCTGCGGCAGCAAAGTTGTTGGAAGAGGCTGTAGCCTACGATGCATCGCTGGGTGCCGCGCTCGATGTCGTTCGAGGAGCGAGTTACGAGCTGGCCGAGGCTGAACGAGATATAACTCATTACCAGGATTCATTAGAAGTCGATCCCGAACGCGTAGCAGCAATCGAAGATCGTCTTGAGCTGATCCGCACATTGCGGCGAAAGTACGGCGATAGTATTGATGATATCCTGGAATATCATAAACAGATTTCTCTAAAGGCCGAACGACTCGCGTTCAGCGACGAGCGTAGTGCAGACTTGAGAGTGATAATCCGCAAGACCGAACGAGATCTGCTAAGCCACTGCAGCACGTTGACAGCAATTCGCACCAGATGCGCGCGAGCCTTTGAGACTGCTGTGGTTGCTGAATTGCAGAGCCTGGCAATGGAGAAAACACGATTTAGTGTTGCCATTGCGGCCGTTGAGCCAGGTTCGCTCGGCGCAGACAGAGTAGAGTTTGAGATCGCCACGAATGTGGGTGAGCCGTTGCGACCGCTGGCGAAGATCGCATCTGGTGGTGAAATATCGAGGGTTATGCTCGCAATCAAATCTGCTATGGCGCTGCAAGAGGCTCTTCCGACGATGGTATTCGATGAAATCGACGTCGGAGTTGGCGGGCGAACTGCATCGGTAATCGCAGAGAAAATGCTTTGTCTTGCCCGCAATGCACAGGTGCTCTGCATTACACATCTAGCGCAAATAGCATGCCGGGGTGAGCGGCATTACTACATTGAAAAACGTGAAGAACATGACCGAACGTTCACAACAGTATTACCGATCGATGGGGAAACGCGCGTCGCCGAAATTGCACGAATGATTGGAGGTGCAGCCGTTACGGATACAGTTCTTAACCACGCGAGAGAACTGCTCTCTTTGTCTTCAAGAAACTAGTCATATAGCAAACTTCTTGACAATAGGCAAATCTCTTCAGATTGGGCCCACAGTATCACATTTCTCCATTCCGGTGAAGGGATCAAGTGTTCATGCATCAAGCGCTGTACCAGCCCGGACATGAAGTGAGCCACATAATCTGCCGATAGAGCCAACTCCCGAGCTATTTCGCCCGCGTCGTATCCCTGGGAAGAGAGAGCGATGACACGCTTTTGATCGCCACTAAGCGTGATCACAATCCGCTCACTGGCCTGCCTTAAAACCCTCTCCTGCCTTCGAAACCGAACTCTTGCTTTGGTGCTCAAACCCTCTCCCGAAATTCAATCCAGAATCAGAAGTGTGCGCCGAACTGAGCCAGTAGATTGCTGGCATGGTAGTTTAGGCTGGTTTCCGTTGGATCGCTGTAGACGTGATTCTCAACCTGCCATCCAAACGAAAACTTTAGCGTTTTCGTAAGAATGTAATCCAGACCGAACCGAATATTTGTATCCGTGTTGGCCAGATATCCCGAAGTAATTGAATTCAGCGCTTCAACGAAAGCGGTCTCTTTCTTGTTGATCGGGTAATCCAATCTGGCGGATACAGACAATAGATTATTGCTTGTGTTCGTGAGCGAAGGCGTTGCCGTTGTCGTGCTGGAAGTCGAGGAGTTAAACGCACTGCTCGTCTGCATGGATTGGATGCCTAACTGAAAACCGAGCCTCCCAAAGGGCTTACCCTGAACGGAAACCATTGCTGTATGGCTGTCCGTTCCGCCGAAAGAGCCTGTATACACGAGGTGCTGGATGTTGTAGTTCGCCGTCATGGTGAACTTTTCACTCGCTTGCCAGTTGAAGTTGAGCCCGATCCCGGTGCGGTCGTTGTTGTATTGATAATCTCCAATGCTCGATGCATTGTCAAAGGTGAGGCCTACCTGTACGCCTTTGCGAGGAGATACTTCCAGCTGTACGCGATTTGTAAGACTGCGGCCACCAAAACTCGTAAAGCCAGTGCTGTTATTGACAACGTTATTGGTGTTTCCGAATCCACCGAGACTGCTGTTAATGCCGCCGCCATAAATGGAACCCGGTGTGGTAACCGTGTTCGTTGTTGTTCCGCCGGTGGTCGTCGTAATGGGAGTAGCTATCGTACCCGATGTTGAACTGCTGATGGCAGTGCTGCCCGTGTCGGAGAGATCAAGTGAGTAGTTCACCCTCACCTTTTTCCAACCCGTGTAGTTCGCAGAAATCTGCGCATCTTTTGCGGTAGAACCTGAATTTGGAGTACCAGTAGCGCTGGTTGTTATCTGATTAAGCGACATAGAGCTTGTCAGGCTCAACGCCTTAGTTGCCTGCCAGCGCAGCCCAACTCGGCCACCATAACTGGACGAGTCGCTTGTAGTGAGCGACGAAGCCGTGGACCCCGTGATGCCAAGAAGAGCGTTGGACGTGGTCACGTTGCTAACATTGTCATTGAATGCAAAGTCTAGCCCAACCGACTTAATCGTCTGCGTGTAAGATAGCGTGTCGCTACCGGTTTGGCTCTGTCCACCAAGTGCGTATTTGGTGGAGGCATCGCTTCGGTTAAAGCTGACCGTCGCAGCCTTAGAAAGTGTGTATGACGTTCCTGCTGAGTATTGAGTAAACGAGTCATTACCAGAAGGGTTTACGGTGAACTGAGTAGTTCCCGTGTACGTTGGGCGCGACGCTCGCTCAACATCCAGGTTGAATTTCCATCGGTTCGTTGGATTGTAATCAAGCGTTGCTTGAGCCATTCTCTCATTCTGTGTGAAGCCGGGGCTCTGAATCGATGAGAAGGTTGGGCTGACCGATTTATACGTGAATACCGTGTGAAGCTTCTTGAACGGATTTATTGTTGCTCTCCCGAGCCACGCGTGTCCGTTAATATTCTGGTTGCTCACGCTTAGTCCGGATAGCGCCGTCTCTAAGCTTAGGGAGCCGAGAGCCCCCAGGTTGTACCGCGCATCAACACCCGCTACACTTCGATCACCTGGAACGATTGATGCAATGATGGGCGAGTACTGGATCGTTACCAGATCCGTCTGGGGTATCGCAAGGTAAATATAAATCTGATTCGTTGAGGCTGTCTGCTTGTTGATCGAGTACTGGCTTGGACTCAAAGGTAAACCCGAAACCGATATATTGATAGGCTTCGTCTGGTCGATCGGTTGGTTTGTGGTGTACAGAGATGGGACGGTGTAACCTTGAAACTGCTCTGTGAGTGTCTGGTTGCCCGAGGTTCCCTGGGCGGTCTGAGTTACCCATGTTACTCCAAATGACCATCTCTTATTAGGCGTAACGGCTGCCTTGCCACCATAAACGAATCCTTGAGAGCCTGCGGCACCCAAAGTTTCAAATGAGACTGCGATCGAATCGGTCTGCAGTATAATGCGATTCTTCAGGAAGTTTAGCTGACCGTTAAAGCTATCGAGAGTATAGTCGGTGCCAGGAGTAAGCACCTGGTTGTCAACTCGAACCTGCGCACTGCCATCAACAATCTGGCCAGCATACACGTAATAGGGCCCCGCAGAGTTATTTCCATTAAGAACGATGGTCTGCGTTGCCGCTTTAGTCTGCGAATACAGAACCGTCGTTTTTATCATGGGCGACCAGGTTTCGCTGAACTGCATGCCGTGCAGGTACTTGCTAAAATCAATAAGCGAATTTCCCTGGAATCCGACATTAATGTCGCCGTACTCAACCCTCGTGTTCTTTGTGTGATAATCGGCTTTAACCCGGTTGTCATTCGGGTTTTTCATCAGGCTGTTACTGATGCGAGTTGTGTAATGGAACCATTTGAACAGGGTCGCGTCAACCGATATATCGGTGTCATTATAGAAGCCGCCAGATCCTCTGCCGAGATACTGGTCGCTCTGAAACGCACTGGAGCTCCCGCTGATGTTCTGTTGCTGCAGTGAAAACGTGCTGTTTCCGGTCGCCTTTATCTTGGTGCCGGTTTTAGTTTCCATTTCATCGAACCAGTCAGCAACCCGTCCAAAGAAACCGCTATGCTTCTTGTGAATTGCGACTTCGCTGCCGGCAAGCGTCATTCCGGGAATTGGACCAAGTGGGTGGCGAATAAACGTTGCGTTCAGGTCCGTTAGGCCAGAGCCCTTCACTACGCTGTCTGGAGTTTCGATCCTTGACAGCACGTCCCAGAGGGTGGGAGGAGCCACAGGCATAGGAGCTGGTACGGGTGGCGCAGGCAACTGCACTTGCGTAGGCTGGATTGCCGGGGGCGGTTGTGGTTGTTGAGCGCGCGCACAGGGGCTTGCTATCGGTTCGATAGCTAGCGCTAGAAGTACGAATGCGCGGCGGCTGTAGAGATTCAACATAAACGATCACCCTGTGCATCCGAAGATCGGTGTTTCCGATGGGACTTCAACCGGAATACCGCGCTGCGCTGCGCTTGCTGCGGGGGTGATTGCAGACGCAAACGACCTGTACTAAACATGGGGAGTGTCAGTCTGATTACCTGATGCGGCGATTGAGGCGCCGCCTCCATCCAACAAATTATACCATGATAGGTATTCAACTCTTGAGAATGGAATCCTTCACAAATCGGGCGAATGCCCTTGTAACGCATGTTAAATTGATCACACTGGGCGCTGCAGACCTAATTATGATGAGCTGGGTTTGCTTCCAATGAGCTCTAGCGCGATCTCACAGTTCCTGAGCGCCCTCTTTTCAAGATTGGCGCTATGGGCATTGAGAGCCTCGGACGTACTGACGCTGTTAGAGACGAGATTGGCGATACGGACAGCGACATCATCTGGATCAAAATCATTCCAATCAGCCACGTTTTCCTCTGCACCAATCAGCTTCATCAATTCGGTAACTTTCGGATCATAAGAGAGCGCAAACGCAGGAACCGCTGCACGCGCAGCAAAGATCAGGGCATGCAGGCGCATCGCCACGACACAGCCAAGGCGAGACACAATGGCGAGGGCTTGAACCGGGGTCAATCGCTCCCGGACTACGGGCACCTGAGTGCGAGCTTTAGCATTCAGCCGGTCGGAAAAATCGAGGTCATCCGGGTGGTGCATTGGCAGGATTATGCAAGTTCGTCCCGTGTGGCTCTGGATCTTCTCGACGAGGCGTAGGTACGTGTCGATCGGCGAGTTGGCAGGATCCCCCCATGGCCGCAGGGAAACTCCGATCATTTTCCGCCCTGAAGTTGGACTCTCCGAATCTTGCAGGGCTTCCGAAATAACACGATCTGTGCAATCGGTGTCAGGAGTGAGTGCAAATGCGGGGTCGGCTGTAACCTCAATGGGCGGACGGTTTACTCCAATGGATCTCAAGAGACCCAATGAGCCAGTATCTCGGACCGTTATGCTGGCAGCACGGTTCGCAACTGCTGAAACCATTTTGCGCGAAATAGGCCTGTTTAATGGTCCTATGCCCTGCGCATATAACATGTAAGGCACCCGTTTCGCAGCAGCGATGCGCATTACATACAGGTAGTAGAGCAGAGATTTGAGGCTAGTTACGTCTTGAAGTAGACTGCCTCCTCCCGAAATCAGCAAATCGCTGGATGCGATTTGGCGTTTTACCGTGCGGAGGTCCATCCTGTTTTGGGATTGAATGGAATGCAACCTGCGGGTTTCATCTGGATTCTGTGACAGGGCTGTCAGTTCTACACGATTACCAACCAGACTGTTAAAAGAGCTTACGATGCCGGCCAGTACCGCCTCATCACCCGCGTTTCCACATCCATAATAGCCAGAGATTACCACACGTTTGCTGCCAGCCGTCTCGTGGCTCACTGCTTGGCTCCTACCCTGTGTGCAACCTTCTCAAGTACAAAGAAGATACCAAGCCCAAGAATCGAGCCGAGGATCAGGCCGATCAGATCGCGCCAGGCTGAGATAATGACCGGTGTGTGAATGTGGCAGAACGTGTTCAATAACGAAACCTGCCCTAAACTGCCGATGACGAATGCAGGGATAGCAATTCGCTTTCTGCCGCGTAGCCACCAACAGATGCCAAGAACAAAAGCCGGATGCCCGACTAGAAACTCTTTGGTCCGTGGACGTACTGGCATAAGCCGATCCAGGATCGCCCGCATCTTCAATTCGCTTCCAGAGACGCCGACCCCAGCGTCGTTACCAGTACGTGCGATCACCAGCGCAAGCGCAGCGAGAACTACAAGCCCGAATAACAGGGTGCCAAATCGTGCGGGCTCGGACATTGCGTTCCTGTAGGAACGCGCCGCTCTCTCCGTGAACGCCTTCAGCGTCTCTCCTGCCGCAGGCACGCCTCCGAAAAGAGCCGCCGCCGACACAAGTAGCAACGGAATCGCATGCTGAGCCTTAATTCCGAGAAATTGACTGGTGTGAACCATGAAGGTACGTGCAGTCAATAGCCCGATTACATACGAGATGCCAATGGCGGTAATCAGCGATGCTGAAAAGAGCGTCTTGATAGCTGTGGCCGCGCACTTTTTGGGGGGGCTGTCGCCCGGAATGGCTTGGGACGGATATGTGTAAAGGCATGCGGCAGCAGGAAGGCAGATGCCTGCAAAGAGCGCAACCAATTTGCGCCCTGTTTCACCAGGTAGTACCGATAAAAGCGCGAGGATCAGTGCGGCCCCACAGAAAAGAAGTCTCTGCGAACGGTCTGGAAGTGGAATGAGCAGAGCGGTCATCCACACAAAGCCAGCTGCGGCGCCAACAGCGATGATTGGCGCCGATAATTTGGGAGCCTGTACCTCTTGAAACCGGCGCGCGAGCCCGAATTGCAAATTGCCGCCTGTCAACGCCGTGCCATGATGGATGGCACGTGCGATTGCGTTTACATACTTTACATTATCTTCTACCGGGTTGAGGCCCGAGAAGGTCAGCAACCTGATATAACAGAAGCGGATATTGCGCTCCCGCGCAGCCTTCGCGAACCTATCAATAGCCTCTTCGCGGTCGAGTTGCCCCATCTCGCCCGTTTGAATACTGTGCACTCTGACCAGATCTCCCTTGAGCTTGGCGGAGAGCTTCTCATCGCCCTTTTGTTTTCCAAACTCAACGGCGCCATACGCGAGGTAAACCGGAGTAGATGACTTTCGACCCCCACTGCTAACAGGCACGGTCACTTCGATTTGGCCATCTTTTAACATCTCCGCCACGTGCGGTTCGAGATCACGATAACCCACAACCTCTTCACCATTGAAGATAACAACCGTTGCACCGGCCTGGGCGACGCTTGTCAGCACGCTTCTGGCCGAATCGGGCGATACGCCAGGGAAGTTCGCGACGCGGGCCGCGATGTTCAACTTAGCCCGTGCGGCGGTGACGCACTCATCTCGAGGCAGACCAACGCCGATGGTTCTAAGGTTGAGGTAGTCCACTCCAACATAAAATGGTGGGAGGCTCTCACCGGCTTGTGCGCCCGTTCTATCTACATCCCGCTCAAAGCAGGTATTGGTGCTGTCTGGCACCGCAGTCGCAAATGTTGGTATGCCTCGAGCCGTTAGCTCGGTCTTAATCCGCTCCATTAGAACGGCAGGAACCACAACATGTGTAATTGCGGGACCGTTCGAAAGCAATGTGCGCGAAGGATGTATGAGACCAGTCTGTTCAAGAGTGGTAAATGTGTCTTCTTGAATTACGACCGCCGTTATATCTGCTGCACGAAATGCAGCAAGCACTTCCGGTACAGATCGGTGAGTGAATTGTGCAAGCCGTGCAACTTCATCATACTCGAGGGCGAGCGTGACACGCTTGTTAGATCCCTCTGCGTGCAATCGAGCGCGAATTGCAACAAGCGAAGCCAGTAGGCCTACGCAGAGGAAGACAGCAATAAGTGGGCGCGGAGAACGTGGGGTATTAAACATGAGATATCCTGATTTTGTGGATCGATGCGACTACCGGTTCAACTGGCATGTAGAGGCGACAGTATAGTATCACGAAACTCGCAGTAGCAACAAGCCGCTAAGGCGCATAACTCTAATAAAATAGAAGCGCGCAGATTTCAGTCTGCGCAACTACCGAAGGTGTAGCTCGATGATACGACCAGCAAGAGTCGCCATGTGTAAGTCAAAAACACCATCACACCTCAGAATCTACATTTCATCACCAATATTCCCACAGAGAGCCACCAAATTGCAGACCTCCTTACATTTAAAGCGTACAACCCGTGTAGCTCTTGATCTGCAAGCCTACAGAAACTCGCTACAACCCCATTTAATCATTCCATAACATTATCTTTGAATCTACCTTGACACTGAGCTGAACGTGGCGTATACTACTGAGGCTCCGGGATGGAGCCCTGAAGTTTCCGGTTCTGGCGAGTTGACGAGAGGCGCGAAAGCGACCTTTTTTGAGCTCAAAGGGGAGTGAAAAGTCGGGGTTTCGCTTTGGAGTTCGGTGTGCGCTCCCAGTGTTGGAACGCATGCTGGTGTTGATCCTTGAGAGTCGCGTGTGACGTTTTTGAGTTTCAAGTTCACTGGATCCGCAAGGGTTTAGTTGAATAAAGCGAACACGTACCATATGTAACTTTGTATCACGGCAGCAGTGCTGTGATGATGAGCCAGGGATTGTTTTAACTATTCCCGATGTTCGTTAAGTTGAGGGCTTGTCTTTCATCTTATTGTCATCGGTTTATACATCAGTATTCTGATGGAGAGTTTGATCCTGGCTCAGGACGAACGCTTGCGGCGTGCCTAAGAAATGCAAGTCGAGCGGGGAGCAATCCCAGCGGCGAACGGTCGCGTAACACGTAAG